>CAZVAW010000001.1:0-102568 GCA_964625205.1 uncultured Desulfurococcaceae archaeon
TAACAATTACTGGTTTTCTCTCTGCCATAGTTGTTTCCTCAAAGCCTCTAATTGTTTAATCTCAACACCCATATACTCAGCCGCTGTTAATACCTTTACATCATTCTCGGCTCCCTTAACATAAACTTCCTTTAACCTATCCCTAAAATTTAGATCGCGTAAAATATGGTGATCAACCACAATTATCGATCCTGGTCTAAGTCTCTCAACGATCAAAGACATATTATGTAAACCTTTAGCTATATCCTTACTACTCATTTTGAATCCTTCAAAATAAGTTGGCGGACCACTTATGATCAATAAGTTTGGTCTAAAAGATAAGATGATCTCTAAAGCATTATCATCGATCGGGCCCTGAACATCGCTTGCGTGTAAAATCCTATAGCCTTCATGTTCGATCATGGTCATTATGACATATCCTAACTTGCTACCAGGGGGTCCATGGGGAACTGGTTTTGAGAAACTAATAGTTATGTTCTCTATATTGTATGTCTTATTATCGGCAGCTTCTATATTCTTGGCTAGGTCTTTTATACCCATTTTATTCAATAATACATAAGCTCTTACCTTTTGACTATAGTTAATATTATTAACTGGGTCTTTAAGAAACACTACCTTACCCCGGTAAAACTTCTCTTCACCCTCTCTATAGAGGTAGTGGTCACGGTGATAATGCGATATTATGAATACATGCGAATCAAGTGCTTCACGATGTATTTCATCAAGATGCTTAGCCAAAGCTTCTTTTTCAAGAGGATGTGGCGGTAAACCATAGCGTCGCGGTGCATAACTAACGCCTGGATCTATAAAGATCTTAAAACCCTCAATATCTACCACGGTGGCCATGCCACGTGTCCCCATACTATCAAAGCCTATTAACTTAATCTTTACCACAGCAAACCCCTTACCACGTGAGTAAATAGTTTAGAGTCTATATCAAAGTGATAAATAATACTTGTTCTTAAACATAATGATTGTAGCATCACAACGGGGTTTAAGTGATAAAATTAATTGTATGATAAATTAAGATAGTTTATGTACTAAGTATGTTTCGGTGAAAATAATTGTTAGAGATTATTAGGAGAGATAATGTAACTGAGTATGTTGAGCCTTTAAAGAAGAGTATTCAGCGTAAAGAATTAGTGATCATTATCGGTGAATGTAGTGTAGACTATACTGGTAGGAGTGAGTCGAAGTTAACGAGTGGCGAGAGAATAGTGATTATTAAACAAGATGGTGCTCTCCTTATCCATAGACCAACGGGATATTCACCAGTTAACTGGCAACCTTCCACAACTATCATTGAGGTAAGAGAACATGACAATAAACTCGTTTTAACCGCAATACGTGATAAACCACGTGAAATAGTAAATATCTACTTCACTAGGATCGAGGCTATTATACATGGTAAACTAGTTGATCACGGCGAGTTTGTAATGTATATGGATGAGCTTGATATGCGTGACATATTATTTGAGCATCCAGAATTGATTGAGGAGGGGTTAAGGATTAAGGAAAAAGAAAAACAAGTAAATGGCGGCTCAATAGATCTCTTTGGTTATGATAAAAATAATAAACCCGTGATCATAGAATTGAAGAGAGTAACTGCGGGAAGAGAAGCAGTTCTACAACTATATAACTATGTTAAAACCTATACCGAGAAAACAGGTATAAGGCCCCGGGGAATACTCGTTGCTCCATCGTTTACCTCGTCAGCTATAGAAGCTCTTAATCGCTTAAAACTTGAGTGGAAAGAAATTGATCTAAGGAGACTATGGAGTTTAAAGAAGGAGAAAGAAGTTAAACATACCTCGTTACTTAAATACCTTAGTAGAAATGGGGAGAAACGTGGATAGTGTATATAAGTATGATGTAACAAGCAAATCCTATGACCAATTATATAGGGATGAGCAGTTCGAAAAATACCGCTACATACTGATCAATAAGAAACTCTTACCACGTGGAGTAGTTGCTGACATAGGTTGTGGAACTGGGCTTTTAATAGAGTTCATTAAAAACAATATGATCGATTATTACGATAAATATTTTTGTATTGAGCCAAGCACTGGAATGTTAAATATACTATATAGTAAGAACATAATTGATCATAGGATAATAGTTATACAAGGATATGGTGAACACTTACCATTGCGCGATAAGATAATTGATACGATATACTTGTTTACAGTATGGGATAATGTTAAGGATAAGGAAAAACTATTGAGGGAGATCGATAGAGTATTGAAACCCAAGGGCTACGCGGTTATAAGCGTAGTTAGTAAAGCTAAAAATCCTAAACCACCAGATCTTGATCCTAAATACGTGTTTCTAGGATGCAATATTGATTGTTTCTATTTATACGTTAAAAGCTAAATCCTTAAATAGTAACATTAGTAGAAAAAGGTATTATTAGGAAAACAAGGAATATGATGGGGTGTACCGTTGTCTGCTCCAAAGAATAAACCAGCAACACCACTTAAACACCTACGTGGTGCTCTTGATCAGATAATATTGGTTAAATTAAAGGATGGAACAGAATATGTTGGTAAATTAGAGCTAGTTGATCATACAATGAATGTAGTACTGAGTGATTGTGTAAAATACGATAGCCAAGGTAACCCAGTAGCACGTTATGGACGGGTATTGATCAGAGGTAGTCATATAGCATTTATAAGTATAAACTATGAACAAGTAGCTCCAGAAGTCGTTGGTAAACTAGCGTAAGGTGTTTTCAATGAAATTTACTACTTATAAGGCACGCGATGTTATGAGAGAACCAATAGTTATTTCAGCGGATACTAGGATAAGTGAGGCTATAGAGAGAATAATTAATGAAGGAATAGGATCACTTCTCGTTGTAAACGCTGGTAAACCAGTAGGTATTGTTACTAAAAGAGACCTGCTATGGGCCCTAGTTTATGGGAAAAAAGATCCGGAGAAAGATACTGTTGATAAAATCATGAGTGAAAACCTAGTTACAGTGGAACCAGACACCGATCTAGCTATAGTGATTAATAAGATGATAACTAATAACATAAGCCATATCCCAGTCGTTGAAAACGATAAAGTAGTGGGTATTATCAGTGATCGTGATCTTGTCGAACTTTTAGGGGATCTAATAGAGATCGTAGAAGCAAGTAAGACTGAAACCGTCAGCGAGTAAAGTGCTATATTAGTTTCTAATCCACTTAGAACTCTTTCACGTAGATAATAAATAGTTGTTAGACTAAATAATATAATAGAGAGGGATTATCATGGCAAGAACATCTTCTCCTTCCCACAAAACTAGGCGTAGAATAGACTATAGATGGCTTAGAAGCGATGGCACACCTAATTTCGCCGATCATATACATAAGGCTCCGGGTGATATGGAGTTTTTAGCGAAGAAACCAGTAGTTAGTGTTACACCTACAACACCAGTAGCTAAAGCTATCGAGATCATGTCCGATAACTATAGAAGCCTCATAGTAGCTAGTAATGATTATTTAAAAGGATTACTACTTGCAACTCATATAATCGACTATTTAGGCGGTGGTGAGCATTACAAGATCATTGTTAACAAGTACTCTTATAACATATATATGGCTTTTAACAAAGAGAATGTAGAGCATATAATGGAGCATAAACCAATAGTAGCGTATGTTGACGAGAAACTAACTGATGTACTTGAGAAAATGGTTATCTACGGCATTGGTCTTCTCCCTGTGGTTTACCACGATAATAGGGTATATGGTGTTGTATCGGAGCATGACTTAATAAAATATTTACGGGGGATAGTAAAGATTGGTGTTGAAGCTTCTAAGATTATGTCTTCACCAGTAATAACTATTAATTCAGGCTCGACTATCAAGAGTGCTATGGAGAAGATCATAGGTAATGGTTTTCGAAGACTACCAGTTATAGAGGATGATCAAGTAATAGGTATTGTGACTGCTATGGATATAGTAAAATTCTTCGATCCACGTGTATTGTTTAAAAAGATAGTGAGTAGTGACATAAGAGAAGCATTAAATAAGACGGTGGATGAGATCATGTCAAAGGAGCTAGTAACGGTTCATCCAAACGATGATTTAAGTGTTGTAGTTAATAAAATGCTTGATAAAAACGTGAGTTCAGCTCTTGTAGTTGACGATAATATGAGGCTTTTGGGCATTATAACTGAAAGAGATGTTTTATACGCTTTAACTGTTAAAGAGATCAAATGATTTCTTTTATAAACCATTATACAATATTCTTTTTCTACTTGGGAGGAGGATAGTTGAGAGGCTCTGTAGAAGAACCTAGATTCGTAGTAGATACCATGCTTGGTAATATCGCGCGATGGTTACGAATACTAGGATACGATACATTATATCGTAGAGACTTTAAAGACTGGGAGATCATACGCTTAGCTAGGGAGGAGAATAGGGTTATCATAACTAGGGATAAGGGATTACATAACAGGGCTTTAAATAATGGTTTGAAGAGCATCTACTTGATCATTGATAATATGGCTGAAAGACTAGCATATATTGCTTTGATAACAGGTATTAGATTATATGTTGATCTAGAAAAGTCACGATGCCCAATATGTAATGGTGAGCTTAGAAAAATTTCCAAGGAGGAAGTCAAAGGTAAGGTGCCGCCACGTGTTTATAGATACTATAATGATTTCTGGATATGTATGAATTGTGGAAAAATATATTGGATAGGTAGTCATTGGGTTAAGATTGAGGAAATTCTTGAAAAAGCCCGTAAATTACTTGAGGAATACAAGGCTAAGAAATACGTTTATAGGGTGTAGATGACTTGAAGGAACCAATACATCCAAGTGAACTAAGTCTTGATGATGGAGTATTTCTTGTCAAGTTAGCAAGGAGAGCTGTTGAAGAAAAAATATTAAATGATAAAGTGATCGAACCACCAAATAATACTCCTAAACACTTGTTTAAGCCTGGAATGACATTTACAACCATAGAGCAGGTGTCTTCAGAGGGTAAATATGTTTTACGTGGTTGTATCGGGTTTTTACAACCAATATATAGCCTTGTAGAATCAACTATAAAATCAGCGATAGAAGCAGCATTAAATGATCCAAGGTTTCCACCAGTAAGCCCTGAAGAGCTTGATAACTTAGTATTTGAAGTATCCGTTTTATCTATGCCCGAGGAGATAATTGTTAAGGATCGGTGGGAATTACCCAATAAGATAATTATAGGTAGGGATGGATTAGTTGTTGAAAAAGGATTCTTTAAAGGTACCTTATTACCAGTTGTCCCAATAGAGTATTGCTGGGATAATGAGACTTTTTTAGCAGAGACTTGCTTAAAAGCTGGGTTAAACCCTGATTGCTGGCTTGACAATGATGTTAAAATATACCGTTACATAGGTAGGGTTTTTAAAGAAGTATCACCACGTGGAGAGATTGTTGAAATAGATATGGCTAAGGAATATAGAGAAAAATGTATAACCACTAGCTAGTGATTATTTCATTGAATGGGGTCTCTCTTGAATAAAAAGATAACACTTAACGATCTATTAAATATACCCTATGATCAAGCTATAGAGTATACGGTTGATTTTATAAAAGAATATGTTAAAAAAGCTGGTGTAAAAAACGTTGTTATGGGTTTAAGCGGTGGCGTCGATTCAGCCACAGTCTTAGCTCTATTAACGGAAGCACTAGGATCGGATCATGTTACTGTCTTGATTATGCCAGATGAAAAAGTCACTAGTAAACAGGATGTGGAAGATGCTAAATATTTAGCAGAGATTTTTGGTGTGAAACAATATTACATACCCATAAATAATATCATGGAATCGTATAAGACTATTCCATTCTTTGATTATGATGATAGATTAGCGACTGGTAATTTAAGAGCCCGAATTAGAATGACGCTACTCTACTACTATGCCAATAAATATAATGCTATTGTCATAGGAACAAGTGATCGAAGCGAATTATTGATCGGATATTACACCAAGTATGGCGATGGGGGGGCAGACCTATTGCCTATTGGTGCCCTATACAAGACGCAAGTGAGGAGACTGGCGTTAAAACTAGGTATTCCGGAGAATATAGCATTTAAACCAAGTAGCCCGGGTTTATGGCCGCATCATTTAGCCGAGGAAGAGCTTGGGCTTAGATACGAAGATATAGATCTTGTCTTATACAGTGTATTTGATCTGGGCGTAGAACCGGATAAGGTACCGAGTTATACAGGTATACCATATAGTGTTGTTGAGAAAGTATTGATGCTTCATAGGAGGAGTAGGCATAAAAGAGTGTTTCCACCTATTCCGCGTTATCCATGGTTGGATCAACCGATAAAAGAGATCTAGATCTCGTTAACCTCTATTTTTACAGTATTCTTTCCCTGAGATAAATTAATATATCCATGAGGTACGTATATCCAGATTATCCTTAGCGGGTAGATAAGCATGTTTAGTACAGAGTTAAATCCAGTAAACTTTACTTCGATGTTATCCCCTTTATAAACGTGTTTCTCGTTAACAGAGACGATATATTCTGTTTCTTCACTAATTCTAATGCTTAATGGTTTTGATTCTCCCTTCAACATGTGATCCTTGATCTTTAACTTCTCTTCATACTTATGTATTATTCTTGGCTGCTTCGAAGAAGTTATACTTAATACTTCGTCGGAGAAGTCAATCATTGGTATAAAACCATAATCTATTTCTCCTCTAACCTTACTACCATATAGGTTTATCTCGGCTTTACTAAAGCCTACGAGAAAGACATGATGTGCGTTATATTCTCTCTCCGGAACATATACTTTATCGTTATTGATGACTACTTTATAAAATCCAGACTCTAATTTACGTAAAACACTGGGGTTTGTCATCATCACTCCTCTTCTCAGACTCTACATAATAATCTTAATAATGCATTGCTATTAATTTATCTTTTCACGATGGACATTAAGTCCTAACCTAATATATAGGGTGTTATAATGAAGTTACTAGTACTAACAGATATTCATGGTAGAAGGCATTTATTCAAGGATCTAAGCGGGTCTTTAAAAGAGTCCATAGACTATATTATAGTAGCTGGTGATTTAACGTATTTCGAGAAAAAGGAAAAGGCGTTAGAGATCCTGGAATCCCTATACAATGTTCTAGGTAAACCTATTTACTTTATACCCGGTAATTGTGATGATCCGGAACTACTTAGTATTGATAAAATAGATGATAAACCCATTTATAACGTTCATAGTAAAGTGTATACGTTAAACCACTACTTAATCTATGGTATTGGCGGGAGTAATATAACCCCGTTCTCAACCCCTATTGAGTGGAGTGAGGATCAGATAAAAGAATTCATAGATATAATACAAAAACACGGTGTCTTTGATGACTTAATCATGGTTACACACATTCCTATCTATGGTGTTATGGATGAAATAAATGATGAAAACGTTGGTTCACAAGTGCTAAGGGGTTTCCTTGAGAAATACCAGCCAATACTATGGATCACGGGCCATTTACACGAATATAGTGGGTATACCAGGGTGGGTAAGACGATAGTCTTAAACCCAGGTCCTTTTATGCGTGGATACTATGCATTAGTAAATATATCTTTGGATAAGAACGTCAAGATCAGTATCTATAATGTTCTAAATAAATAGCATGGCTAAAATAGGTCCTTGTGTTTCTCTATAAATTCCACTAGATCCCTAGCTATGAATGTTGGTTTAAACCCATATTTATTGACATCTTCTAATTTACCGACGCCAGTTAATACGTATAGTGTATCAACTTTTCTCTGATAACCCATATATACGTCGGTATCCATTCGATCACCAATTATCAATACCTCCTCCCGATCAACATCGTATTTATCAAATATATAGTCGAGAACCCATGGATTAGGTTTACCAGTAATAATATCTGGTTCTCTACCAACAGCTTCACTAATCATAGCTACAATACTCCCAGCACCAGGCTCAACACCGTCTTCTACCGGGTAAGTCTTATCACAGTTAGATGCTATGAAAGAAGCACCCTCCATTATTAGTCTAGATGCATAGCTTATCTTATTATAAGTCAAAAACCTATCAAGCCCCACAACGACATGATCTGCCGATGTACCTATGGTTACTGGTATTAAACCAGCATTCACTAACTCATAATATAGCCCGGCCTCGCCAACCACAAATACTTTCCTACCACCAAGGTTCTTAACATACTCGGCTGCTAGATAACCACTTGTTATAATGCTCTCTAAGCTTATTTTAAAACTGTATTTACTTAATTTTTCGAGATACTCGTGTCTAGACCTCGTGGAATTATTCGTGAGAAATAATATTTTAATACCCTTCTCAGCTAATTTCTTAAGTACTGAGATATTATTTGTTAAAGGTGTAAAACCTCTCCATACAACCCCATCTAGATCAACTATTAAATACTTATATTTACTCAACTGACTTAACCCAGTAACTTTATCTTATCACTTAATTTCGATACAAACTCGTCAATGTTTCTAGCAAATATGTAGAGCCCATATGGCGAGTAGAAGAAATCGAGGCAGTTAAGCGTATAAATATTATCTAGTCTACCCACCTTACCATATATGTATTCCTTAGTTTTCACTGGTATGCATAATATGTATTTAGGCTCGTTACCAGAGAATAGAGTTAATAAATAATTACCGTTTTGTTCCTCATGTAGGACTTTGTCAAAGATCTTTTTAAGCTCGGCTAATAGCTCGTTTATCAATAACTATATACACCCCTAAGGAACCACTATATAGTCCACAAGGCCTTCCTAACTACCTCTGGTATATCCTCTTCACGGACAATTATAGCTTTACGTGGTGGTTCCTTGGTTTTAACTGGTAATACTATGTATCGGCTAGGATCATTAATATCTACTGTTTCCTCAGATTTTTTCTTAAACCTAATACCCAGTACGCGTACTTTAACATACCATCCATCACTACGTTTTACGTAAATATATTTACCATGTTTCAAACCCATATCGATCACCATATTGTATATAATGCGGCAACACGTCTATTTAGACTTGATAATATTTATTAGTCTTAATAGTTTTACTTTCTCCATGCTATAGTTTTACTCAAGAAATAATTCAGTAGTAAACCAGTAGTCACTCCCACGAAAAGCGAGAGATATAGAGGGAGGCCTAGGAAAGCTGATAATATAGTCACAGATGTAACCTGTGCTAGAAAACTACCGATCGAGCCTACATGGAATTTCGCCCATCGTGCGAGAATACTAATTTTTGTCTTCGGTAAACCTAGGTCTTTAAAAGTCCAATGCTCATGTAATATGAAGTTCCATGTAAGGCTTGTTTCGAAACTAATTATTGAGGCTAAAGGTATAGCGATATTTTTAGTAAGAAAGAACCCAAGTAGGTAGGTAGCTAAGTAAAGTACGAATAAGTTCACAAAGAAACCAGTTAAACCAACTAATGAGAATTTCAATAATCTCCTAAGTTTTATAAAAAAGCAAGCTAAGCGACGTGGTAGTATATTTGATAACAAGAATATTAAATGATCATTATCAATGTTTAACTCCACAACCCTATAATCATGTTGAAGAGGGATTTTAATACCAAATGGTATGTATACGCCTATAACATATTTATCGCCTAATAATTCTTCAAAAGGATTCCTTACCAGGATAGAAAATAGTTTTAAATAAAATGAAATTCTCATTCTATACAAAATGATCTCCTTACCCCTATCTTTAGCTATCTCATCGAATTCTTTGTATTCATGGAAAATATCCAATACAACCAATAATGGTTCACGTATATCTTTACTCAATAACTCTCTCAACTCATTAACTGAAATCCTATTACTTAATATCCTTGATAACCCTAGGCAATCACCCGCTTTAGTAGCTAGGTATAGGTTCTTCAATGTACTTTAATCCCTTACACTAACCATATACCCCGTAATGACTGGTAATTAATAATACTTTTCAACCTAATAATAAAAACTGTTAGGGGAGTCAAGAGTCTTGAACTACATTATAACCAATAGTTGAGGGAGTATATGTTGTCTAGTGATTGGGATGAACTTATTAAAGAAATCATGAGCTGTAAAAAATGTGATCTATATAAGTATAGGAAAAACCCAGTACCAGGTGAGGGCCGATTAGATGCTGACATAATGTTTATCGGTGAGGCACCAGGTGCGCAAGAAGATGAACGAGGACGGCCATTCGTGGGTGCTGCTGGTAAGTTGTTAACTGAGCTCATAGAGTCTATCGGGTTGAAGCGTGAAGAAGTATATATAACTAATGTGGTGAAATGCCGTCCTCCAAATAATCGTGATCCTACCGAGGAGGAGATCGAGGCTTGCTCTCCATATCTCATTAGACAAATACAGTTGATCAAACCAAAGATAATAATCGCTTTAGGTAGACATGCAGGTAGATTCTTATTCACAAATGCTGGGCTTAAATGGAGGAATATGACGGTAATGCATGGTAAAGTATATGATGCCGAGTTATTCGGTGTAAAGACAAAACTATTGGCCACCTATCATCCAGCCGCTGCTTTATACTATCCTAAGCTTAGACCTGAGCTCGAAAAAGACTTTACAACGATTAAGAAGCTCTATGAAGAAGTAGTTAAGGGTGGGCAGAAGAAAAGCAGACGTACTTTACTTGATTATCTAAATGGCTAGCTTATCTCCTAGTTTTACCCATGCCATAGCCTATAAGGAATGCGCCTGTAGCTAATAAGAAAAGTATTAATACATAGTAGATGTTTACAGGAATATTTACTGT
The DNA here is from genome assembly GCA_964625205.1 of uncultured Desulfurococcaceae archaeon. GTDB lineage: Archaea > Thermoproteota > Thermoprotei_A > Sulfolobales > Desulfurococcaceae > CAZVAW01. The sequence goes on from CAZVAW010000001.1 coordinate 10,761, forward strand.
TACATACTCTGTCCTAGTAATTACCGTTATACTCAATGGGTTATTCAATAATCCCGCGCTATGTACTAAGACTAGATACGGTATAAGAGCTGAAAATTCAGATGAATAGAGAATACCGATAATCTCTAAGCTCTCATTTTCTCGTATATAGCCATCTATTAATTCGTTCAAAGTAATACTAGATGGTAGTAATGTATGGGTTTTACTCCATAGATAATACGTGATAGAATTCATAGTCTCATTAAGTGTTTTAATAATTGATGAATCAGTAAATTGTGAGAAAATAGGTGGTTTTAAATTTTGCGTAATAAAGCCGAGATCGTATAATGTGATCGTATAGTTAATAAAAGTCTCTAAAGGCTTCCCAGTAGTGTCTGGGATTCTACTTATAATTATTTCACGAGACTTGTTGCTGAAAATACCTAGTATAGTGAGGTAATCAATAGATTTAAGGAGATAATCTCTAAGAATAATATTAGCTAACGAGTATTCAGTAGAACTAAACCATCTACCATATATGCTATTGTTATGGAGAAGCATAAGCCAATGCTCAACCGTATATGTTCGTGCTAAAGCCAGTATATATAGTTTTGCTTTCTCCAATGGATTACCGGTAAGTTTACCCTCACTATATGCTTCTAAAGCTACGTAGTATCTAATAAAACCATTAATTAAAGCATCTAAATCCCAGAGATCAGTTATATTTCTTAAACTACTTGATAATTCCACGCTTAGCGTCTGTAGTCGATTATGCACTTGTTCTCCAATTTTATCTATGTAATTAAACGCGTCGATTTTATGCTTTTTAAACATAGAATTAACTAGTAGATTATGGATCTCTATATATGCGCGGAAAGCATATGTGGAAGCAGTATACCATCGTTTCTTATCACTATACTTCTCGGCCAACACTAAGTATTTATAACCTTTTGATGATTCGTAATTTTTAACACCAAGATCCTCTAAACGTGTTATTAATTCCAGGGTCTTATTAAAGAAAAATGTGTAGGAATATCTAAATGTATCCTCTATTATGTTTCTACATATAACATAATACTTGGGATCAATGCTTATATGTTCCTCGTATAATGGTCTACCAGTATAGATCTTATATGCGCTCCATATATCGATTACCTGATAATAATTTGTAGCATTTGTGAGATTCTTTGTCGGAGGACCTATGATTTTTGATAAACCATATGTGATCCCGGCTTTGTATTTCTCGTTTAAGCCCTCAACCAATCCTATTAAACCATTTGGAGCAATAACACCAGTGGCACCTACACCACCTTTATAACTTATGTTTTTATAGAAGGTAGTTATTGCTAAGAAAAACTCAAGTGTAGCGCTTGGTCCTCGCAACCTAGTGTCTGGGGGGAATATGAACTCGTAATCATATAATTTATAATTAACGCCTGTGATCATGGAAGCTAATATTATTGCATATTTTATAGATGTTATAGTATCGTAGGCTACCTTGCCATTCTCGACCTTTGTTATTACAGATCCTGTGCCGGGATAATAGATATTTAATGTAGTGTTTAGAACTACACCGCCATACCCCTCTCTAATAGCTAATAAGTATATGTGTGTGGTATATACGAGCCTATACTCGTTAGAACCAATAACTATTATCTGTAGAGTAGATAAGGTTATAAGAATTAGCAATACCGAGGATGAAAGATTTATTTTTCTAATCATTTAAACACCTCAGATTAACACTGAGTAATCATGGCTATATGCTCATACTTGCCGGGTGTCATCATTGTCTAGGGGAAAATATCGTTATAAGGAATAATATTATTTTGTGTTATGATTAATTAACGCTAAAACAACTATATATAAGTAGAGGAGTAAGTATTTGGGGAAGGAAGCAATGCCAGCGACTAATCCACCTCAAAAAGATCTTTTGCTGAAAGAAGTAGCTATTGTATTCGAAAGATTAGAGAGTATAACGTCTAGGACGTTAATAACGAACTTTATAGTTGATTTACTTAAGAAAACGCCTGTTGAGGTAATAGATAAAACTATATATTTACTTCAAGGTATTCTCTGGCCCGACTGGAAAGGCTACCCTGAACTAGGTATTGGAGAAAAAATGTTGATTAAAGCTATCGCGTTAGCAACACAAACTAAAGAGTCTCTTGTTGAGCAACTTTACAAATCCTTAGGTGATCTTGGTAAAGTAGCTGAAAAATTAAAGACGGATATGGAGGCTAAACTCAAGAAAACAGCTTCACTACTAGCATATGTTTCTGGTGAGAAAGAATTAACTGTTAGTGAAGTATATGAGAAGTTAACGAGGATAGCATTAGCGCAGGGGGAAGGTAGTAAAGATATTAAGTTAAAGATCCTTGCCGGTTTATTATCTGATGCTAAACCCAAGGAAGCAAAGTTTATCGTAAGATTTGTCGAAGGAAGGCTTAGACTAGGTGTTGGCGACGCTACGATCATGGATGCGTTAGCAATAGTATATGGTGGAGGTATAGCGGCTCGCCCGATCATTGAGAGAGCATACAATCTTAGACCAGACCTAGGTTATGTAGCGAAACTATTGGCTACGAAAGGTATTGAGGAGTTGAAGAAGATTAAACCAGAAGTGGGAATACCTATTAGGCCTATGTTGGCTGAGAGACTTAATGATCCTAAGCTAATACTTAGTAAAGCTGGTGGTGAAGCCTTTGTAGAGTATAAATACGATGGAGAAAGAGCCCAAATACATAAGGCTGGCGATAAGATCATCATATTCTCGAGAAGACTAGAAAACATTACACATCAATACCCCGATGTAGTCGAATATGCACGTAAATACATTAAAGCTAAAGAAGCAATTGTTGAGGGAGAGATCGTAGCATATGATGTTGAAACTGGTGAGCTACGGCCTTTCCAAGAACTTATGCAACGTAAACGTAAACATGATATCCATATAGCTGTTAAAGAAGTACCAGTAAAAGTATTCCTCTTTGACCTACTCTACGTTGATGGTGAAGACTATACGTTAAAACCATTACCACTTAGACGTGCTAAGTTAGAGGAAGTTATTGAGCAAACAGAGTTATTCCAAATAGCTGAGTATATAAAAACACGTGATCCGGAGGAATTAGAGAAATTCTTCTTAAAAGCGATTGAAGATGGTGCAGAAGGTGTTATGGTTAAAGCAATACATGGTAAAGCAATATATCAAGCTGGTACACGTGGATGGCTCTGGATCAAATATAAACGTGACTATAAAAGTGAAATGGCCGATACAGTCGATCTAGTCGTGGTCGGCGCATTTTATGGGAGAGGTAGAAGAGGAGGCAAACTAGGTACACTCTTAATGGCCGCATATAACCCAGAAAAGGGAGTGTTTGAAACAGTATGCAAAGTTGGTAGCGGTTTTAAAGATGAGGATCTCGATAAAATGGCTGACATACTAGGCCCCTATATTATGAAAGAAAAACCAGTAAATGTAGTAGCTAATATTAAGCCGGACGTATGGGTTAGGCCAGCATTAGTAGCTGAGATCATAGGTGCCGAGCTAACATTATCACCTTTGCATACTTGTGGTTTCGGCGTAATTAAGCCTGGCACAGGTATATCTATTAGGTTCCCAAGATTTATTAGATGGCGCCCAGATAAGGGGCCGGAAGAAGCCACTACAACACAAGAGCTTATAGAAATGTATAAGAGGCAGTTGAAGAAGATCAGTGAGTAGCTTAGCATTATTAGAGTCTATACTTAATACTAGTTATTCCACGGTGACAATAGTTGACCATAGTAGCGGTATTTGTAGGGCCAGCTGGTAGTGGGAAAACCACGTTGGCACATAGGTATGGTTTGTGGCTTAAAACAAGGCTTTTCCTTAAAACTGCATTAGTAAACCTTGACCCTGGCGCTGAGAATATCTTATATAAACCAGTTTTTGACGTACGAGAACTATTCACATTACGTGATATAATGTTAAAATACGGCCTCGGCCCTAATGGTGCTTTTCTAAGAGCTTCTGAATTAATCGCTGAACACATTGATGAGATCATGTCACGTACGCCATTTAATGATATTGATTCGTGGGATATAGTGTTAATAGATACACCAGGTCAAATGGAGGCATTTATTTTTAGAAAAGCAAGTAACGTGTTTTTTGAAGCATTAAATAAGATAGCTAAGCCAGTTATAGTCTTTGTATTAGATGCTTCAGCTATAACTACTTTAGCAGATATGGTTACATTATGGTTTCTCCACGTTCTTGTTCAAGTGAAAACCGGTTTAATAGTTGTACCAGTTATAAATAAGGTTGACATAGCCGCAAATGTAGACTATATTAAGAAGCTTGTTGAAGAACCCGAGGAGCTAATGAATATTATTAAGAAAGATGTCAAGGAAGGTTTATTATCCGATATAGCACCTGATTTATTATCGATCGCTATCAAGACTAAAGCGCCGGTTAGATCAGTTTTAGTATCAGCTATTAATCAAGATGATTTCATAGAGCTTCACACTTTGATCCACGAAGCATATTGTGCATGCGGTGATCTAACATAAATACTTAAGCTATAATAAAATTATAGTAACTGTAAGTGGTAACGGTGAGGTATATGACACAATTCTTTACAGGCGAAGTCGGCTGGTTAACCTCTACCTTAATGGTAGTTGCTGGATTAATAGTAGTTTTTGCTGGAAAGACCTTGTTAAAACTTGTAATAGGTGGTGCATTTGGTGCTTTATTAGGCTATATGATCGCAAAATTAGTTCTAATGTTTAATGGCGGTTTCACAGCAGCACTTGTACTTGGTTTTCTTGGTTTTATAGTAGGGTTTTTTCTTGGATGGTTTATATTTAAGGTATCGATCGCTATAGTTACTGGTTTCCTGGTAGGATATGTATTAGCTTCTATATTTGGATTTCTTGAAAACCTACCATTACTTATCATAACGGTATTACTAGCTATTGGTGTATCCTATCTATTAGCTGAGAAGATAACCTCTATATTCACATTATTTGCTGGTTTAGCAATATTCTATGCTGGGCTCTACTTTCTTTTAAATAATACATTAATAGCTTTATTAGCTACAATATTATTGTTTGTGCTTATAGTTATTAACAAGCTAGGTCGGAGAAAATAATTTGATGAGACTAAAACACGGGGGTTAGAGTGAAGCTTTACCGCCCAAATACCGTTATCGGTAAATACTATGCAATGTTGTTCTCGTTGCCGCATGTATGGGTTTTAACTGTATTTCTCCTTATACTTGGTTGTTTAATAATATTGTTTCTTCGTGAAAGTAGTATACCGTATATAGCGTATATGTTATCAATAGTTGGAGTTATCGCACCATATTCGAGGTTAACGTTATCGGTTTTCAAGAGATTTAAAAGAGTACTTGGTTTAACTCTTATCACGACAATATATGCTTTAATCATAGGCGTTTTTACATCATGGGATATAGGGTTGTTATCTTCAACAGTAATACTTGTAATTGCATTACAGGGTTTAGATGGTACGAGGATGTATAGGTATATAATAGCGTTAATTCCCTTCTACATAGTTGTTTTCCTAATGCATGGTTTATATGGTATATCCATTGACACATTTATAAAGTATTTACTTGCCTCAATAACTATTGTGGTACTAGACCTTATTATATACTGGTATCTTTCAAGATTCAAGATCGGTAGATATGGCTCTGCAGAGCTCGGCACATATTATATGTGGAACTGGCTTGAGAAGAGACGTAAACTTGACGAAGTATTTGAATCATTAGCTGAAGATAAAGAGGTAAACCCAGTTATTCTCCGTGGCGATAAATATCTTGTAATATATACAGATGTACATTATGGCCCGTTCTCGAATATAGGAAGTAGTATGTTGCCGAAGATTCTGCATAAAAGACTCGCTTCCCAAGAATGGTCCCCATTAATATTGCATGGTATGGGTAGTCATGATAGAGACTTAGGTTCATCAAAGATAATGCGTGAATATGTGGAATACGTGTTAAAATTAATTAACGATAAGGGAAAGAAACAGCTTCTACATGGTGTTTTCAAATTAAAAGGTGATGATAACTGGGAAGTAACTGGTGTAGCCCTATCGGATGTTTCTTTACTCTTTATTTCTAGACCAGGTAAAGGTATTGATGATCTACCTTACGAGCTACAACTAGAGTATAATGAGAAAGCGAGGAAACATAGTATCGGACAAGTATTATTGATAGATTCGCATAACTGGGAGAAAGAAGAAGAGTTTGATCTAGATAAGCTCAAAACGCTCTTGGATAAAGCATTAATAACTATTAAGAACTTGAAAAATAGGAAACCCGTAGAGGTGATGGGTAGGGCGTTATGTATATCGTGTAATGCTTTAGGGGTAATAGATGGAGATTTGTGTGGACTAGAGATATGCGGGGAAAATACTAATGATTCGCTTGTCCTTATATATATGAGGGGTAATAATATGGCGCCGCATGTTAGGGACAAGATTATTGATGTGGTAAAACAGTATTTTCCTAATTCACTTGTTGAAGTATTAACTAATGACGAACATACAGAGACTGGAACAAGATCACATATAACCTACTTACCAGTCCAAGATACTGAGGAATTACTACAATCAGTTAATAGATTGGCCGATCTATTAGTGAAAAAGGATTATGATAAAGAACTTTATCTTATACAAGGTTCTACAAAATACCCGCTGTTAGGAGATAACGCCTCTAAGCTGATAGAACTATTGAAGAAAACATATCCACGTGGTACAGTAGTTTTACTTTCATACATATTTTTGACTCCTATTTTAGTCTCACTTATACTTAGCATATAGTAGTAAGGGAAGAACGGGGGGCTAGCCGGTTATCCGCCGCTCTACCAGGCTGAGCTACGGGCCCATTTCCTAGATAACTATATTTCTTACTAGGGGTTTTAAAATTATTCAATGGAAACCATTTATAAATCTCATCAATAGATAAATTTAAGTTTAGGGTGGAAGGTTTTGAGTAGCGGAGAAGAGGTTATTCCTAGACCAACTGTTAAGATCGAAAATATTGTGGCCACGGTTATACTTGATCAGCCACTAGATATTAGTAGGATCGAGGAGAAAATATCAGATGCCACGTATCAACCAGATCAGTTTCCGGGTTTAGTGCTTAGACTTGAAAAACCAAAGAGTACCGCACTTATTTTTAAATCCGGCAAGATGGTTGTAACTGGTGCTAAAAGTACTGCACAATTAATAGATGTAGTTAAGAAAATCATTAAACTACTTATAAAAGCAGGTATTGAAATAACCTCTAAACCTAGAATCCAGATCCAGAACATAGTTGCTTCTGGAGATGTAGGTGCATATGTTAATTTAGAGAGAGCAGCATATATGCTTGAAGATAGTATGTATGAGCCGGAACAGTTTCCTGGACTTATACATAGAATGAGGGATCCGAGGGTTGTGCTCTTAATATTTAGTAGTGGTAAAATGGTTATAACGGGGGCTAAGGAAGAAAAAGAAGTAGAGAGAGCAGTTATAAATACTGCTAAAAAATTGAAGGAATTAGGATGTTTATTGCCTAAGAGAGAATAAGGTTGATAATGCGGTGATGAAGTGGGCAGCATACGACCAAGACGTGGGATGAAGAACCCAGTGCTCACTCTGATTTTTCTCTTCTCTCATCACTTCCTATAAAGTGATAACTTGTTTGTAGAAGGCCTTATCATAGTACTTGATCTCGATAAGTTTGAAGAATTTATGGAAAAGCGAGGCTGGGATCCTTATAAACCGAATATCGTGACTGGTACCTTAACTAATCTTGTAGAAAACTTTGCGAGAAAATGGAATGGTGTCGTCATATATGGGCTTGACCCTATACGTGGTACAGAGGAGGCTGTTATAGAGATACCTTATGGCCACGATCATCTAGACGGGATCATTGATGACTTAGAAAAGATAAAGAAGGAGATCAATAGGTTAGGAGCATCTATATCAATTGTTGTCTTAAAAGACTTTGTATATCCAAAACCAGCTAGTAATCGTAGAGAAGCTTATCAAGGTACACCTGGCAGGAAAAGAGCTTGGAAAATATTAAGAAAAATAAAACGATCTGGCGGTAATAAGATATTAGTTGTTTAAGCAAAAGAGTTTAAGCCCTAATATCTTCCACAACAACCTTATCAAGGAAGCGGATACGCTTAGGTATTGGTGGATGTGAACTAAATACTTCTAGTGCTGGGTTGGTCTTCTCGCGTCTCAATATCTCGATCACTTTATCTATATTTGTTTCATGGTATCGTCTCGATCTATTACCGTGATATGGTATGTAATCATAGTACGGGTTAGCTACAGTATTTACTAATGCATATATGAATAAGGTTTTTAACTTACTATTATGTATGTATTCGCGTGCTTCTGGATATGAGTGGTAATATATGTGGAGCTTAGCTAATGCTCTCTGCATATTCTTAGCACCAGCTACTAAAGCACCATGTGCATCAGCATAATATTCCCTCAACCTACTAAAAGTAAGTATTAATATCTGCATGATAAAACTAAGGATTATCGAGGCAATGCCTATAAGCATTAATACTGGTCCACCGCCTCCTTCCCTCCTCTCACTACGTGTCATTCCACCGATTAGCCCGGTTCTAATCAATATAATGCCTAGATAATACAGCACGCTAGGAATAAGACCCATTAATAAGAGAATTACTGTATCACGATGTTTATGATGACCTAGTTCATGCCCAATAACAGCTTCTAACTCACTACGATTAACTAAACCCAACATACTAGATGATACTGCAACGTAGCGTCCAGTTAAGAAATTACCATAAGCAAAAGCATTTGGAGGGCCCTCAACAACAACTGCCTTGGGCGGTTTAAGCCCTGCACGACGTGCTACAGAATCTACTATTTCCTGTAACCTAGAATCTGGTTTAGCACCGTAGAATAGGTTTATCATATATGGCGATATAATATAAGTTATAATATTCATTATTACGATAAATAATATTAAGCCTTCAAGTAGATACGGACTAAGTCCAGCCACTTCAACTATCAATGTACTGATCAAGTATATTGATGCAAAACCACCGATCAGTACTATTGCCATCGCTATAAACATTGAAGTATGTAGTGTAAACCTATTTGATAATCTACTAGCAACTTTAGGAGCGATAGCCTCTGCTATGATAAATAATGCTATGTATCCCACAATATATGCTATAAACATAGCCATTAATGTCAACGGGTCATACCAAAATAGGAACATAGTCTCAGTCCCCTACCCTTCTAAATCCATAGAGGTATAATCTATAAAGGGCTTATTAATAATCACTTATAACTACCACATAGCAGTTGCTCTAAAACCTTCACGTAGAATCCTTCTTAATTGATACCTAAAATACAGTATTCCTAACGCCATGAATATTGTTGAATAAAGTGCCCCTATCATAATCATTAATTTTAAATCCAATACAGGTTTCCAGCCTAAGATAGAATAGCTAATTATTTCAGCAGGGTAACTAAATGGTGTGTATAAAGCAAATATTCTTAAAGGCTCGGGAAGCCTACTTAATGGTGCTAATCCACCAGTAGCTATTGGTAATATGAAACTTATAAGCTCTATTATAGCCCCGGTCGTCCCACTAGTAATCATTGTTCCGCCGAGAAACATTGCATAACCAAGCAATACAACTAATAATATTAATAAGCCAAACAACAATATTACGGGATCATATATTGTGATAAGTGGGGGTTTAAACAAGATCGTTAATAGTACGTAGTTAATACTCATAGCCAGTAAAAGCCAAGTCAAAGACATGGGTAGTAGGCCAAGATAATGTGGAAGAAAACCACTACCGCTGGCAATATAATATTCTAGAATCCCCTGATTTATCATCCATCTAATCTCGGCAGCCCAATCCCATGTAGCCACGCCATACGACATTAGAATTAATATCGCGGTAAAACCATAGTTAGCTATCACACTAGGATCAACGTTTCCACTAACGAATAACGACATTGGTGATAGGAACAAGATCATCCAAAATAGAGAAACCAATTAACCCATATACTAATCCCTTACTTCTCACTAACTCAGCTAACGCATACGCTTTTAAAACAGCATATGCTCGTCTAACCTGTTTTAACACCTTCTTTCGCCTTCTTTTTCTCCCAATAAAAAATACTATTCTTACCTAAGGGTGTATAGAGTAGTGCTAATACAATGGCTATAACGAGTAAAACATGTAAATTATTATAACCACCCATTAATATTCTCTGAACGGCTTCAACAACATGTGAAGATGGAATAATAGAGCTTAATATATAGCCGGAGAGCGGCATTAAAAACCTTGGATAATATATACCGAGTAGGATCATGAGAATAGGCCTAACTATGTTGAGTACACGCCAACTTTCACCCATTGAATGGATCAAGCCGGCGATCGCCATAGCAAATGTTATCATGAGCAAACCTCCTAAGATAGATAAACCAATAACTATAAAACTAACTATTAACCCGGATAACCCGTAAAACCATAGATATACCGGAGCTATGCTCGTAGAACCCATAATAATAACACCCGTTAAGCGAGGCAATGGTATAGCAAAGTAAAGCTTTACTCTATTAACTGGCGAGGCTATAATATATGGGAGAGTACCAACCCATAAATCATTCAATAGCCTCCGTAAAAATATCGTCAACAGCTACTAGAATAGAGAACATTAAATAACTAGCAGTGATCAGATATATCAAGGGATCAACTCCTATCTTCTCGGAAAAACTCTGTGGAGAACCTATAGCGTAGCCTAAGAACAAGGTAAAACCAGTAAATAGGTATGGATACATGATCAGTGAGATAAAAGCAGATTTTCTGCGAAGAAGCTCGCCATAAACCAGTTTATACTCGGCTTTTACCAATTCTAAATAACTCATTTTAACTTCATCTCACTAATGTATATGAAGACGTCTTCAAGTGTTGGTTCATCTACGCTAAACTTGATTATATCATATTCTTCAATAACTAGATCACGTAATAACTCGCTAATGATCTCCTCAGGTTTCTTAACATGTAACTTCACATCAAAAACCTCGTTTTCATTTGTTTTAATAGAAACTTTATCACTGTATTTGCCGATGATCTTCTCTATTTTCTTCCTACTACCCTTTCTCACTAGAAGGTTTATGACTTTAAGCCTAGGTATACGTTGTTTCAGCTCATCTGGAGTTCCCTCAGCAACAATTACCCCTTTATTAATTAGTATGATCCTATCACATACTATCTCTGTTTCAAACATATTGTGCGTAGTATATAGTATGGATTTACTCTCACTATGTGCTAATTCTCGGACAAGTTCACGTATTTTACGTGCTGTTGGTGGGTCAAGCCCTAGTGTCGGCTCATCAAGTAATAAGATCTCGGCATTATTTAAAGTGCACGGGCAAGACTTAATCTAGCTTTCATACCCAAACTATACTCTTCAAATAACTTGTAATCAGCACCGAGTTTATTAAGCTCTAATAACTTAATGAGATAATCTATTCGTTCCTTAGCAGTTTTAGAGTCAAGCCCATATAATGCTGCAAAATATTCTAAGTTTTCTCTCCCGGTTAATTTACCATAGAACCCCTTCTCAACACTAAGCATTAAACCTATATGTCTACGTACTTTATCAGCTTCTCGAACAACATCATATCCAGCAACATATGCTTTACCGGAATCCGGTAGTAGTAGTGTGGCCAAGATCTTGATCGTTATTGTTTTACCAGCACCATTAGGGCCTAGTAAACCCACAACTTCACCATACCTTATCTTAAAGGAAACTCCTTTGAGAGCTTCTACAAGCTCCCATTTCGACTTAAATAAGCCCTCTCTCTTTCACTCTATAGGTCTTGCGCAGATTCTCTACTACAATCGCCTCTTTCAATATGTTCACCAAAGTCAATAGTCTCAACTATTTATTTGTTTCTATATATCCCTAACTAACAAAACGTGAGTTAGCCGATTCTATGTGTGATTACTGGTCTATACTAAAGAAGCTATTATAAAGGGGAAGTAGAAAAGCTATGTACTAAGTTTTTTACTTATCCTTACAGCATTGAAACCATGTTTGACCGTGACAATAAGCTCTTTTTGTGGTGCCTTATTCTTAGCAAGAATGCTAGATAGTATGTTTGCTATATTCTCAGCTATTTTCAACATTTTCTCACGTTTTCGGCCCCATCCAAGCTTAGTAACTGTTACTTCAACCTCTAATCTATCAGGGTCTCCTTGTATTACGGCATCTGACAAGTTTATGTTTTTTTCAGACAATATACTAGTTAGTCTATCGCTGAATTCTAAAATAGGTTTATCTAATTGGATAGCTTCTTCGAGAACAATTGGTTTACGTGTTATAGTGGTGGGTTCCTCGTGTTTAACCTCTGGTTTAACAAATGATGGCAGAGTAGGCGGTATTTTCTTTTCCTCCTCGGTAGCTGGTTTTTCTGGTAGAGACTCTGTCCGTGTAATACTTGTCTCTAAGGGTATAGTAGCTATAGTTTCTGGAGTTGCTGTTTTCTCAACAACCTCTTCTAACTCTGGTGGTTTCTCTTCTGCTTTAAGCCTTGGTTTCTCCTCAACTTTCTCTTCGGGCTTAGCTTCTTTAACAACTTGCTTAACACTTACACCTAATTTCTCCTCAATGAGGCGTGGCGGGATCTCGATCGTCTCAATGATACCGTGCGTATATGCTTCACTATTAACGTTTTTAGCTAATTCCTCTAAAGCAGTTACGCCGGAAACTTCTTTCTCCTTTATATATCCGTGACTAGCTACGACCGTGTTTCCACAAAGAATTATTAATAACTCGTCCCATTCACCGTCTCTACGTAGGTTTAATCTATGAAAATAGCATCTACTAGGTTCTTTAATTAAGTCCTTAAATATATTACCTATTTCACCAGCTGATACACGTGTAATTCCTTGAAAATTACCATGTAGGTTTATATAAGCTTGTATAAACGTGTCTTTAAGCTTCTTACTAGCCTCTTCTATTTCCTCAACATACTCTAATTCAACAGTTTTAGAACTCATAAACACCCACCTTTACAAGAGGGTTTTCCTCAGCTCATCAACCCCTCTTCATCCCATAAAGGTACGTTTATGTCGGCTTCAGCACCAATAATATATTCTTGGTAAACCAGTATTATAAATAATAATGTTGAGTGAATATGCATTTAGGGGTACTTAATGTAGATTAAAAAACGTTATTGTTTTAACACTGGCCTAAACGCTATACCATAATGTATAATACCAGCTTCTCTATCCTCGTTAATCCTACGGAGAACTGGTTCTAATAACATGTCTTTCTTTAACTCCTCTGGTAAGACATCAGTTATGGGTGCTAAAATCCTCGTTTTCGTCTCTAATGTTTCAACAATCCCTATTATAAGGGGTTTTCTCTCTTCAAAACCATATGGTGCAGTATATATTATTGTCCATGTTATCAACTTTGCTTTTTCATTATTAAGATATGTAGTTTCAGTATCGTTTGACCCACAATATCTACATATTTTTGAGGGTGGATAATTTACTCTACCACATTTCTTACAACGAGTCGCTTTAAGCCTATATCTACTCTCTTTCTCTCTCCAATAACGAGGTATCGAAAACCTCATATTTCATCACCCTTTAATCCTAAGTATTAATCCACGGTACTTACTATACTGAGCATAATCAATATAGTGTTTACGAGCAAGATAATCATCTACCTTAGGAGCCTTATCTCTCTTCTCTAAAATCCTATCAGTGACAACGATACTATATGCATCACTACCTGCGCCACTACCGAAAGGCGCTAATAATATACGGTCACCAGGCTCAGCTATGTCTAGTACACGTGCAAAACCTATTAATGCTGAAGCATTATAACTATTACCGATCATCGGAGTTATTAATCCAGGTTTGATCTGTTCTGGTGCAAAACCTAATCTCTTACCAACACTTAGTGGAAACCTACCATTAGGTTGATGAAATATAGCGTATTTAAAATCGCTTGGTTTAAGCCCAGTTTTCTCAAACAACCCCTTAACAGCATTGATTATATGAGTAAAATACGCTGGCTCACCCGTGAAACCCTCACCATGCAGAGGGTATGGTACATGTGCTCTTCTCCAGAAATCAGGGGTGTCGGTTACATAGGTATAACTAGCTTCAAACACCGCTGCAGCCTCATCGGCTGGACCAGTTACGAAAGCCGCGGCTGCCGAGGAAGCTGTAAACTCTAATACATCACCGGGGTTAGCTTGTGCCGTATCAGATCCGATCACTAATGCGTACTTGATCATACCGGAAGCTATAACCCCTATGCTTATTCGGAGAGCCTCGCTAGCAGCTCTACATGCAAACTCTAGATCCGTTGCCATCTTACTAGGTGTTATACCAAGTGCCTCAGCAACTATCGTTGCCGAGGGCTTAACAGCATAAGGTTTAGACTCAGTACCAAACCATACAGCTCCTATCTCGTTAGGATCCGCGCCAGCTCTTAACAATGCGTTACGTGCAGCCTCCCAACCCATAGTAACAGCGTCTTCGTCACGACCAGCGACAGCTTTTTCCTCAACCATTAGGTCACGTGGGGTTTCCGGGTTAAAGCCCCAGATCCGGGCTATTTCAGATAGCTTTATCCTCCAACGAGGAATATATGCACCCCAGCCAATAATACCAGCTTTACTATCAACAACCAATACCAGTACACCAACGTAGTTTTAAGTATAAGATATAGAAGAGACAAGATAAAAAATTCTTTGAATCAAATTAAGGAATTTAGCGTGTCTTTAATCTAGGCTCTATTATCCTCTCAATAGCTTGTCCAAACATGATAAATGCTAACGAGGTAATGGTTATCGCTAATCCTGGGAATACTATCCACCACCACGCACCACCGAGGCCAGCGAAACCGCCTGAGCCTGAGGCCTCATATAGTAATTTACCCCATGTTACAAGCGTTGGATCTCCTAAGCCTAGATAACTTAGACCAGCCTCTGTTAAGATAGCGCTAGGTACACCTAATGCTATATTGGCAAATAAATATGGAGTTACTTGCGGGAATACGTATCTGAATATTATCCTAGCATGTGAAGCCCCGAGTGCACGTGCTGCCTCGATATAGGTTTGTTCTCTAATCTGTAATGCCATTGAACGAACTGTGAACTGGCCACCCATCCAACCGAATAAGATCAAGAAGGCTATCAACAACCATAAGCTTCTACCTATTGACCATGACAAGAGTATCAGTAGTGGGAATGATGGAATAGATACATATACCCTCGCGATTTGCTGCATCACCATATCTAATTTTCCACCGAAATAAGCTGATATAGTGCCATAAATTGCTCCTAATATAGTCGTTGTGGTGGATACTACGACACCTAATAGTAATGCCCATCGAACACCATATACTATTGCTGACCATAAATCTCTACCATTATCATCAGTACCCATTAAACCAAATCCACCAGCTAATACACATCTTACCGGGTCAACGTTTAAATCCGCATCAGCATCTTCTGGTTTAAGTCTTAATAAGAATACGAATTCGAAACGATAAATACCAGTTAATATACCGCTTTTACCCTCGAAGACACCTTTGGCAGCTCTACTAAATATTGCAGTAACTAGGTTAATGTACTGCCCCATTGTAAGATTCTCGCCGGACTCCTCGATCAAGGGTCTGAGGATCTCTATTAAACCAGTACCAAATCCATAGCTTTGCAGCCTTTGCTGTAGTTTCATAAATGAGAATGACCAATAGGAGTCGCCGGGACAAAGCTTGATTCTACTCTTATTAGCTGTGCCGGTCTCCATAGTAAATGGTATTCCAAGCATACTTAGTAATTGAGTATCACGTATGTCGGCGTATTGGTTAATATCGTAGAGGTTGTCGGGATAATGAGTACCGGGTATCAATGATATAGTAATATTATCTGGCCTAACAATATATATTCCAATACCTTCTCTATACATTGGGTCAGTTAGTTTTGAGTAGAGGGCAGGATCTATCATTAACTTTAACTTAAATAGTACATCAATAGGTGGCGCGGGTCTATCTTGTTTGTAAAAGTATATTATTCTTATAAATACTACTTTACCAACCCTAATCTTCTCGGAGAGCCATTGCTCTCTTATAAGTTGGTCTAATCCACCCCATCGTGATAAGTTCCTAAGTATAGGGTTAGTATAGATCTCGTCTCCATGTAGTTTAAACCAAAACTCTTTAAAATCACTAAATTTACGGAAATCATATACTTCTTTAATCACCTGAGGCTGTAGATCATGTGTTGGCGGAGGTGCTGTTGGGACTAAATAACTGACCCAAATTGGGGGTGCTAGTCTAGGTGTCATTTGTTCTTGCCAATAATCGAAGTCGTCCCAATGATCAATAGCATCCGCGCTAGCTATTAATGGGAATAACGGTATAGATAACACCTCCGCCATCATTATTATGAAACCAATTAATCCTGTCTTATGTCTTCTAAGCTCATATAAGATGTCCCAAATAGCCTTAAGCCTAGGATCTACCATTACTCGACACCCTTACCTATACGTACACGTGGATCTAGGAGCATGTATACAAAGTCTAAAATGAAATATGCAGCTATATACATGATTGTGGTAACCCAAGTATTGACTAATAATATAGAAGCATCAGAGTTGGATAACGCGATCCAATAGACGTAACCCATGCCTGGCCATTGGAATACTCTCTCACTAATAATTGCACCGCCTAATGAACCTATTAGTCCGAAGACGATACCAGTCACGATCGGCGGACTTGCAGCTCTTAATATGTGTTTATACAAAACTGTTCTCTCCGGCAAACCCTTAGCACGCGCAACTAATACAAAGTCTTCTCGTGAAACTGTTAAAACCATACTACGTGTTACATATGCGCCGGCACCGAATGATACTAACATAATCGTTATGATCGGTAAAGCCATATAATATGCCCATGTAGCTATATACCGTATAAAGTACTCGATTGGCGATAAATTCATCTGATTCAACTCTTTAATAGCATTAAGTACTTCCTTAGCACCCATTGGGAATATCCTATACGTATATGCGAAAATATATATTAATATCAGCGCCATCCACCACATTGGCAGACTATACGATATTAACGCGATAATCGCTAGTGCACGATCAAATAAAGAACCAGCTCTCTTAGCAGCTTGTAATCCAAGAAATATGTTTATAAACATATTCAGTATAGACGCCGTGGTGAATAATATAGCTGTTCTCACAAGAGCATTAAGTGTTATCTCCAAAGCATTTTCGCCAGGAACAGGATAAGTAACCTGAGGTAATGGTGCAAATCCAGACAGGTTAAACAAGAGCAGCCGCACTGTATACGATAATATACGTTCATGCATTGGTTGCAATAATCCATACTGCCGCCATAGTGACTCATTAATCTCTTTTCTAATCTTAGCAATGACTTCAGGAGGCGCATTCTTGTATTGTTTTATAATCTGCTGAACCCTCGCCTGTACCATTTCCTGTACCATCATCTTAAGCTGCTCATACGCGAAGATCGAAAAGACGGTAGACATTATAAGAGCTACAAGTGTATATACTATAATGAAGTTAATAGCCGTGGTAACAATTACTCTGCCCAGCCCTCTAACCATCGTATACCACGACACTACCTCTTATTCAAACAAATTAATTGTTTACAAGTGTTTTAAAAATTACTACGACTTAATGCTTGAAGAGAGAAATACTTAACATGGGGGCTAAAATATGTCATTATAAGTGATAAATAAGGTAAAAGACATATAGGGCTTTATAATATGAAAAGCGCTGGTTTCGAGGAATTATTAAAAGGTAAAAAACTATACCTCGTGGCATTAACTATAATAGCATTAATGATCCTTAATTACTATCTAATATTTTTGGCAGACACTGTTGTCACACATGTCATGATCTACTATGAAATAGGAATTGTAGAGAAAAACAAGTTAATACCAACTAATATCCCCGGAACAACGCTTTTTAGGGCAGGTGAAGCAGGCTCTTATATAATACTAGAAATAAGCGGTGTTAATGGCTCTTGCTTATTGAGAGGGATTAAGAGTAATCACACATACCTATTTACCTTAAACCATACAAATAATAGCGTATTATTAAGAATAGATAGAGGCGAACTATTCATCGTTAAAGAGGTAAGTGGTAACCTTACCTATAGTTACGGCGTTTACGTCGAAAATAAGCCATATAAATATTTAGCACTTGTAGCGTTCATAATAAGCCTAGTAGGATTCACAATATCATTTTACATACTATTCACATTAATGAGTAGTAAAATGCTAAGAAAAAGTAGAAGAAAAACAATATTTGCTACTTCTTGACAAGCTTCATGATCTCATCTGGTTTACCGTAAAGCCAGCACGATACATAATGGTTTTTCTCAACCTCAATCAATGGAGGCTCTATTGTTCTACAATACTTTCTAATCTCTGGATGCTTATCATAGGCAACACATCTTGTGTGGAAACGACAACCTGGTGGTACGTCGATAGCACTTGGTACTTCGCCCTTGATCGGTACTTCTCTAATCTTCTTACGGTTCTCTGGGTCAGGATCTGGTACAGCTTCAATCAAAGCTCTTGTATACGGGTGTAACGGGTTCTCCAATACACGACGAGTATCTCCCATTTCAACGATCTTACCAAGATACATTATCGCGATCTTATTAGTAATATATCTAGCAACAGCTAAGTCGTGTGTAATAAATACATATGTTAAGTTGAATTTTCGTTTAAGCTCCATCATAAGCTCAAGAATCTCAGCACGAATAGATACATCAAGCATTGAAACAGGCTCATCAGCAACTATAAACCTAGGCTGTAATATAAGTGCACGTGCAATCCCAAGTCTTTGTCTTTGACCACCACTAAGCATGTGTGGATGTCTAAACATAAAGTCCTCGGGGGGAGTTAGTTTTACTGATTCAAGCGCTTTAGCTATAAGATCAGTTCTCTCATCCTTAGTTTCGCCAATACGATGTATAATTAACGGTTCCTCAAGTATTTGATAAACAGTATATCTAGGGTTAAATGCGCCATATGGATCTTGGAATATGATCTGCATCTCTCTACGCAAAGGCTTTAAGTATTTGCCTGGAACCTTTGCTAAATCGACACTACCGAACTTGTCGATTAATGGCGGTTCATAACCCATGTCACGCCATAGTTCAAGAAGCTGTTTTCTAGGCCTATAAGCGATTACGCCTGAAGTCGGTTTTATCAACCTAATTATAGTCTTACCAGTTGTCGTCTTACCACAACCTGATTCTCCAGCTAAACCAAAAACATCTCCATCCTCGATCATAAATGATATACCATCGACGGCATGAACGTATCTACGTGGGGCTCTCTTTAATATTTCACTTAATGTTCTACGTACTGGGAATAATGTTTTTAGATTAATTGTATAAAGAATCACTTTTTCATTAGGTTGAACCTTAAATACATTGACCATATCTTATTCACCTCTTTGTATAAAGCCAGCATGCAACATAATGGCCTTTCTCAACCTCGATCATAGGTGGTTCTTCTTTATCACAAGGCTCAAACTTATATTTACATCTAGGAGCGAATCTACAACCCGGTGGAGGACGGATAAGATCAGGTGGTACGCCTGGTATCCATTCAAGTTTTCTAATCTCTCCTCTAATTCTAGGAATACTAGCTAGTAAGCCTTTCGTATATGGATGTTGCGGATTGAGATAGATTTGCTCAGCCGTACCGAACTCTACTATTTTACCAGCATACATTATCGCTACTTTATCAGCTATTTCAGCTATAAGGCTTAGATCGTGTGTAATGAGTATGATTGACATCTTATATTGTCTTTGTAAACGTTTCATTAAGTTCATGATCTGGGCTTGAACAACAACGTCTAATGCCGTAGTTGGCTCATCAGCGATAACTAGTGGCGGGTTAAGTGCTAATGCCATTGCGATCATTGCTCTTTGTTTCATACCACCGGATAACTCGTGTGGATAACTACGATATCTCTTAGGATCAATACCTACCATTGCAAGTAATTTCTTAACCTCCTCAATAGCTTCTCTCTTCGTAAGGCCTTTATGAAGTATTAAAACCTCAGCTATCTGATCACCAATTGTGAAAACAGGGTTAAACGCGTTCATCGCACCTTGGAAAATCATACTGATTTTTTTCCATCTTATCTTCTTTCTAAACTCCTCATTACTCATCTTAAGAATATCTTGACCTTCAAAAATGATCTTACCACCAGTAATTCTGCCGGGTGGTGGGACTAAACGTATAATTGAAAAAGCAGTAGTGCTTTTACCACAACCTGATTCTCCAGCTAAACCTAAAACCTCACCCTTATTTAATGAAAAGGAAACATTATCAACAGCTTTAACAACACCTGCTGTCGTGTAGAAGTATGTTTTTAAACCTTCTACACGTAATAACTCCACTGTCTAACACCTCAATGTTAAACAACCATTTTTCAATCCATTATACATACCTTTAAATCACCTATAAACATATTTTTCCACAGTTTAAAACATTGTGGGGGTAACACCATATGCTTAGGTAATGCTTTTGATATGGGGTTTTCCATGAGTATAAAGAAAATAGCTAAGCTATGGGGACGTAAATGGTTATACCTTGTAGAAAATTATATGACTTATACATATATTGGCTTTGGAGTAATAGATCGAGGTACAAATGTTTTACAAGTTAGACCAACCACTATCTGCCCACTTAACTGTATCTTCTGCAGCGTAGACGCGGGACCATATAGTAGATATAGAGTAGCCGAGTTCATGGTTGAGTATAATACGTTAATAAATACGATTAATGAAATCATTAAGTACAAGGGCGGGGGTGTAGAGATACTAATAGACACTATTGGTGAAGGCCTAACCTATCCTCATATCCTAAAACTAATAAAAGAGCTTAAGAAAAACCCATTGATTTCATCAATAGCGTTAGAAACACATGGTGCTCTTCTTAATAAGAAGACAATAGACTTATTAGAAGAAGCTGGTCTTGACCGTATAAACTTAAGCATTGACACTCTTAACCCGGAGAAAGCAAGGTATTTACAGGGCGTGGAATGGTACGATGTCGAGAAAGTAAAGAAACTAGCCGAATATATTGTTAAGGAGACAAACATAGATTTACACGTTACCCCGATCTGGATACCGGGTATAAATGACGAAGATGTAGTCGAGGTTGTTAAATGGGCTTATGAGATAGGAGCTGGTAAGAAATGGCCTCCGGCAACGATACAGAAATACAACGTGCATAAATATGGTAGGAAAATACCGGGTGTTAACGAGCTTTCATGGAATAGTTTCTGGAAATGGATAAGGGGGTTTGAGGAGAAATACGGCTATAGGGTTTCATGGTCTATGGAGGAATGGGGGATGCGTAGAACAAGGAAATACCCATGCCCCTATAAAAAGGGCGATAAAATCGTTGTTGAAGTAGTAGCACCGGGTGTTTTTAAAGGCGAGTATCTAGGTATTGATCATAGTAGAAATACTGTTTTCGCAATAATTGGAAGAAGGATTAGGATAGGCAACTACTATGTTGTCGAAGTTGTAGAGAATAAAGATTGTCTCGTAATAGCAAAAGCTATAAAACAGATCCACATATAGATAGCGCGTCCTCTAAATTCTTAAACTCTATTATGACGTGTTCTTCATCGTTTATAATGAAACGTTGTAGAGACAAAATATTAGGATCTATATAGCTACTAATATAGTTGAAATCTTCATTAGATAATAATCTCTTACCTAATACAAACCACATTATAATACTAGCTTTACCTAATAAACCATATTTTTTAATTATAGGTGATAAGTAACTAGATGGATCGGTAGAAACTTGTGTTCCTGGATGATAAGGTCCTATAGCTGGGAGGCATACAATATATTTATCGTTATCAAAAGGAATTTTTAAAAACACGGGTGAACGATGAAAACCAAGACATCGAAGACTAGGATGTTCATGCCCTATAATAACCAAGTCGTAATCATATGGGTTAACTTCTAGATGACCGTGTGTAAACAATATATGATAATTACTACTTACTAACTCATACTTCCTATAAAGCTCTAAACCATAATCTCTTAATACCAATGGTAGGTAGTTATCATGGTTACCACGTATAAGGATTATCTCGTCAACGTTTTTGCCTAGCAAATAGTCAAGTAATTGTCTAACTTCTTTCCTTTCTTGACGAAGCAACCGATCAAAAGCATGTTTTATATCACCATTAATAATAACCTTATCTGGCTCAACAATATTGAAAACCTTGTCGAGAACCTCAATTATCCTCTTCAATTGAATACGAGGTATAAACATCCCCATAACATAACTAGTCTTACTAGCACTATAGTCTAACCCACGTGCAACTGCTTCTTCAAAACCTATATGGAGATCAGAGAAAACTATGGCATTAAAATCCTCTAGGTAAAGAACAGGGGTACCAGGTACTATATAGATACCCCTATATTTCTCCTCGCTAAATAAAGGATAAAGATTTGTCATAAAGATCACTCTAAAGAAAATGATAAAGTAGCGGGCCCGCCGGGATTTGAACCCGGGACCTACGGGTTAAGAGCCTCGGCTACCGGCTAGCCCCCTATAGGGGATTAATATAAATCACTATTATATTTTTTACCATAGAGACTCAACGCTAGTTCTCGTTCTTTCTCAACTAACTTATCCGTGATCGGGTCAAGGATGATGTTTTTCCAAGGTAGTTCTTCTCGTGAACTATAGCCTTTGAAGACGTAATTCACGTTGTAATTGGTTCTTCGTAACACCCTACGCCAACTACCGAGATCCCCTCCTTCAATACCCCATTCAATAAGTATTTTACCAATATCCTTATCTGCTAGAGAGATAACAGCTTGAACCCATGCCCAGTTAATATCTAGGGGTCTAGTCTCTATTAATCCACGTAGTTCTTCCTTATATACTTTATATGTTTTTCTTAGTTTCTCTAAATCACTCATACCTATCCATTGAAACATAGTCCAAGGCTTTGGCACTAATGGGTTTACACTAATACTGACCCTAACTCCTAGCTTTCTAGCATACCTACCTATTTCTTTAAGTACTTCAATAGACCTATTAATGTCTTCAATAGTCTCTCCTTTAACGCCATATATCATGTATAGTTTAATGTTAAACCCATAATCAAGTACACGGTATATATAAGTCGTTAGATCAAGTGTGGCAGGGTATTTTCCAAATAATAAGTGTATATGTGGACTAAAGGATTCTGGTGCTAACGTTAATGTTTTCTGCCCAGTATTCTTAATTAATTCGAGTAGTTCATCGTCAATGTAGTTCAATCGTAGAGAAGGTAATGATACAGAGATATTATTATCTACTAAATACTCTAAGAAGAGCTTTTCATCAACTGAACCTGGGTATATGAATGAATAGATAATAACTTTGCTTAAGTTATTTACTACTAATCCTTTCTCTACTAATTCTTTTAATTTCTTAAAAGACCGGGGCCTATATGGATTAAATATTCTACCTTCCATACAGAACCTACACCAAAATCTACAACCCCTACTAGTTTCTACGATAAAAGCTGGTTCAAAAACAATGTCTTTGTCTAGACTCCTAAATTGCCTAATAGGATAGTATGCTTGATCGAGATCATTTATCCACCGCTTACGAATAACCTTGTCACTATCGTCATACTCGGGCACGTACGTATACTCTAGACTAGATATTTCCTCTAAAAACCTCTTTTTATCGCCTCGATAACTCATCCAATACTCTATGATCTCCGGGAGAGTAGCCTCGATCTCACCGACAACGGCTATATCGACTATATCACTATATGGTTTAGGATTAGCTATGAAAGGAGGTCCACCAGCAACTACTATTTCATCTCTCATAGTCCTCCTCGGATCAATCTTGCCATAATATAGTAGTTTGACTAATCTAGCAATATCGGGTTCATAATGCATGCTAACTAATATGATCTCGAAATCTTTTAGTGGAGAATTTGTTTCAAGACTACGTGGCGGCGGTTCTTCACCGTAAAGGTTTTTAACATGGAAACGCTCAACATAGACCTCTTTATAATTTTCATTTAACATGTAATACATTATATGTATGGATAAACTCGATGACATTACACTATACAGGCTAGGATAGAGAAGGGCTATTCTCACAGTAGAGCGTGTGATCTTCTTCCTAACAATATTAACTTCGTTATAAACCACTACCCCTAGCACCACATATCTCAATACATAATCAGCATTAAAAAGTAAACTTAAAATATACAAACCATATAGTAATTAATGGTGAATCCCCTTATGGATTCTTACGAGAAGTTTCTTAGCTCAACAGCTAAATCCATTAAGGCGTCCGAGATCAGAGAATTACTAGCCGTTATTAGAACTAAGAAAGACGTTATAAGCCTAGCTGGAGGCTTACCGGATCCTAAGACTTTCCCAAAGAAGGAGTTAGCGGAGATAGCTTATAAGGTTATAACAGAATATGGTGACTATTCACTTCAATATAGTGAAACTAAGGGTATTAGGGAGGTTAGAGAAGTACTTTCTAGTTTCTTAAGAAAAGTACGTGGTATAGATGTTTCGCCCGACGACTTACTAATTACTACGGGTAGTCAACAAGCATTAGATCTAGTTGCAAGGGCTCTGCTTGACCCGGGTGACGTAGTTATTACGGAAAACCCGTCTTATCTAGCCGCGTTAGGAGCTTTTAAGATGAGAAAAGCCGAGATCGTGGGTATTAAGATCGATAAAGACGGTATGAGGACTGATCTATTAGAGGATACTGTAAAGAAGCTATTGAGTGAAGGAAAGAAGATCAAGTTTATATACGTAATACCAGTTGCGCAAAATCCTGCTGGAACAACTATGTCAATGGATCGTAAGAAGCACTTGATAGAAATAGCTAGTAAATATGACTTGTTAATAGTGGAGGATGACCCCTATAGCTACTTTATATACGATAAAGGCGTAGATGTTACAGCTGTTAAAAGTCTTGACAAGGAGGATCGCGTGATCTACTTAAGCACTATAAGTAAAATACTAGCCCCCGGTTTAAGAATAGGATGGATCGCTTCACCTAAACAATTAACACGTAAATTCGAGCTTGTAAAACAATACCTAGACCTACACACACCCACTCTAAACCAGTATATACTTGCAGAGATACTTAAATCGGATATGATACTTACGCATGTGAGTAAACTAGCACCTTATTACAAGGCAAAAAGAGATGTAATGATTAAAGCTATACAAGAGTATTTCCCAGAAGACATATGGTATACTAAACCAGTAGGTGGGTTATTCGTATTCGTATACGTCAATATACCCGGATTTGATTCAAAGAAACTAATTACTGTGGCCGTAGAAAAGTATAAGGTAGCATATGTGCCAGGGCAAAGCTTCCACCCAGACGGTTCTGGGGCTAATAGCATGAGATTAAACTTTAGCTACCCACCACCAGAGCTTATCGAGGAAGGTATACGCAGACTTGGTGAAATGATCAAAAACGAGGTATCATCCTAAATAGTTTTTCTCACCTTAACTCAACAACTACACCCATTCTACGTGGAGGCAGTAAACCAGGTATTTCACCAATATCCTCTGCTTTCACTATCTTTAAATATTTTCTAATAATATATTTCCCGATATCATCCAATATTTCATGTTCAATCCCATCTACACTATCTATGTAGAGTAAATGAGTATTAACTCCTCTTTTAACTGGGAGAATGTTTAACCTAGAGTAGATAGAGACTATTATCTTCTCAGCTGATACTCTACTTAATGCTTCATGTATTAATGAATATTTATCATAACCTACAACTATAGTATTACATGAACTGGGTAAGTTGCTTACATGCCTATAGAACTTTAACTTACCTACTTTAAGATATCGTGGTATATTACTACATAGGATTACTGGTTCTTCATCTTTGTATTTTTTAATGTAATAAGCAGTTATGATCTCCGGTAAATTACATCCAAGTATAACCGTTAGCCCACTAGTTTCACGACCTAGTGATATTGAGTATGCTATATGGGGGTATATAGCATGTACTGGTTTTGCTTCCTCGACATATCCATATATGTAGCTCGGATGTATGCTGGAATAATTGGATAATAAGCCATCCTCGTCTAAACCTAAAACTCCATATTTACCTATATGCGATACTATAGCTAGTTTACCAGAGAGTTCACCGTATTTGTTACTAGGGTCTTCTAAAACTCTAACAACACCACTACTACCAGGTATTATCGGCTTGTATAACGGCTCGTAACCAGAGTAGAGTATTTTCTCTACGACTCCAAGGTAAACATATATAGGTTTAACGAGGAGATAACCGGGTTTAACAGGCAATGTAGGTTGTTCCCGTATCTCGGATTTACCGTTGAATACGATTGTTTTAATCCGCAAGACATTATACACCGTAAAATCATCGCTTAATTCCTCAATATCTTAAGTACTACCAGATATAATTAGCGTGACTATTAATATCTCTATTTATCACTAAATCAGCCATAGATATTTACTTAGGAGGGGGTATACATGTCTAGAGTAATGCCTGTCCACTGGCTTAGTAAAGATGCTAGGTATAGGATTATAGATGTAATGTTATCTACAAGAACGACGAATAGCTTGGCCGAAGAACTAGGTGTTTCACGTACTACTATACGTAAATATGTTAATCGCGAAACTCATCCAAGCGATGAAGTAATGGCTAGGATCTTTCAAATCTGTGCACCTTATGAGGAAGACCAAATAATTAGAATAGCTGTTGATGACTTGATAGAAGCTATTAGAAGATTAGGAGAAAGCCTTGATAAGAGCGATTATAAGAAATATTTGTTAAAAAAACTTGAAGAGGTTATAAAAGAGCTTGAGAAATAGAGAATTACCATTTTTCGCTGATGCCTCTATAGTTGGAGACTATAAACCCCTCTACAAATACTGGGAAATCCTTAAAAAGAAAAGCCTACCTCTAGATAAAGCTATTCTTAACCGTGACGATTTCAAGTTTTTAGAAGAAGTAATTAAGACAACGCCCGGCTTAGACGTAGCTAGTCTTTTAAATATGCTTATAAACCGTTTTATTGAGAGAATAGATTGTAAATTAGCCGTACAAGCATATAGGGAGGCATATGGTATCGAGCTCAGCGAGGAAGAAGCTTGTAAAAACCTTGCACGCATACTAGCCGGGTGGCTGATCGAGGCTGGTAAGAATACTGGGATATTAAAACTAAGGTTTTCATGGAAACCAAGGTGATATAGTAATGTTGACTTTAAACTTATTAGCTAACATGTTAGAGAGAATAATATCGGAGCTTCGCAGGAGATATGGTGAGGTAGTTATTGATAAAATTGTTGAGAGAAAAACAAAATTCGAGATATACATGACTATGTGTGGGCGGAGAGTAAAAGTTATACTTGATAAACGTAATGTTAAAGTAAGAGTCTATAGCGGCTTAACTGGGATGGATATATCATTACGTAGAGTATTTACACGGGAGTACATGAAGGAGTTGAGGATGAAGCAACGTGGAAAGGAATCCCTATAGGAAGAGGATCAAGGTATTAGTAGATATCCTTAATAATATATTGAATCACCGCGAGGAGTTAACAAGGCAAGTAGTAGTAGATATACTGAGGAAAACATATGAAAGGCATAAAATCAAACCATTAAAGGGGAAAGCAAATCCACCAGACCTATACGATAAAGAGCTTTCATCATTATACATTGTAGGTAAATATGGGCTTGGTCTTCACGAAGATTATCCAGAACTATTTAGTAAAATATTCTATATCGAGGAGGCATTCGAGAAAGCATTAGAATATATATTAAACGGAAAATACGAGGAAGCACGAGACTTATTGAAAACCGTGAGTTCAGCAAACGTTATAGACAGTAATACTGTTGCTAGAATGTTGAGAATACCTTTCACGAAATTACTAATGGGGTTTTTATCCGAGGAGGAGTTTTCGAAAATACTATTCAAGACAATTGATGCTATACCGGAGGAAGAACGTACTGTTAAGAACTATGTTCGTTTCTATATAGCGTTTAAACTAGCAGAATCAATTTACCGCGGAGAAATAAGGAATAGAGAATATAAGGAAGCGTTTAAACGAGCCCTCGCGATAAGACTTGGTTTTCCACATACAATGCCAAACGATGAATATATAGCGATAATAGCACGTGAGGTATTCAAGATACCTGATAAAGTGTTAGAAAAGATATTATCGCTTAAGAAACAGGGTGTTGAGAAGAAATAGCCTTCTCTCCAAGCTTCTTCTTTAAATACTCGATAACCTGATCGTGTAATAGACGCAACATTTTCCTCATATCCTCCATTAATACAACGTCACTATAACCATGTACAATAATGTTATGTGCAAATGGACTCGGTATAGAGGTTGGCCCGAACATTTTCACCTCGATCAAGCCTTTGTGAACATTATCGAGAACCTCTTTAGCTGCTGCAATATGCATATAGTCCTCAAGGATCTCCCTATAAGTCTCCTTTAATACTGGAAAGTCGGGTAGATCCTCTACGGCGCGTAGTAGTTCCTCAGCATTTATCTGTAGTCGATGTACGCTTTTCTCACGGTCACGGTATCTTCGTAGTATCATAAACGATCGAACTGCACAATGGCGGAATCTACGTTTTAACATCTCAGTTCTGCGTAGAACCCTGCGTAGAATATCCTCGATATTGTCTGAGCGTAGACGTTTGAATAATTCGATCCAATTCTTAGAAGGATGGCCTGGCACTGTTAACATAAACCCATTATCAGTAACTGTTATCTTGACACTAGTGCCAAGCTCATTACTAACTATATAGGCGTATGCACGTGATAACGCTGCATTAACCCTTCTACCAAATAATGCGTGTACTATAATGTTTCTCCGTGTATCCTCATCATATATTTCTATAAGGATCAATTTATCACTTGGTATAAGCCCGTTGGTAAACAACATTTGTTCAAGTATATAGTTATAGATGGATTCAGCGGCGTGTCTTTGTAGCCTATATTCTTTCCTAAGCCATTTTATAACCTCATCCCTACTCATAGCCTTGATCTTCTCCGCTACAAGTCTTCTAAATCTCCCAACCTCTAATGCTGAATCATAAGCCAATGGTAACATTTCACTAAACCAGCTTGGCACGGTAGGTCTTGCTCCGTCAGCGGGTTTAACAATTACTTTAAATCCACGACTACCGATATACTCGTATACACGTCCACCAAGTACGAATAAATCGCCAGGTACTAGGTATTCTACAAAGGCTTCCTCAAGATCACCAACATATTTACCGTCAATAGTGAAAACATGTGCTTTACTCTCATCGGGTATAACACCTATGTTCTGGTAATAGATCATTCTAGCTGTTCTCTTCCTACCAAAAACTCCTTCTTCTTCGTCAAACCAGATCTTAGAATATACACGTGCGTGTTCATAGTAGTCGCCATATCTACCCGATAAGTATCTCAACACATTTAAATAGTCATCCCAGCTCAATGAATGGAAAGTATAGCTCCTACGTATGACACGGTAAGCCTCGTGCATATCCCATTTCTTCTCAAGCGACATACCAACTAAGTGTTGTGCGAGAACATCTAATGGGTTTCTCGGTATACGTACACGATCTATTTTCCTCTCATAAGCAGCTTTAACAAGAACAGTACACTCCACTAGATCGTCTCGATCAACAACTATAACTCTACCCTTACTAACCTCTTTAATATGATGACCAGCTCTTCCTATTCTCTGTAAAAGTCTAGAGACACTTTTAGGAGAGCTTAGTAGTACTACGAGGTCTATATAACCTATATCAATACCTAGCTCTAGACTTGTAGAACTTACAACAGCTTTTAACTTACCTTGTTTAAGTTTCTCTTCTATCTCAAGTCTAACGTCACGACTCAAACTACTATGATGTGCCTCTATCTCGTCAATATCAACGATCTTTGTCTTTTCCATGATCTTTCTAAGTTTATAAACTACTCTCTCAGTAGCACTACGTGTATTTGTGAATATGAGTGTTGTGCGATGTCTCTTAATAAGCTCTATAAGGACCCGGTATATAGCTTCATTGATCTCCTCAGCTGTAGCATGAACTAGATCCTTGATCGGCGCTATAACACGTATATCCACTGGTTTCGCGAAACGAGCATCCACGATGTAACAATCTCTTAAACTTCCATCATCATTATAGCCTACTAGGAACTCAGCAACCTCCTCTAATGGAGCTATAGTAGCACTTAAACCTATCCTTTGGAGAGGACGTTGAGTTAAATACTCTAATCTCTCAATACTAAGGCTTAAATGACTACCACGCTTACTACTTGCAAGCTCGTGTATCTCATCAACAATAACTATACGTGTATTACGTAGTCTTTCCCTAAACCTCGGCGCATTCAACGCTATAGCAAGGCTTTCCGGGGTGGTGATAAGGATATGTGGCGGGTCTTTAACCATTTTCTGTTTCTCATAAGGCTTAGTATCACTTGTTCTTACAGCGACCTTTATCTCCGGGAGCTCTATACCCATTTCCTCAGCTATCGCCTTAATCTCCTTGATAGGTATGAGTAGGTTTCTATACATATCGTTATTTAATGCTCGAAGAGGACTAACATATACTACATATACACCCTCTGGTAACTCACCGTTTTCCTCATAGTATCTATACAAATTATCTATAATGCCTAGAAAAACGGCGAGAGTCTTACCAGTACCAGTGGGGCTAGAGATCAATACGTTGTAGCCCTTTTTTATCAAAGGTATAGCCATTCTTTGGGGAGGTGTAAAAGTCTTAAATTTATTCATAAACCACTTACTAACATATGGTCTAAGCATACCATAGATTTCCTCATCACTATAGTTTTTCTCAGCGAAAACTATAGGCATATTCCTCGCCCCCCTATGAGGGTTTAAACAATATTTCACGCCACCAACGTATAACCGAGTATATGTAGCCAAGGCTATATATTAAAAACCAACCACCAGTATAGCTTAACCCCCCTATTAATAAGTAGATAGAGTATAAAAATGCCATAATACCTATTAAAGCTTCATATGGAAACCTAAGACCCCTCCATATAGACTCATATCTACCCTTGGGTGTTCTCTTAAACTCCATTTTAATCCTAAATAATGACTTGAAAAACGCCTTTGTAAAAACAGGTGTTAAAGCAGTAGTTATTGCCGCTGATCTACCTAAATTAACAACTGACCTCCATAAACCATATCCTTCGCTACGTAAACTCTCAATATAAAACCTACCATAGACACCAGCTAAGACAACCCATGGTAGACCCAAGTACCAGTAAAGACGTAGCACATCATACGGCGCTATGGCTAGTGTAACCATAAGTATTAAAGCACCTAGAAGAGTCGATATTGCTGGAAAGTACTGTAGAAGATACCATATTAGATCAAGCTTTGCATACCATGGTTGCGGAGACTTTAATATATATTTAAGCCTAGTCAACAACACATCAACAGCACCTGAGACCCATCTCTCCTGTTGAACAACAAAACTGCTATATTTTCGGGGAACGTCTAGACTAACTTTATGACTATCTAGGAAGAGAATACCACCACCTAAACCCATTATTCTACAACCAATTTCAAGGTCTTCGGCCAAGTACCTTTCCTCATCCCATCCATGTAGTACGTTTTTAAGAAAACCAGCCTTGTATAGTGTTCCAGTCCCTAAAGGATATACTGGTAGCCCCAACGCACTTCTACCACGATATATACTGTCAACCACAACCTTCATAGAGGCAGAGATCGCCTCAGCTATACGTGTGTCACGGTTTCTACCATGCCATCTAGCGACGACGGCGACTACCTTATTGTTTTCTCGTAATATGTTAGAAGCTGTTACTATGAAATCCCTTGACACACGACTATCTACGTCCATGACATAGACGTATTTACCACGTGAAAACCATAGAGCCGTGTTAAGCGCCCCTGCTTTAAAACCACGTGGGTATCTCCTCCAAATCACATACACGTTTAGACCTTTAGTTTTCCATTTTTGTGCAAGTTTATCTATTTTAAGATAGTATTCATAGGGGTCATCGGATACTATTATAACTTCAACATTGCCGCCTAACCCCCAATCATATATGCTTTTCAATGCTTCATCAATGTATTCTAAAGGCTCTTTCCTCACAGGCAGTATAACTGAAACAACACCTTCCACATTAGTCTTCGAAGGCCTTGGCTCAACGTATTTCCTACTTTTTATATAGAAGAAAATATAGAGTAGAAACGATATATTTGAGGGCACAAAGATCAATATCAATGCTATACTATTTAAAAATAGTATAACTTGATCCATATATTCAGCACCACATATTTTTTATCTATTGTTTCTATCGCTAGATTTTTAGATTTAAATAATTTGATAACACATCTTGAGAAGGTGTAGAGAAAAATGGTTATAGTGAAATGGCATGGCCACGCGTGTGTGGAGATTGTTGGCGAGAATAATTATGTAATAGTAATTGATCCTCATGATGGCGATAGTATAGGTTTAAAGAAACCGGATGTTAAAGCCGACTTAGTACTTGTTACTCATGAACACTTTGACCACAACGCTGTAGAGATAGTTTCTAAGGAGGACACTAGAGTGCTTAGAGAGTTTCATGGAGAAACAAGTATTGATGATATAAGGGTAACGGGGTTATTAACTTATCATGATAAGTTTAATGGTAAGAGAAGAGGTATAAACACAGTATATATTATTGAAATAGAGGGGTTTAAGATAGCTCATCTTGGTGATCTAGGGCATATTCCGGGAGAAGAGGTAATGGGGAAATTAAGAAATATTGACTTAATAGCTATACCCGTGGGTGGAACATATACTATATATCCAGACGAGGCTTGGAGTATGGTTGAACAAGTAAATCCCCGTAATATTCTACCTATTCATTACTGGGTTGAGGGTTTAACGTTGCCATTACATCCTATAGATGATTTTCTAATGTATGTTAAAAAATACAGAGTGGTTAGACTTAATACTAACGAGTTTAGGCTCGAAGACTATGATAAAGCTGTGATTATCCCTAAAATAAGGGTTTAATATTAGCTAGTTACGCGGAACGCATAGTATAGGGTGGCTGAGCTATATATCTCTTCATAAGTAGTAGTGGTAGTATCAACATTTATGATGATATCAACGGTAGTACCAGCTGGTAATCCACCACCATACTTGTATACAATCCTATATATTAACTGTCCACCCTGTGGAAGAACCAATGGTTCATCCGGAAATATCTCTACTTGTACAAAGTATTGGCTGAGGTCTTCTCCCGTAACGTGATCTACGAATGTGATGTTCATATTAGATCGATCTAGTAATATATTTCTAAATAAATTATTCTTAACAAGTACAGTTACCTCTACGTATCCGCTTGGCGAGACTTTCGTCGTATTTGTAATGATTGTCATCGATAAGGGCTTTTCTAATGATGACAAGACATCAAACACATTGCCACGTCTAGTAGTGATCTTTATAGCTTCTATTTCATTAAGGGGAATAGGTAATTGTAGTCTAAGATTGGTGATCGCACTTATAGGTATAGTAGTTGTATTAACATTTACCTCGTGTACTGTAAAGTTCTTATCTATAAAAACGACATATGCAAGAGTTGTTTCAATAGTACCCCTATTCACGATCGTTATAATTATCGTCTTATTATCTGGAAACACGTAGCTTATACCGAGATCCTCGCGTGCTCTATCACTTATCTTGACCATAGTATTTAATGCGTAATTGCTTACCTCAATTTGGCGTAGCATGAATGATACGAAGAATGCAACACTAGTAAATATCATTGCAACGGTTATAATGGCTGCAACATAGTTGCTTATACCGCGCATTAACTAACCCCTCCAATAGTTTTTACATTGAAAGAATATATACGTCCGGACATTGTCTCAGCCGTGATCCTAACAACTATACCGGGTGGATAACTTATTGTGGGGTCATTTATCTTAATTCTGATAACTCCTATTTTCCCCTTGGGGATGGTCTTGTTGATCTCGAAAGTTAAAAGTATCATGTCTCCACCCTCTTTTACAGCGGGTACTCGTATTCTATAAAATGTGACGTCTACGTCGCCATGATTATACACTATTATGACTAATTCTTTCGCGGTGGAGTTAATAATGCGTATATAACCATCAACGATCGAAAATCGTTCACCGATTCTCTCCTTAGCTATTTCTACGGCCATTCTAATACTAGCTTGTTGCTGTTGGGCTTGGAGGAAATATCCGCGATAAATAAAATAACCAGCCACGACAGCTATACCAAGTAATATGAGCACACTTATCATTTCAGAGACTGCACGAAAACTTCTTCTACGAGACCTCAAACATAAACACCCTTAGTTAGAAATAGATGTTTAATACCTAAATATATTTATGTCTAAATCTTATACTCAATACCCACCAAAACTAGCCTGACGTAAAGCATTTACACCTATATTATACTACTCTCTATAAACACTAAACCTATATAATATTCTTAAATATATATTAATATGACATACTGAAGGCTAAGGTGTAGATTTTGCCATTATTCAAGAAGAAGGAAAAAGTTGAGAAGAAAGAAGAGAAACAAGATGAGAAACCTAAAGAACTAAAGAAGCCTTCTGAGGAGAAAAAGGAAAAGAAAAAAGGGTTTAAACTAGGTTTCTCCCGCTCTAAGGGTGAGAAGAAGAAAAAGGAGGAGAAAAAAGTAGAAGAGAAACCTAGAGAGGAGGCTGATAAGAAGAAAGAAGAAAAACCTAAGAAGAAAGGATTTAGTCTGGGTCTTAGACGTAAGAAAGAAGAGAAGAAGCTCGAGGAAAAACCAGTAGAAGTAAAACCAGCCCCACCAGCCGCACCAGTGGCTACTACTCCATCTGTAGAGGCTGGTGAAGAGGTTGCTGAAAAGAAAGAGGAGAAAAAAGAGGAATCTAGAGAGAAGAAACGTGTTTTCGGACTACGTATTGGAAAGAAGAAGGAGAAACCTACTCCCCCACCAACTGAGCCTGCTCCACCAGCTGCTCCAGTTTTAAAAATAGTTCGTAAGCGTGAGAAGAAAAAACCGCGTATGCGTGAACGTGGTATTTTAACTAGAGAGGTTTATAAGTCGCTCATAGTTCTCGTTATAGAAGGCTTTGTATTTGGTTCTTTAACAGCTATACTACTATATGTTGCTTTAACCGGGCTAATGGACTCGCCAGTTATTACATTCATAGCTAACTACTTGTTATTAGATACTTATACAGCGTTTATGTTGTTCGTTATACCGATCGGGTTAGCTATAGGTATAATGGCTAGTGACTTGATAATTAAGAGTCAACGTGGACTAGGTTTAATGGCGATACTGAGTAGACGTGGACGTAGAGCTCCAACTGCTGAACGTAGAGCCCCCGTAACAGGACGTACATTACCTCTCCACCCAGGTAGGCTTAGCTTAGCTGGTGTATCACTAGTTATACCAGCAACTGGTCTATTGCTTATTTACATGTTTCCTTCAGCACAGATCACTATGTTGACTGGCGCTATATTATTAGGTGTTGGTGTAGTCGTTAGCCTATACCTCTTCATAACAGCACTAAGACCGCCACCGCCGCTACCATGGTATGCGGCTTTAGCAACAGAGATTAGACCTATTAAGCCGGAGGAGTCGCAGAAGCTAGCTCAGCTTGTTAAAACAGCTGGTGTAGCTGTATCTCCGTCTATCATTATGTCTAAATATATTGCCATAGCAATACTATTATCGTTCCTATTGATACCTGCTGGTGTGCTTATCGGGTTCTCAATATACTTTGGAGTACTTAGCCTTGATATTGCCATAATGCTTATCGGTCTTATAGTGATCGGTATAGTAAGCGCTATTTATTATCCATATATAAAGCTAAGCCAGTTAAAAGGTGAGAGAAAAAGGCTCGTCGAGAAAGACCTCCCCTTCTTCGCTATATATGCGAGCATTATACAAAGTGCTGGATTATTCCTTGACCATGCATTTCGTAGATTAATAGGTAACCCATTATTCCCAGGTATTGAACGTGAAGCAAGACTTTTAGAGAGAGATATTAAACTTGGTAAAGATCCATTAGAGGCATTAACAGCGTTAGCTCTCGGTCACCCAAGTAAAAGGTTTAAGGACTTCATATTTGGTTATACATCAGTAGTTAAAAGCGGGTGGGACACATTATCTTATCTAACAATGAGGATTAGAGAATATATACAAGAGATCAAGTTTAACTGGAGAGTATATTCGGAGAGAGCAGGCGGTATTGGAGAACTACTTATAACACTATTCCTCATGTCAACAACGCTATTTATATTGATCGCGGTAGTATTACCATATGATGTAGGTATGCTAATGATGGTGTTTAACTTTGTCGTACTACCCCTTGTTACCGTTGTAATGATACAGACTATTGACACGCTAATACCACAGCCTAGGATTAAAGACTACTATTCAGTAAATATTCTCTTAGTTGGTGCAACACCATTTGTAGTTATGATTGTATTATCAATGCTTAACTTTGACCCGATTATAATGCTTGAAGCAACATTCATTTCAGCACTATTAGCTTTTGGTATAGATTATCAAGTACAACACGCTGAGATTAAAGGTATAGAGTCTGCATTACCAGAATTTCTCAGAGACATTACTGAGTACCGTAAGATCGGATTCCCGCTACTTAGGGCATTCTTCATGATCAAGGAAACTGGTAGAAAATACAACAAACACTTCGATAAACTATTAGATGTTATAATAGCGCAGTTAAGAGCTGGTGTAAGGTTAAACCGTGTACGCGTACCCACGCGTTCATGGCTTGGTAAATTCGTGTTTTGGCTATTAGGTGAAATCGAGGATACTGGTGGTGGTACACCAGCCGTTTTAGAAGAATTCACCAGCTTGATCACAGATCTCTTAGATGCACGTGAAGTAGCGCGTAAACAATTAAGGATTTATAATATTCTAGCATATATTACGCCATTCTTCCTAATAGTATTCGTAGCAATTGGTATAATGATTAACAATATGATTAAGGAAGTCGCATTATCTGAGAAAGAAGCAATAAAAGAATTACAGGGCACTGGTCTTAACATGCCATTCATGCTAAGACCAGCAGATGAGGCTATTTTCCATGCAAAACTAAGTGTTTTCATATCAAGCTTCTTACTGGCAATAGCGATGACGAAAGCAGTCGATTTAACCCCACGTAACACTATAAGACCAACGATAATCTCCGCAATGGCATTAATATTGATTCACTCAGTAGACCTACTAGCAAATGTGTTTGCACAAGCATTCTTGTCAACCGAGCAGCAATATTAAGGATGAATAATAGAATATAGTATCTGATGATGAATAAATCCTTCGGATAAATGAATTAGTGAAGAGGGATCAACCGGCTGAAAACCTACTCCTCCTTACTAGCTATTTTCCTTAAAAACCTCATAGCATGGTACTCACGTATATGAGTAATCAGATCATCTACTGTGAAGAAAAACACGTTTTTATCCTTATAATTCGAAGGCATAGGACCTTTACCTAAACATTTAGAGGCTGCATGAATACATATTGGGCAAGCAATCATCTTGGTAACTTTATCACGGCATGTATGTATAACTATGCCATTAGCCTCTATCTTCAAAGGCTCCCATCGAGGCTCCCAAGTATAAGCCATGTTCAGGATCCTCCGCTAGGAATAGGTTAAAGTGTAGCTTCTAAATAATATCTTATATGGTGATATACTTGTCTAAAATAATTATCCTTCGTGGATCCGAGCTTGAAGAACTTCTAAAACCTAATGTGTTGATCGATGAAATAGGTAAAGCTTTTGCAATGTTCTCTGAGGGTAAGACAGTAACACCACCACGTACTGTCATGTGGGTTGAGAACAACTGGTGGGGCATAATGCAATCCTATGTACCCGGTTATGGCGTTGGCGTTAAGATCGTGAACATTATACCAGCTAATAGAGAGCGTGGATTACCAACTATACAAGCAATAGTTACTCTCTTCGACCCAATAACTGGTAGTCCGCTCGCAGTTATAGAGGGTGGAGTATTAACAGCTCTACGTACGGCGGCAGCAAGTGCTGTATCGGCTAAGTATATGGCGCCGAAGGAGAAAGGAGCATTAGCGATAATAGGTACTGGTTATCAAGCTCGGTACCAGCTTAGGTTCGTGTCTCACATCTTCAACCCAGAGGAGGTAAGGATCTACGACATACGCGGGGAAGCTATGAATAGTTTCAAAAAATATGCGGAGAAACTTGGATTCACTGTAGTTAAATGTAATAGGTTAGAAGAAGTATTCAAGAACGCACGTATAGTGATCGAGGCATCCACAACGAAAACCCCAGTAATATATGGTAGATACCTTGAACCACCAGTACATGTTATAAGTATTGGGGCACACATACCAGAGGCCCGTGCCTTAGATGATGAAGCGATAAAAATGGCGGAAACAATAGTTGTAGACTCACGTGAAGCAGTATTAAGAGAAACCGGAGATATTAGAATACCATTAGAGAGCAAGATCATTAAAGAGGAGGATATAGCTGAGCTAGGCGAGGTAGTCTCTGGCAGGAAAACTGGCAGAAAAGGCGATGGAGTAACGATATTCAAAAGCGTAGGATTAGCTATTCAAGACGCTTGCGCGGCTGGATTAGCATATAAACTCGCTAAAGAGAAAGGAATAGGTTCGATTGTTGAACTATAAGAGAAGAGCCTCATCGCAACCCACCGCCCCACCGTATCATCACATATATAATGTTTTTAACCTGTACTCCTATTTCCCTGGCAGACACGGCGTAAATTTCTAAATTTCCCCTAAACGCTGTCTTTATCGTTTTTCCTCGTATTTGGTGTTTTTGAAACTTAAATATTCCCGCATAAACACCGTTTACTGGGATGGTATTCAACGGTGTGGGCGGTGGGCTGCTCGGCATTTATATTTTTGTCTTAAGAGGTTTATAAAGGTTATTACATGGTTATATATAATCATATAATTGTTACTATTTTATTACTAATTAATTATTTCTACTTCACAAAACCCGTCTTCATAATCTTTTACAGTAAGCTGTTCTTCGTCCACTTCTCTTTCAACATATTTTCCTACTCTATCCATAATAGCATCTATTAATTCTTGCTTCGACGGAGCTCTACCTATAAACATTAACTTGCCATTTATCATTATTTTCGGAAAATCATATATTTCACTATCAATTGGATTATTTAACCAATAATGTATAGGCTCGATCTCTACCCATATGTTTTTCTCAAACAACTCCTCCGCAACCTCCCATGCTATCCTAAGAGCTTTCTCGCTTTCATCGCTAAAATCGAGATAAAGCCTCACTTGTACGCGATCCATATTATTGGTTTCTAATTCATTATACTCTTCGCTAAACATTGTATCCTCCCCTAACCTAAACTAGTTAAGAATAGGTTATAAGAAATCCATTCACGTATTATCGGGTTCTCCTCTTTATAACATTGAGAAAAGTCATTTCTCTCTCTTAACGGGATGTATAGCATCCTTAGGTGCTTTCTTAAACACTTCAAGATACTTACGTAGAACACGTGGTATAACGATCGTACCATCTGGCTCTTGGTAATTCTCAAGTATAGCTGTGATCGTGCGTGTACTAGCTATTGCTGTAGAGTTCAATGTATGAACATATTCTTTAACACGCCCCTTTCTACGTATAAGCCTGATCTTCAACCTATATGATTGCCAATCAGTAGTATTACTACAACTAACCATTTCACGGTACTTGCCTTGAGCAGGCATCCATACCTCAAGATCATATTTCTTAGCAGCTGGGGCACCGAGGTCACCACTAGCTATATTAACAATCCTATATGGTAGACCTAATCCCTGAAATAAATATTCAGCATTGCCTATTAACTCCTCCATAATATCCCAGCTTTCCTCAGGTTTAGCATAAACATATTGTTCTACCTTGTGGAATTGGTGGACACGAAATATTCCTTTTAAATCTCTACTACCAGCACCTGCTTCTCTGCGGAAACATGGGCTTATCCCAGCATATTTCAATGGTAGTTTTTCTTCAGGGATCTCCTCCCAAGCATGTAATGCAGCTAATGGATGCTCAGCAGTAGCTATTAAATATAGGTCTTCACCCTCGATCTTATATATCGCATCTTTAAACGTATCAATATCTATAACACCCATTAACACGTTATACCTCAACATATATGGGGGCAATACTAATGTGTACCCCTTGCTTGTCAAGTAATCGATCGCGTAAGCTAGTAAAGCTATATCTAGAAACACTATATCGTTGAACAAGTAGTAGAACCTACTACTAGCTACTTGGCCAGCCTTAAAAGTATCGCCTAAGCGAAGCACATTTTCAAGCATATCAGCATGACCAACTGGTTTCCAATCAATAACCTCATAGTCAACCTTAAACCCATACTTCTCAGTCTGCTCCTTAAAAGCTTCTACATACCCAACCCAAACTTTTGGTTTACCCCAGAAACGAATAGGTATGTTATACGTGTCATCCGGACCTATAGGTACAGATTCATGGACTAGGTTAGGTAGTGATAAGAGAAGCTTCTCTCTACGCTCTTCCAGCTCTTTCAACTTCTTCTCCATAGACTCAAGCTCACGTAATAGACTACGAGCTTCTTCAACTTTCTTTAATCGTTCTTCGCCAGTTAATTTGGATATCTCCTTACTCATCACGTTGTGCTTATGTCTAAGCTTCTGGATCTCAGTGAGTAGTTTTCTCCACTCAACATCCACTTTATAAGCTTCATCAACTATTGCTGGATCCATAAATCTCTTCTTAACATGCTCTTTTAGCTCCTCCGGGTTTTCACGTAATAGTTTTAATACGCTCCACAAATATACTACACCATATACTATACTATGTATTTCTCAAAATACACGTAATACTAAAAAGTGTTATCCACACCCTTATTGAGGAGAACCATACATCGACCTATAAGCCTCTACTATATCATAACCAAATCTCTCTTTAAACAATCTCCTACCCTTTTCAGTCATTTTCTCAGGAGTCCATGGAGGATCATATACTAATTCGATATCAGCTTCGATGCCGAGTTTTGACTTAAGTTCTTCCATGATCATCATAGGGATAACATTTGCTAATGGACATATAGGGGTTGTGAGTGTCATTTTTATCTTAACATGTTTATCATCAATAACCTCAATACCATATATCATGCCGAGATTATATACATCAATACCTATTTCTGGGTCAACAATGTTCTCTAACACGCTGATAATTTTCTTCTTAAGTTCTTCTTTATTAACCATAGAGACACCACATCAATAGATTTGTTATAATTATAATTCTAAATAAATCCTTCGAAAAGCTATTCACGACTATATACGCTCTTATAAGTAGAGGATTCACTAACATAAAGCTTAGGTTTACCAAGTCTATCATATATAATATTTAGTTTAAGGACAAGTTCTTCAAGCTTTGTCAAAGGATTAAGAGTTTCGACCTCGACCTCATCGCCGTTTTTAAGCTTGAATTTTATAATACCTGAGGGATAGGTTTTCTCAGTTATATTTCTACCTAAATACTCGATAACCCTTATATGCTCGGTGATTTCTGCCTCAATCCTGGAGATCTCGTCTATTAAGAATTCTCTCTTATTAATTACTAGTTTATCATTTTTCAAAACTAGTCTATTATAATTATTCTTTCCTATGCTCTTTAACGCTATAAATATGAATTCCATTTTCCACGAACCTTGACGAAATACTTTATCATAATAAACACTATATGAAAGCTATACGATAAAAAGATAATGGATTAACTATCTTTCACCCGGTATTAAGAACCAGAATATTCTTCTCAAAATCGATGTTTTCCTAGATTCCTCCTCCGCTTCTGCAAGCTCCTCTAATGTTGGGTTAATGTCGCTTCCTTCTCTACTTAAATATAGAGTCCATGCTTCAGCATCTGATATGTTGGAGTATTTTAACGCGATATTATAGAGAAACTTCATCTCCTCATCATTAGCATAGTCTAAAGGTATTCCTACTCGGTTATTTTTCTCCCACCTACTATATAACTCGTCGATCAGATTAGCTACTTTTGGATCTGAGTAAAACGCTATCTTAGGGCCATTGCGTGTATTCTTATCTATTAGTTCAATAATCCTATTCTTTATCTTCTCTTTATCCAAGGTTTACTCCTCAATCAAGTCCTCTAACTTAATCTTATCTAAACGCCCTAGTTTAATTTTCTCCAAGGCCCACCCCATTCTCTCCATTAACACAAGTATAGCTGCTTGAGGCGGTATAACACCTATCTCCGTTATCAACGCGTCAATATACTCTGGTGGCGTAACATCAAATGCTGGGTTTAAAACCTCGACATTCGGGTGTTCATTGATCCACTCCCTCGGCACAATCTCCGTAGGATCTCTAAACTCTATTGAAACTAGCTCGCCGAAGACAGTCATCGGGGAGAACTTATAAGTTTCAGCAGCGACGAATACACGGACACGTGCTTCATGTGCAGCTAACGCTATCTGACTAGTTCCGATCTTGTTTATCACAGCACCATTACTAGCAATCGTGTCAGCGCCTATAACTACCTGATCAACTTCATGCATGATAAGTCGGACAGCACTATCCGGTATCTGGATAACCGGAACGCCGTTCTCTAACAATTGCCTAGTAGTGATTCTCCCCTGATAAAAAGGCCTTGTCTCAGTACTATATACTCTCTTGATCTTACCCATTTTATACGCTTTAACAATAACTGAGACCGAAGCAGTGCTATGACAATGCGTTAATACTACAGCATCGTCTTTAATCCTACGAGCACCATATTCACTGATTTTCTCAAGCGCCATTAAACTCTCACGAATAAACTCCTCGGCAGCTTCAACGACAGCCTTTTTAAGCTCCGAGACATTACCACTTGTTTTCTCAAGACTAAACATAACGTATAATACAGCATTCGGGAGACTAACAGCCGTAGGCCTAGTTGATATAAGTATATCAGCTACTTTACCCATATACTTTTTAAAGCTTTCAACATCACTAGGACCACTATATTTCTCGGCAGCTATCTTGAGAGCTTGAGCAGCAGCTCTAGCTATTTTACCAGCTCCCCTAATCCTCATATACTTTATATCATCAGCTATTTTCAAAACCTCGTCTGGAACCTTCATCTAATCTCACCCCATTTCTCCTTGATCTGTGAAACAATATGTTCTAAGGACTCGAC
Organism: uncultured Desulfurococcaceae archaeon; assembly: GCA_964625205.1. Classification (GTDB taxonomy): domain Archaea; phylum Thermoproteota; class Thermoprotei_A; order Sulfolobales; family Desulfurococcaceae; genus CAZVAW01. The sequence continues at coordinate 54,086 of CAZVAW010000001.1, forward strand.
TTTAGGCGGATAAACACCATATATCTGCTTCAAAACCACTGGTATTGCTTGTGGTGCGAATAAACCATACTCAGTGACTATGCCATCGATCAAGTGCGGTGGTGTAACATCAAATACTGGTACACGGGCACTATAGTTCTGTGGTAATGTTTTTCTAACTTCCTCATCCATTAAATAGCTCCAATCACCCTCTGGCAGTTCAAGGAGTTCACCATGTATTGTCTCAAAGCTAAGCTTATAAAGTGGTGCAAGAGCAAATACACGTACACGTGCCTCGTTGGCAACCAAGGATAATAGACTAGTACCCACTTTACCCACTACAGCACCATTAACAGCCAATGCCTCAACACCCACAACTACTTTTTTAACATTCTTAACGAAGAAACGAGCCGCAGAATCTATTACTAAATTAGTCTTTACACCAAGTTTATCGAGATAATCAGCGAGATCCAAACCCTCCATACCAGGTCTTGACTCTAAAACATAAACTTCGAACTCAACATCTCTATCAACTAAGTGTTTAAACATTTTCCTAACACATAAACTATCACTCAAAGTCATTAGAACATCTTTTTCAACAATACGATGACTAGCGATAATAGCGGTTTCCTCACATGCTTTCTCAATTTTATCTATAAGCCCTACTATATAGTCTCTAATGCCGTTGAAACCGTTTTCCAATAAATAAGAACCTATGCCACGTAAAATATTCACCGATGCCATATTACTTGGTCGTTCACGTAAAACCTTGTCCACGACAACATAGTATGTTCTGATAAACTCTTTCTCATCATTAACCATTTTAAGCAGAATATTCACAATATTCAATGCATACTCGGTACTGGTTAGTCCTTTACGATATCCATGTCTTCTTAACTCTACATACTCCATTTTAGACACCTTTAATACTAATCCTCTAATCCTCGCGGGTTATAAACCCCACTATCTCTTCAAACACTCTTCTCAACCTCTCACTATATGCTTTAACTGGTATATCATAGATCTTCAACGGTTTACCAACAACTTCCACTACATTAGAGGATTTAATAGTCCAAGGATATCCGCGATAAGATAATAACTTGACAGCCATACGATATCGTTCACCACTATAAAGTAATGCTTTACCAGGGGCTACCACCACGACATAGTCGACGTCTAGAGAGCCGAGTGTTGGTGAGGAAACATCATTGTATCCCTCAATGATTAGAAAATCGGTTTCTTCAAGATAGGTTCTATAAGTATCTATTAACTCGTAGATCTTGGGGGTGTTCAATAGTTTCTCCACGTGGGCTGTCGTTGTCTCGATAAAGAACGAGTTGTTAGCCTTAATACTGTCTAGTACCTCCTTAAAAACATTTTCAAAGTCACTACTCACTTTTCCTAATGTATCATAGCAGATATAGTATAAGTGTTTATAGTTTTGTTTATCTCCGAAAATATATGTAAACCTCATAAGTACAACGCGTTTACCGATATAGCTCATATGCTCCATGTAGCTAGGCATACTAAAATGTAGTTTTACAGGATCTACTGGGAAAGTTAAGATGTCGAGGGGAGAGATCAGGTACAGTTTATCAAGCATATCTAGTTTCTCGGCAACAATAAATGCGTCATGGCCAATCAATAGTTTAGCGTCAAATGTATAGAATAAGGTATCGTATTGATACCAACCATCATGTCCGGCAACTGGTTTAAAATAACTGGGTTTAATACCAACTTGTTCTAAAGCATCAATCATGTTTAATACAAACTCTGTTTTACCAGCATCATAGGGGACAAGGCCAGTTACTAAAACCCTCAAGATCATATACCCCTAGATAATTATATAGTCTTTATCCTTAGAGAGGCAAAACAATCTCGTTCTACTATTATATTTGTTTTATTAAAGTTCTCTTCAATATTTCCTTACCAGATAATTATTTATACTCAACATGTGGTATCTGATTAAATAACTAGAAGCTCAACTGAATAGAGATATGGGGTGATCAAGTACGGATTTATACAAGTTTACTGCGATACTGTTACTTACGCTAACTATATTCTCATTATTTCCTGCCTTGATAACACATGCACAATACTATAAATACTTCATAATCTACGTGCCAGGTCTTCCTCTAAACTTGCTAAAGACTAATGATCAATTAGATAAAATGATAGAGAGCAATAGAACGCTAGTTATAACGATTGATCCCGATCCCCCATATAATTCCCTATATTATGAATTACTATTAGTCAATACAACATGGGATCTAGGCAAAGCTCTGGTTGTGGATAATAAGGTGATTATGAATGAAAAAACACTAGAGCCTTGGGAAGCAGTTAGTTATACGCCGATAAACTATACATGGGGGCAGATAGATACTTTATTCATAGATCTTAGATCGCTTGATCCTAACAAACATTCTAGGACGCTAAACCCTTACTACAACTATAGTATGCAAAGCATATCATCAGATATAATCGTGGTACCTATAAATGGGTCTGTAAAATGGAGCTTACTTGACACGAATATCAACGTATCAATAATTAATGGTACTTATAAACTGAGTATAGAGGGATATGTTAAAGACGTTACAATTAGGAACGATACACTTGATACTGACTTGATACTACTAAATATTTCACGTAAAGACCTCTCAGTAAACCCTGGACTATACAATGTGAAGTTTAGAATAATTAGACAAAATAATACACACTTAATACTATTCATGCTAGGTTCTAGAGATCATAGGGGCTGGTTATCAAAATATCTAGGCATGTACACTAAACAAGTAATACCTATGCTTCCCATCAAGTACTTTAAATACATGGATCCAGACGATATAATGTGGGTATTTAACGAGGTATTGTCTTTCTATAATGAATCGCTGAAAGTAGGTTGTCGTTATAGAAAAGCTGTTGTAAACATTTTCGAAATACCATTATATGAAGATATAATGCTGGCTCTACGTGAGGGCTTAATTAATGAAACCCTTGCATATATCATGGGTAAAAAATTAGCTGATGCTATATACTCGTATGTATTAGTTATTAGGGCAATGCTTGGTAATGTGAAAGTAGTATTCTATTCCCCATATACTTACCAAAACACTACATTTCAAAACTATCAGATAGAGGGATTAGAAATAATTACACCGGGCCTTTACAAGATAACCACACAGAACATTACACGAGTAGTTAAGGAGCTTGTGGAGAACAATATAGATTTTAAAATCCTTACGTATTATGATCAATACTATGTGTTGATCAAGTATAGAGAATACATGGTTAATGGTTATGAAAACATCGGTTACGGATACTTTATAATGAATCCTGCAACAAAAACTGGCGAATATACTGAAATACTAGTAGACACCGAGACCATCGTAGGATACTTGGCTTCCCTAGCACATGGTTATGGTATTGGTTTAGCAGATGCTAATCAGAAAATAGATGAGCTCAATAAAAAGATCAATAGAGCTACATCGCAAATAAGGGATTTAAACAATACAATATCTAGGCTTAACGGTACATTACAAGCGACTCAGAGAGAACTAGGTCGTTGTAAAGCACAAAATCTAAACATTAGTGGTCAGATAGACGAGCTTAAAGCTGAGATAAGGGAGTTGAAGGAACGCGAAGCCCAGTGGATGACATATGCATTAGCAGGCACTATAAGCATATTCGTGATCATAATACTACTGTATGTGATCGCTAGTAGGGGGTTAAGAAAGACTACGAAGTAGGTTTTTAATAAACTCTTCTACAACATCATTTAACCCGCTCATTATAAGCCAAAGATAAAGTAGTGTAAAAGCTATAAGTAGACCAAATAGGTTTAAGGCTAAACTATTACTCCTTAAACGAGTTAATCTAATGACCTTCTCACTAAAAGGCCATAACGGATAAACCCCGCCAGCTGATAAGGAATCTGTAAATACGTGTGTTAACCAGCCTATCGAAATAGCATACAAGGATTTAGTACTTATTTCTGCGGTGAATAGTACTATTGGGTTATGGGTATTCGTAGAGATAAGCATATACGTGGAATATGTAATTACTAGAAGCAAAACCGGGATCACGATATTATGTGTGGATTTACGACGGCGATAAGGTGGGTGCTTAATATCGGGTATATATGCGCCAAGAGCACCTGATACACCATATAGTAGAGAATAAAGACTAGAACCTCCTACAAGAAGTCCTGCTGAGAAACCAATTATGATATGCGTAGCTCTATTCACGTGTCTTCCCAAAATACTTATTCGATAAACACGTTATTAAACAATATAAAGTTACGCGGCCTATATACTCTTGGAAAACTCTTCTTCTCCCTTCCAAATCTCTTAAGAGGCTTCATTAAATGCTTAAAAGCACGTGGAGGAGGCTCATACCAGCCAGGCTCTAGATCACGTTTTACAAACTTCTTAATTTTAACGAGATCTCTTGACTTAAACCCGCACTTAGGGCATTTAAACCCTTTACCTCTACCCATGCTCTTCATACGTGCACCACATCGTGGGCAAAAGGGGTTCTCTAACACATATTTGGGTTTAACGCTAATCACGTGTAATTTCTCTAAATTAATAGTTTTACCATGACGTGAACTATGGGGACGAACAACACCCATAACCTCTACTTCATCACCAACATCTAGTTTCTCGACAATAGATCTAAATCCTCCGGTAGGCTGATAAGCAGCTACATCTACTTCTCTATAACCATCGGATACTCTAAAGATCACATGACCACCCATTATTCTCCGCGGCTTACTAGAAACAACCACTCTCACCCTAATAGAACGATATATGTATACCTCGCTTAGATCCCGGATTTCCTTAAGATGAGCATCCGTATGTTGATTAGTCCTATAGATCACAGCTAAAGGCGTAGGCTCATATATCTCTAGAACTTTAAAGGCTTTAAACAAGACCTCGGGTTTCTCACCTCTAATACCTAGAAGAACAGGATCAGGCCCGTGTGGCGTTATTAATGGCCTATTCTCCTCATAATCATAGTTTAATATAGTTTCCCCACCATACTTTTTATCCATCTCTAACACGCTTTTTTCATCAACCATACGCTCACGGTCAAGGTATTCGTGAGATCGGTAAACAAGAAGCTCGTACGTATAGTCAGTATTAGTCATTCTATAACCAATACCAGCTAAACACCCGATCAATCCACGTCCTTTCCCGCTAATCCAGTATCTTACATTACCGCCTATTTTACTGAGTATCCTATGCAACAGATCAAGTGGTATAAGATCATAGAGTGCTTTCCTCGAAAACCATTGGAGAACACTATCTGGTTCACCGATATACATGGCTATTGAAGGATGACTATATAGTCTCCAGGAACCACCATACTCGCGTAAATACTCATCAAGATAAGAGACAGCGTCCTCAAAATAAGAGATAGCTTCGTCCTCCTCTCTAACCATGAAACGTAGGACAACACTACCATTACCACGTGTCTTCCAAGGCACACCTGGGTTTAAACGTATAAGGTTAGGATAATCTATTAACTCGAGATCTCTCTCCCTAATCCATTTAACCAAGAGTAATGAGGCATAATGGGTAGTGCAGCCTCCATGAGGTGTATCAATATCATCGAAGCCTATATGGACTATAACTTTGTCCTTATTCTCCAATATTATTTCTCCCCGTGTAGTAGACATTTAGCCCCAGCAACAATCAATGGTAGAAATACAGTAGCGTCGCCATACACAACTACTTGTTTAGCCCTTGGCTTGATCTTCCCCCAACTAATAGCTTCACGTGGATGAGCCCCGCTTAAGCTTCCATCGTATTCAACGGCTGTTGTTATGTATATAGCGTAGTCAAGTCCTTCCTTAAACTGTGCATACCATATAGTATGGTGTTTACTAATACCGCCACCTATGATCAAAGCACCTAGTTTCTCGGAAGAAAACACTATATCGAATAATTTCTTCTCGTCACTTATCAAATCTATTTTCAAACCAGAGAACTGGCTATGCAATACTAACTGTGTACCAAACGAGCCATCGAAAATACCCGGTACGAATACGGGGATATCTTGCTCGGCCGCAGCACGTAATATACTATATTTATCGTTTATTCTCTTACCAGTCTCTCGTAGTAACTCGCTTGGAGTCCATGTATCCTTAATTTTCACCAACTCATCTAATAATTTCAACGTGAACTTCTCAATAGCTCTACCATAGCTTTCAACGGGTACATATACGTTTCCAAGCCTATGTATATCTAGATCATATAGTATAGATTCGTCGACATTCCATTCACCAACATAGTATTTATGGCCCGTTCCACGCGCTATATCATGATCCACCGCACCACAAGTCGTTATAACTACGTCGAAGAAACCATCACGTAATAATTGAGCCAATACACCCCTTAAACCAGTTGCCACTATATTGCCTGTGAAAGCTAGGAATCTCTTTACTTTATCTCCCTCGCGTATCATCTCATATAATATTTTTGAAGCTCTAGCTACGTGGCCGGCCATGAATCCATGAGATTTCTCATAATACTCTATTAACTCGCATACACTAGTACTAGGTTCTATGAAGTAGTCCTCGATAGGCTTAGAAAGTAGTTCTTCTCGAGCCTTATCATATAGATCGGCCATTGGCGTCAGTACCTCTCTTGAATACTTTTAATTAAACATTTACTTATAGTATTGTTTAAAAAAGTGAAGAGGAGAATATGCGAAACCCCTATTTAATGTTGTTGAAATACCGTAAAATACTATTACATGACTTATCAAACCTAACTAGTATCCCAGAAGAAGTTCTTATCGATAAATTAAGAGAGATAAAAAACATTATAAGTATCCGTGATCACGAGATAATAGTTGAAAAACCACTTGAACTAGCACTTTATCTCTTGAGGAAAGGCTTATCTTTCAAAGAGGTTAGTAGGTATATTGATTGGCGCGATTTCGAAAAAGTAACTGCGGAAATACTTGGTTCACACAACTACGTAATACTAACAAACCTAATAGTAACTAAGCCCGTTAGATTCGAGATAGACGTCATAGGGGTGGATACTGGTAGTGGACGTGGTATTTTCATTGATTGTAAACATTGGAGCCGAGGAGTCTCTAGATCCTCTCTAATTGATATCATTAGTAAGCATGTTGAAAGGATAAATAAATTTGTGAGATATTTTAACTGGGTAAAAAATAAATGGATTTATTTTCGTTATCTAAGAGAAATAATACCCGTAATAGTCACTTTAACAACACCTTCTATAAGAGTATATGATAACGTATTAGTCGTCTCTATACAAGAATTTAATCAGTTCTTAACAGATATATACAGGGTGCTAGAGATACTTGATCTAAAACCAGTGAAGATAAAGTAAAATACTGATTTGTAATAATTGTTAAATATCCAACTACGAAATAACATATTTAATGGCTAGACACCACGGTGAAGCATATGGCTAAACTCGTATATCCTGAGGCAAAGTATTTCAAGGAAATAATTGACGCGCTAGGTAAGCTTGTCGATGAAGTAGCTTTTCAGATCAAGCAAGACGGTTTAAAAGTAGTTGCATTAGACCCGGCTAAGGTAGCCCTAATCAACATAGATATACCTATGACTGCCTTCCTAGAATACGATGTACCAGAGGAAACAGTTGCTGGTTTATCAACAGCTAGTTTATCCAAAATGCTGAAGAAAATCAAGAAAGGGGATAAGTTTGTTATGAGTGTTGAAGAGGATCGTGTAGAGATCATTATTGAATCTATTGGTAAGAGAATATATCGTTTCAGAAACTTAGATGTACCGATCCCAGAGATCCCGGAGACACAGTTAGAGTTTAACGTAAAAGCACAAGTGTTAATAGATGTAATTAAGCAAGCCTTAAAAGACGCTGAGACTGTTGGCGAGTTTCTCGAGGTCGAAGCACCAGATAATGAAACCCTATATTTAAGGGGTAAAGGAGCTACTGTGGCCGAGACTAAACTAGTAGTTGGTATGCCTGCACTAGTGTCCCTAGAGGTTAAAGAGCCGAGTAAATCCACGTATCAGATAGAGTATTTGAAATACGTAGCAGGGATAACTAAGATAGCTGAATTAGCTACTCTAAGGTTCTCTTCAGATGCACCGTTAGAGCTAGAGTTTAGTCTAGGTGAGGGTCGTATAAAGTACTTATTGGCACCCGCCGCTATTTAGTTTTAATAAATTAATTCTTAAATAATGCGTGGTTTTGAGGATTGAAAGAAGTAGATTCGGTTAAGATTTTTAATAAGATAATGGAGAGGATAGAACGTTTACATAGTAGGTTGGAAGCCGAAGTAGCTGGTCTAGCATGTGCCGAGATACTAAGACATGCGAGACGTATAGAAGTTTTAAAGAAAAATATCGATAAACTATCACGTGAGGATCTAAAGCTTAGGCACGAGTATCAACGAGTATATCGTGCTATTAGAAAATATCATCTATACACACGTAGACTAGTTAGAACAGCTGTTACATTAATAGTTATTATAGCTTTGATCATGGCTTTTTCTGTTCTAGAAAACAATTTTCACATAGTACCCTTACCTTCAGAACTTGCATATATTTTTGAAAATCCATTAATGTTCCCAGTAGTAATGACTGTTGGTGCATCCCTAATAGTGATACTTGTCGTATTAACTACTTTTACATGGATCTCGTTTTCAAGAAAATATAATATCCACGAGCTTAAGAAGAAAGAACTAGATATACGTAGAAAATACCATTATGATGTTTCCAAAAGATTAAATATTTTGAGAAGTGAACTAGAGAAATCAATGATAAAGACATCTTCAGTAAAAACAATAAAGATATGTAGATGCTACGAGGAATTCTCAATGCTATATAATATGATGAAAAACCTAAGTATAAACCTTCGGCTTTTAAGAAAATGTAAGGATCAAAACTGTATAGAGAAGGCATTAAATAATATTGCTTCACAACTTAACGGTTTAAAAGACCTACATGAAGTATGTAATACGGTGTTTACACAAGAATACTATGTATCAATAGAATTCAACGGTTCATTACAAGATATTATTAGGAACCTTAAAGAAAACCTTGAGGTAGATAGGGAATTGAAAGTAAAAATAAGAATAAGGAATTTAGAATATGAGTTCGATTTAGGCGAAATAATAACTAGTGCATTACACTCTACTTCTTAGCTTTCATCCTCTCACGATAGAACTCCATAATCCTTTTACTAGCAACGTCGAAGCTTGTAACACCCTCTTCTAATAGCTTTTGTAGGAAGTCCATACGAGTCTTAAGCTCCCAGTAAAGCTCATCTTCACTCCAACCTCTAATCTCTGCAAGCATCTTTAATCTGAAGCTACGGCGTATAACCTCCTCTGGATCATCTGGTGTAAAGGTGTCAGTTGTTGGGTCCCACTGGAACATCTCCATAGGCTCGACACCACGCTCACCAGTAACGATCTCCCATGTACGTACAACACGGCGCACCCACTTACCCTGTGGACTAAGCACACGTCTCATCAACACAATAGCCCAGATCAATGCGAGGAACGACTCCTGTACATTTAGTGGTGGGCTTCTAAGCCTTACAAGAGCCTCGTGTGCTGAGCCGGCGTGGAATGTACTCATTGAACCCTGACCCATAGCCGCTGCTTGTACTAGATACTGTACCTCAGCACCACGAGCCTCACCAACGATCACGTAGTCTGCACGTGTACGTAGAGACGCCTTCAATAGCTGCATCAGACCAATCTCTGTACGACTACTTGATTCTGATACTGCGAAGCTAGTACGAGTATATAGTGGTTGCCAGTGAGTGTGTGGAAGCCTAAGCTCTGGAGTGTCCTCGATAGTAACGATCTTAGCATCGATCGGGACTAGTGTTAAGAGGCTTTGCAAAGTAGTAGTCTTACCAGAAGCCATCTCGCCAATAACGAACATGAAAGCCTTGTTCTCGACGAACAACCATAGATAAGCCATCATCAACGGCGAAAGAGTACCATAAGCTAATAGTTTCGGCGCTGTGAAAGGCTCTTCTGGGAACTTACGTACAGTCATACCAGGGCCACGGCCTGTTACCTCACGGCCATAGAATACGATTACACGGTGTCCCTCTGGCAATGCATACTCTAGTATTGGGAAAGCAGTCGAGGGTACAACACCTACTTTCTGGCTAATCCATGTAAGATAAGCGTTAAGCTCATCATCATCCTTAAACACTATATTAGTATCAATCCACCTAGCACCAGGTACTTCCTTGTGAACTATAGCAACTGGTATATTCGGGCCTTCGATACTAATCTCCTCTACATATGGGTCCTTAAACAATACATCTAGTATACCGTATCCCTGGATCTCACGAAGTAATAGGTAACGGAAAGCCTCACGTTCTCTCCTGAAAATATGTAGTCCTTTCAAAATAGCAGCTATTCTCTCAGCATGAGCAATTATCTTCTCAGGATCCTTGGCCTCCTCATATGTAAGGCTAAGATATAGTTCCTCTAGTATTTGTTGGAAAAGCTTCTTACCCTCCTCGCTAAGAGTTGGTTCATAGATATAATATTTAGGTGGTGCTTCAAAGGTTATCTTAACACGTGCTTGCCCAAGTTGATACTCCATATAAGTATCAGTTATTTTAACATTAGTAGGTTTAACCGCTGTTCTCTTAGTCAAAGCAATAGATTTACGTAAAGCCAAGGAATAAACCTCCCCTAGCCTATTCGCTTAAATATTAGATAATCAACACCTCTAATAAAGAATACGGTTTTAAATAGTGGATGTAAAAATTAGGAATTATAGTGGAAATGATGATTTTTCGGGGAGTCCGAGAACCCCTTGGGTGATGAAGAAGCGGTTACCCATTCTGAAAGTCTCGTAACATTTAAAGATACTAAGTAGTCTTCATTAGAGCATTGTATAAGGCATCTTATTAGACTTATTCTGTTTTTAAGCGCAAACTTAACACATTGGTTAACGAAAGTATGAGATGAGTCGGTACATGGCGAAATAACTTAAAATACCAAAATAATGTATAAATATTACATCAGTATTCTATTTTTAACAAGGAATAGCGTTAATGGGTTAATGTATTGGTATTTAGTATTAAGACTAGGATTTGGAGAAAGTATTTGATTTTATCCATAGTACTATTGATACTCTTAATAGCTCTTATTTCAATGAATTCAATACTTTCAAATAATATGGATAACAATCAAAAACAAATACTACCTTCGTTTACGACGGCTAGAGTAGGTGATAAACTAGGCTATTTCACAATATTAGGTAAGCTACGTGAAAGAGATGTAATTACACATTTTTTCAAAATCTATAATCATTTATCATATTGTGAAAAAGGAAGTATAAAGCTATTAAGTGTATCTCATAACCTCTTTTACATATATTATTGTGACAAGTTTGATGCGATAATTTATCCCAACAATATAGGATACAATAGTGGCGACACCTTCAAGCATATAAACATTTTAACCAACATAGCTCCTATTAGAGGAAGAAATAACAAGACGACACTATTTAGCCATAATACTACTTACGTGAAAGTAGCGGAATACCTATTTAATTTTACAATGAAGATCCCAGAATATTTTAGACAAGGTATTTACATAGACCCTACCCCAAATATTAAGAATCCATACATGCTAGCTATTTGTCCCTGCATATACGTCAATATAACAGCATCGTATAATCGTTCAATCCGTTATATCATTAAAATAGATATTTTCATAAACGGAAAGAAGATTCCATGGCCTTATAACCTAGAATTAACATTGTCAGTCTCTAGATTCTACGGTTTACTATGTACCCCGCCTTCACACTTATCTGAGTTCTCATTGAAGAAAAGCAAATATTTTGATCCTTTGAGAGAATTAGATAGCGGGAAAATAGTTATTTTAACATATAAAATCACAGTATATGTTGATCAAGAGTATCTTGTTAATAATACAAACTGGACCCTTTATATAACAATAGGATATCCAGGATTAAGGATGATAAAAGGATAAAGTACTAAAGTACTTGTCTTAATATTGTTTATAAAATTGTTAAAACTCGCATATAATACTTTATAAGCTCATATCATTTACCAATATGAGTAACGCTAATTAACTTAGTTGACTTTTATAGGGTGTATTAGCTATTATAGAAGAATATTGAGGAAGCACATTTATACTAGCATTCAATGGTTAAATTAACTAAATCAATATTGTTGGGAGGGACATGGTATGAGTGAGGAGAGATTATTTGATAAACTTAAACCTATGACGCCTGGGCAGGAGGAAATTAAGAAAGCATTACTTGATAAGAAATACGAGATCATAGGGTTGTTTGGCCCAACTGGTTCTGGTAAGAGTTTATTCGGTATATTATATGGTATAGATGCTGTTATGCGTGGTGAATATAAACGCTTCATATTATCGAGGCCCGTGATCGATGTTGTGACAGGGAAGGAATTAACAGCTGCTGATATTGGCGAGTTATACTATGATCTAGCGACAAACTATCTTAAAGACATATTGTCTGGGTTTATAGAGTGGGGGAAAGTAGATGAGATGATCAAGGAGGGGAAGATAGTAATAGCTGACACGCATTATCTACGTGGAAGAACATTTGATGACTCAATAATATTCCTTGACGACGCACAATGTATACCGGTTGAGAGTGCTGTAGAGATAATGATCAGGATAGGTAATAATAGTAGATTCATAGTAGCTGGAGACCCCGTCTTCCAAAGAACTGTAGGTACACGTGATAGTGCATCATTGTTGAGAGAGATCCTGTTAGGCGAAGAGTCGGCCAAAGTAATAGATCTAGGTTTAAAAGATATTGTTAGGCCCGGCGCTAAACGTGGTATAAGACTATTGCTTGAGACATGGATGCGTAGTAGAAGCCTTAGTGACTCCGAAAAACAAATCCTTGACTCAATAAGAATACATGCACCAGACGCCGATATAGTAACGGTTGTAGAGTTTATCGAGGAGAAGAAGACATTCAATATACAATCAGAACACACGCCAGATGCTTTGATAATAGCTAAGGAAGGATACTTAGGAAGAGTAATCGGTAGAGGTGGTGAGAGAATAGAAGCTGTCGAAGCCGATACCGGGCTAAGATTAAGAGCCGTAGAACTGTCACTAGATTTCCGCCCATTCATAAGAGCAATACATCCAGTAAGCTGGGTATACAAGTTTATAACAGACGTAGACTTCGCAGGCCCAGACCTAGTCGTCAAAGTAGAATCAGAAGCATTCGGAGCATTTGTCGGCCAGAAAGGATTCCACGTTAAATTCCTAGACGCTGTTATGAGGAAACTATTAGGAGTAGGTATAAGAGCGATCGAAGTTGAAACTTCTAAGCCAAGTAGAAGAAGGAGATGAGATATTCTTTTTAACATTATCATAACTATAGTTCTCGGGTTAGCTAGAATTTCTGAATAAAATTTAAAGTATCTAGGTTTATACACCGATCATACTATTTATAGACAAAGGTATCGAGTACCACTTGGTATTTTCTCGGTGCTATTGGTCTTATTATCCTACCGTATTTGAACGTGTACTCTCTTACATTTAGTTCTTCTAGTTTTTCACGGGCTATTTCCTCAGCTTTTTTAACTGGATCCTCCTCTTTAGCTGCCTCAACATGTAGGTATATATGTATCCACCCCTTATCCTTTAGTGCTTTAACAGCGTATATGAGGTAGTCTAACGCTATATCTGGGTAAGGCATGAGAACGCGATCGCTTGTATTCTGTAGTTTTTCCTCAATAACCTTGGCAGCATCACCTAGGATAGGCACTACTTTATCTTCAACCTTATTTAACTTGATGTTCTCAACCATGTAACGATAAGCATCTGGGTTAATATCAATACTATATACTATCTTGGGTTTACTATACTTAGCTATAAGTATGCTGAAGAAACCAGCACCAGCAAACATGTTCGTAACAGTCTCACCAGGCTCAACTAGTTGAGCTACACGATAATGCTCGTAGCTAAGCGAAGGCGATATATAGACCTTGGTGAAATCGATCTTGAATCTGCAACCGTATTCTTTATAGATTGTCTCACTACGTTTCTCGCCAGCTAAATGAATATATTCTCTAAGCCTATACTCCCCCTTAACACCCGGTAACCCGCCCCAAACACTCTTAATATACGGTAGTTCCTTCAACACACGCTCGGCGAGAGGCTTTAGATCCTCAGGCTTAACATCAAATGGGATACGAATAACAAGTATATCACCAATAATCTCCATACGACCCCAAATCTTCCTAGCAAGCTCCTCGCCCAAAACTTCTTTAGCAATCATACGTAAATACTTCCTACCCAATCAACTATACACCCGAGATACGAAATATTAGCTCGATAAGAATAAACTATGCGGTCAAATATAGAAAAATATCTTGCAATTTACGATTAATGATTAAAAGTAATTCTTTATATCTTCTGTTATATTTAATACATGGTTAACTTTGAGACACGAATATCATTAATGGGTGCTGGTCTGGATTGTTTAATAATATAATTGTTGATCGTAAGTCTTTCTATACGTCTATGGTTAGTGTTGTTTATGTTATGGTTTTATCTGGTATTGTTACTCCACATATTAGTCTCGAAGTCCTAGAGAAACATGGGTTGTTATGGGTTTCATTGTTAACCCTAGGCTTTATGTTTGCCCGATCATTTGCTTCACTTATACACGCGCCATTGTATCGGAAATACTCAGCTAGAACAACCGGGGGACTAGGCCTCGGGTTATTGATCACGAGCTATTACCTCTACAGTATAGTCCCGCCACTCTATTATCCAGCTCTACAGTTACTAACTGGTTTTTCCTCGGGGCTATTCTGGCCTCTTATGCAAAGCCTTTTAGCACGTGGTTTAAAACCCCAGTGGAGAAGCCGTGGTTTCAGTATATACTTTTTATTAGGAGCTATAGCTGGATACGCTGGTTACCAGCTAGGATCACTAATATACGTGACACTAGGCCCTGATAAACTATATGTTATAGGATATACTGCTGGCTACCTATACCTACTAATATATGTCCTGATCTCGCCAAGTGAGCGATTAATAGTTAAGAGGAAAGCTAGTGGAACATTAACTCAAGGGCTACGTGATCTCAAGACATTAATTCCATTGATCATGTTGGTTGGAGGAGTTAATGGTTTATTGAAAGACTATTTATTCGCGTATGTGAAGTTCATTACTGGTTATGACGAGCCAATGGTTAGAAATCTATGGAGTATAGCTGGATATACTGGTTTACTAATGGGCTACATAGCCTCGCATATTCAGGAGAAATATGGTAGAGAACGTGAAGTACTACTAGCGGGGACTTTCATGATCGTTACACCAATACTACTACCTTTAACTAACAACCCATACATTGTAGTATTAGTTATCGCGTTAACAATAACGGGTTCCCGCATATTAAGGCCAGTGATACGTGGAATAGCATCTAATAAGACAAGTGAACCAGAGACAGCAATTGCGATCGTGAATAGTTTATCAAACATATCAGCAGCAATCACACCACCAATAATAGCATTACTCACAGCAATGCCTCTATAACCAATCTCTCGTCTAGCCTTAGCCTCTTAGTATTAATATAAGGCGAGAAATAAGCCGGGCAATCACTGCTCTTACGTCATCTTAGAAAACCTAATTTTATCAATAGGGTCATCATTAAATCTCCAATATCCTTTCCTCGGGTTCAGTATAATAATACCAAGTTCTTCGATCAACGCGTCACTAACGAGAGGCTCAGTATCTATAAACGAGACAACAAGATCAGCATATACTTCATTCGATTCACGATCTTCTTCAACAACTTTCACCTTACACTTTCGAGGATAAATACTTAGAGATACCGAGCCTCCCGCCGTTACATATTCTTTAACAACATATTCTCCTAAAAGAGAAAGATCTATTCCATGTTCTCTCAATAACCTGTAGGGGATAAGTAATTGAGGCGTATCGGTTTCAAAACCACTATTTAATAAAGCTATTATAGTAAATTCTTTATCACCGATAGACACGTTAAGCTTAACTCTAACACCCAATTATCTCACCTTCTTCTCCCTTAAATAACCAATACGTGGTTTCTTCTTCAAAACAAGATATCCAATCCTATACCTAACCCTCTCTCTACTTTTATCGATCAGTTATAATCACCTGTATAGCCTCTAATAGAGTATTAAGGTTATTACACGAGTATATCTATTATCATTTATAGATCAAACATGATCACTAGATTAACCATTACTAATGGATAACGAAGCAACATTAATGTTTCAAAATATAAGATAGACTAGATAGTAATGCTTCATTAGGGGGGCTTAAGGATATAATTTGTTTCTACTTATCTCCTCATATAATTTCTTAATAGTATCACCAGCTATTTCATAGATCCTTTTACAAACACTTACTCCACCCTCTACACCACATAATTTGTTAACACCACTTACAAGTACTGTTAAATCACTATAAACTCCACGTATAAACTCTTTATCAACATCCTCTAACAATGCCTTACCTATTTCATCCAAGGTTAACCCAATACGCTCAACTAAGCCGGGGTTTTCTACGAAGACTTTAACCGGGTAATCCTCGAGGATCATGTTTAACAAGTCTATTTTAAACTTTAATAAATCCATATCACGATCTAGGTTGAGGTTGGAGAGAAATTCTAGATACTTAACCATATGTGTTGGTGGTAATGAAGCTATAGGGCCGTGGATCACAGCTCTTAGAAACTCCCACAACCTATCGCCTCTAATCTCATGGAAAGCCTTGATAGTAAGTTCTCTAATACGTTTATCAAGCTTATCGACAAGACCGATGAACGGGTAGATTTCTAGTAGGGTTAGTAAACCCATTGATACGCTATAGTCTCTAGAATACTCATTAACTATATTCTCTGGATCAGTATCATTATATAGCTTCTCTTTCAATTCACGAAGAGGTTTTAATATCTCGATAAGCTTATCCATAGGTAATTGGCTTTTCACCGCTTTCAACAATTCAAGCCCTAAGAGATAATCCGGGGAACCATAGGGCTTAGATAGTAATTTGTAAAGCTTATTAACAAGATCTTCTCTCTTAACCCTACCATGTAAATACTCATAAACCACGAGCCAAGGTTCAACCGTGTTTAAACCACACATTTCCCTACACACTCGAATAGCTTAATATCACATTTATCTATAAAGCTGTTATAAACATTCATGCCCGACAATAGTTCCTAAGCTATTACTAAACCATATTATCTTAGCTAAGACTATTTCTTTTTCTATGGCGGGGAATATGGGTTTAAACACGGTTTTCAAAAACTATGACGAGCTAGTTAAAAATAGTCCACTCTATAAGCATGTTTTAGAGATTCTATATACTGGGTTAAGAGAAGCTGATCCATGGTATGCTGTTAAGAAATATGTAAGCGTGGTTGATGGCAAGATTATAGTTAACCAGCGATCATATAGTGGTTTTAAACGCGTACACGTGATCGGCTTTGGTAAAGCCTCGACTAAAATGGCTCAAGCACTATATAGTATCCTAGACAACTCCATATACGGCGGTATAGTAATAGCTCCTGAACCAGCAGAGGATATTGGGCCGATCAAGGTGTTAAAAGGTGATCACCCATATCCCGGTAGAAACACCCTAGTATCTTCTCATAAGATGCTGGATTATCTAGAGAACGAGGTAGGTGAAGACGATCTATTATTCGTACTAATATCTGGCGGTGGCTCAGCATTATTTGAAGTCCCAGCTAATGATCTAGGTATTGAGGAAATAAGCAGTATTACACGTGAATTAATGATGCGAGGCGCTGATATATACGAGTTGAATACTGTACGTAAACACTTATCACGTGTTAAAGGAGGTAAGTTACTAAAATATATACGTAGCAAATGGGTTGTCTCCCTCATCATAAGCGACGTGATAGGAGACCGGATAGACGTAATAGCCTCTGGCCCAACAGCACCGGATTCGACTAGCTATCATGACGTTAAAAATATACTGGAGAAATATGGGTTATGGCGTGAAATACCAGAGAGAATAAGAGAGTATGTGGAGAAAGGAGTTAAAGGCCTAGTACCAGAGACTTTAAAGCCGGGTGAACAAATATTTAACCGGGTCTATAACCTAGTAGTAGCTAGTAATTATTCGTCGCTCGTGAAAATGCGTGATAAAGCATTAGAACTAGGTTATAACGCGTTAATCCTCACACCATACCTATATGGAGAAGCTCGTGAAGTCGGCCGTGTAATAGCTTCTATAGCGTGGAGCATAGTAGATCACGATATACCGATAGCGAAGCCTGCTGCTCTAATAGCTGGTGGTGAAACAACGGTTACTGTGAAGGGAAAAGGTTTGGGTGGCCGTAATCAAGAGCTTTGCTTATCAATAGCTTTAGAACTAGAAAAACTAACTACTGCCTCCAAGATAATATTTGCATGTATGGGTAGTGACGGTATCGATGGTAATAGTCCAGCGGCTGGAGCTATTATAGATAATAATGTGGTTAGAGAAGCTAGAGAGAAAAAGCTTGATCCACGGTCTTTCCTCAACGAGAATAATAGTTATGTGTTCTTCAAAGAACTAGGTAGAGCGATCTATACCGGCTATACTGGTACTAATGTCAATGATTTCCTAATCAGCTTGATCGTGTAGTGAATGCTCTATGTCAACATACTACTACCCAGTATAATTATTAGAAAACTCGTTAAAGGCACAGTTAAGTTATCATCTATAAATGGCTTGATCTCATAATGCTCAATAATACTTGCTACAAGACCAGCTAACCCGCCTATATAGCCGAATATAGCGTATCCAAGCGGTACTGTAACGAGAGCCATTGCTAAATTACCGATCCAAGCCTTGGTCCTACGATTATATATAGCGTTTCTAACAATACCAGTCACGCCATCGCCGAAAGCCATAAAAGCAACTGGTACCACACCATACCACCAATTACCATTAAAAAATAGCCATGACAACGTCATCACAATACCCCATGATATGATGAAATGGACCTCGTACATGTTATCGCTTGTTTGAAACCAATACATTAACTTACCAATCCTATGGGGCAGATACGTTAAAATAGCAAGTATAGCCACCATTACCAAAACCATATATGGTGTCTCAAAGAGGAAAGGAACAAGTAATGCTACGAGGCCACCAGCAACTATATGTATTATTTTCCGGTTATAATATACGGCTTTAACATGCGATAACCCACATCTTCTCATCGCATCATAGAGTTTTCTCGTCACGAAGTATACTATAAAGGCAACCCATAGAAACAATATAGTAGCGTAGAAAGCCTCCATCAATAAATCCACATCATACACCCCTGGTCCACGTTATTCCTTTAAACGAGTAGCTACTATATACGGTTAGAAGCTATATTTCTAGTAAAAATAGATTATTATCCTATGGTGGGTTAAACATGCAAAATATACTAAAAGATGTAGCTAAGATGATCATAGGGTCAAGATACTGTATAGCATTTACTGGTGCAGGAATATCTGCCGAGAGCGGTATACCTACTTTTCGTGGTGCAGGAGGATTATGGGAGAAGTATAAGCCGGAAGAATTAGCTACTCCAGAGGCTTTCACGAGGAATCCAAAACTTGTATGGGAATGGTATAAGTGGAGGTTAGAGCTAGTGTTTAAAGCCAAGCCCAATCCAGCACATAAAGTACTAGCTAGGCTAGAAGAGCTAGGCGTCATTAAATGTGTTATCACCCAAAACGTTGACGGGCTACATAGAGAGGCTGGGTCTAAATGTGTTGTTGAATTACATGGTAATATACGTAGAGCTCGTTGCATAAAATGTGGATACACCATTACATGGGATAAACCACCCGAGGAAATACCTCCACGTTGCCCCCAATGTAGAAGCTTGTTAAGACCCGATGTAGTATGGTTTGGAGAACCACTTCCCGAAAATGAGTGGAGAAAAGCAGTTGAGCATGCATCGAAAGCAGATGTAATAATAGTTATTGGAACTAGCGGAGTAGTATATCCAGCAGCCATGATCCCATATATCGTTAAAGAGAGGGGTGGTGTGGTTATCGAAGTTAATGTACAGGATACAGCTATAACTAACATAGCCGATTATGTATTGAGAGGCAAGGCTGGCAAGATCATGGTTAAGCTATATGAATTAATTAAAAGAAAAGTAACTAGTTAATGCCTCTCCTCACTCTCAATCAATGATAAAGGTACTATAGCTGTTAACATTAGAGCTAAGCTCAAAGTAAATGTTATCAACGGGTTTATAGACATTAAGTATCCACCTACTAAAGGTGCTGGAACCCCAGTGACGGCTCGTGTCATATCAGTTACTGCTCTCAACCTACCAATAGAGTTGTATCCATAATATGTTGTTATCAACGAATTATATGCAGTAACCCAGAAAGCAATACTAAAACCAATAAATGGTGCAGCTATGAATAGTAATGGTTGCTCAAATTGAAGAAAAATAACGCCAAAAACACCGAGTAACTCGTATATTATAAGGCTTTTGCGTGGCTTTAAATAATCAGTGATACTACCAGCTATGTATGAGGTTACAAGCATTGATACACCAACAAATGTCATAAAATCACCAATCTGTGGATCAGTGAGACCACGGTATTGTTTAAAATAAGCATTTAGAATAGGGAACCATAACCTCCAGGCCATAGCATCAATGCCTGTAAACAATATTAATGGAAAAGCACTTCATCCATGAAAACTATATAATGTTATATAGCTATTAAGTAAATCGTATTTCCTAATACTTTTTCTATTAATGTCTCTAAGAGAATATAATAGCTCTATATACATCAAGATAGTTACCAATATAACGATTAAACCAGTATTTAATAATAAATAGCCATAACCTAGATAAGTTATTCTACCAAGGATAAAAGGTGTTATAGTGCGTGAACCATTGAATATTATGCTAAATAACCCGTAAACCCTACCCAACATAGTAGTTGGAACAACTAATGCTATAGCTTTCATTCTACCGGGCATCCAAGTATGCATACTAATGTAGAAGTAAAGTATAAGATAAAATAAGCACCGGGTAATAAGGTAGTAGAACTGGTAGTATCATTGCTAGTCCAAGTGACAAGCCAGACAATAATAATATTTCACGGCTCCAACCAAGATCGACTAAATAGCCGAAGAATGGTATGAGTAAGAGAACTGGAAGAGAACCTAACGTTGTAAAACCACCAATATCCCTAATAGCATAGTTCAACGATAAGAGATATAATGGATATAATAACATGTAACTAGCAACGCCGAACCCCCTGATAAAAGTCAATATATAGACTGGGTATAAGCTCCTATAAATCATTATATAACACCGTGTCATCGGAAGATCATACTAGTGTATCGCCATATTCACCACTATGAGTTTAACCAACTATAGTGTTAGGATATAATTCCTTATTCACATATTCAACGAGTAGACGGAATAAGATCTATTTCCTGCTTAAATAGTATTTACAGTATCTCTTCAACACACAATCACTGCATCCTGGGTTACGTGCTTTACAAGTTAACCTGCCATGAGTGATTAAGAGGAGATGAGCCTCTAGATAATCTTCTGGCTTAAGTATTTTCATCCAAAACCTCCTTATATCCTCATAACTAGTTCTATCAAGATAACCAAGTCTCTTAGTAATCCTAGTTATATGTGTATCTACGGGGAAAGTTGGTTTACCGAAATACATAAGTAGAACGACATCAGCTGTTTTAGCTCCAATGCCCGGTAAACCCATAAGTATTCTACGTGCATTTTCAACATCATCGTTACTAATAGTTTCTAGCAACTCATCGACAAAACCGGGTTTACTGAATATCTCGGCTAATTCCTTGATCCTTAAAGCTCTCTGCCTATACATCCCCGCTGGTTTTATAGCTTCAACCAATTCTTCGAGATCAGTGTCTAGTATTTTCTTAGGCGTTATTTCACCGCTTAATTTCTTCTTTAGCCTCTCATATGCTTTAATAGCGTTTACATCACTAGTATTTTGACTAAGCATAACAGCTACTAAGAACTCGAATAAACTCTTTCCACGCACTACTTGTGCTATGAACTTAGATTTATCTATTGCACCATACCTACGACGTAATAGTTCAACTATATTAGCTAGTTCTTTTACCAACTCCTTTTCACCATATTATTGTATAGAACAATAACGTAGCTCCTAATGTTAAAGCTATTGCTGGTAACATGTACTTATATCCTTTCACCAATGGAGTCTTTAAATACTGTGCAGTATAGACGTAGCATAGATGTAGTGGTGAACCCAAGTAGCCCATGAAGGCTGAGAGGTAAATAAGCGAAGCAGTTTTAACATCGAACTCGACTATCCCAGCAAGTATAGATATTGATAACGCCACACTACTACTAGCTACGCCGGCTATTAATGAGAATAAAATAGGTATAGTGATAACTAGTATTAACGGGTTAGATAATGGGATATAACTCGTTATACATTTCAAGTCTATCATAGAGAAAACCATGCGTAAAAACATAGCTGTAAAACCAATAAAAGTCAACTCCAATACTTCACGTGAAACCATAATCCTACATAGTTTACAAGCATTTATTCCAGCAGTATATTTTAAAATCAATATACCGGCTGATACGCCTATGATCATTGATAAACGATTAACGGGTAGTGGAAAACGGTAATCAATTAAAGGCGAGAGTAGAATAGCCAATACTATCGTAGCCAATATAGGTGTAAAAGTCTTAAATAAAACTCTTTTATCACAATCTCTACGTAGGTAATCCTCAAGGCCTTGATCCCTAGTTTTACGCGGAAAACCGAGTATAAAACCGATCACGGCCATGAGAACTGCTATCGGCAATTGCTTGACAATTAGATCCCATAAGTTAGAACCAGTTAAAACAGCAGTCAATACGAGAACAGTGCTTAATGGATAAACTATGAAGATGATATGTCTAAACCATACGTTGACGAACAACTTACGTGTACGACTAAGACCTAGATAATCACCAACGCGGTCAACGATCGGAGCAGACATTAACGCTCCACCTGGTACTGGGAGAAGCCCTAACACAGCAGGTACAATAACCGCTATTAAACGAGGCCTACGTAGAAAAAGAGTTAATTCCTCTCCCAACTTATCTATAAATCCGGATATACGATAAGTAGAGACTAGAACTGATATTAGAAACATTATAACGACTAAATCCCAAGTATTACTATCGACTAAGACTTTATAGAAGACATTTACTACGAAAAAAGTACCCCCAATGGATAACGAGGTTGTTAAACCGATAACTAGGAATATAGCCCATAAAGGTATCTTCCTAACCAGTAAAATAATCATTAAAACTATGTCGAAAAACAAGATAATACAAGGATCCATATAATACACCATAAACCATGTCTTCGCCTACCACGAAAAAGCCTCTACAGAGGTATAGAGGCTATAAGTATTATTTCAATAACAATGTGAAACGATGAGCAAATAATATTTATTGAATTCAAAACACTGATGTAGGTGAAACATTATGTGGAATAAAATAATAATATTGAATACTTGGACGGAAATGCAAGACCATGTTAACCAGTATTTTTCATGGATAGATCCTGCCACGGAATCTCGGAAATGGTATAGCGTCTCTAATATGGTCTAGACCAGCGATCCACATAACCAGCCTCTCTACGCCGAGGCCGAAGCCACTATGTGGTACAGATCCATAGCGTCTTAGGTCGAGATACCATTTATAGTCCTCGGGGTTATAGCCTTGCTCTAATATTCTCTGATAAAGCTTATTATAATCATCTTCACGCTCACCACCACCTATGATCTCGCCATAACCTTCTGGAGCTAATAAGTCAAAACCTAATGCATATCTTTCATCACTAGGGTCTAGTTTCATATAGAAACTCTTAATCTCTTTAGGGAAATGCGTTATGAAGAACGGCTTATCAAACTCCATAGTTAATACACGTTCTTCATCAGCACCTAAGTCATCGCCCCACTCGATCCTAACGCCCTTCTTCTGAAGGATCTCTATAGCTTCGTCGTAACGTATACGTGGATAAGGGGTATCAACAGCGTTCTCAAGCATTTTCAAGTCTCTCCCAAGATCACGTAACTCTTTCTTCCTCTCCTCAAGGACGCGGCCGACGATATAGGATACTAGCTCCTCAGCTACATGCATCATATCCTCCATATTATACCATGCAGCCTCAGCCTCAAGATGCCAGTATTCGGCTAAGTGTCTACGTGTACGTGATTTCTCTGCACGGAAACTAGTTGTTAAACTCCATACTTTCTCCAAACTATAGATCAGTACCTCTAGGTATAGCTGGGCGCTTTGGCTTAGATAAGCTTGTTTCTCAAAATACTTGACGGGAAATAATGTTGCACCACCTTCGCATGCCGAAGCAGTGAGTATCGGTGGGGTTACCTCCCACCAACCATTACGGATAAAGTATTCGCGGCCAGCTTGTAACACAGTGTGTTTGATCTTCATGATCTTAGCGTAACGTGGGCTACGTAGAATCAAATGTCTATTATCTAACAAGTATTCAATACCCTCTCCGCCCTTAATCGGGAAATCACGACTATAGCCTATGATCTTAAAATAATCGGCGTGAACCTCATAACCTCCCGGTGCACGTGGTTGTTTCACAACAACACCACATGCTTCAACACTAGCTTCAAGCCCAATATCCTTAAGCTCTTTAACTAGTTTTTCCCCAAGCTTAGCCTGATCAACAACGACTTGTATAACGCCGGAAGAGTCACGTATACGCACAAATGCTTTACCACCAACTACGCTCCTCCTATAGATCCACCCACGTATACATACGTGTTTACCGATATACTCGTCGCTCATAATATCCTCGATCTTTTGGAATTTTTTAACGCTCATACTCGGTTAAACCTCGGCTCAACAACTATATTGTATATGTTTTCTTCAGCACAACATAATATTTTATCTCATTAAATAAACCTAATCATGTCTAACCATAATTATTCAAACCCGCCACACCTACACTAATTATATAGGGGGAGTAAATGGTATCACCACTAGAGTTTTGGACGAGATTCTTAAACTACAGGTATCAAGAGATAAACGAGCTAAGACCGGGTATGTGTAGTAAACCTTATGATTTAAAACTTGTTGCACGTGAACTCGGTCTAAACTATAAGGGGTTAAAAGCACCTAGTATAGTATCGATTACTAACCCGGCTAGACTACCTAGTATTTTAAAGCAACAAAGACTATATGTGATCAGGCTAGGTCAACGTAGAACTGGTTATGCTAACTTCATTATATGTAGAGCGTCTGAGAATTATTATGAGGAAGCTATATGGTTTAATGAATTGTTAGACGTTAGTGGTAAAGAATATGTTATTAATAAGAGTGAATGGAACACATTAACGATGATCAGTGGAGAAGCGTTAGCTTCTACAATAACTGTCTCGGTACTAAACAAGCTAGTTAGTGTGAAATATATTGTTCCACAATATCGTGGTGGAAATGTAGAGTTTGATTTCAAGATTACTCGTGGAAGTAGAAGTTATAAGTATAGTGGACAAGTGAAGTCGATACAATTATCTTCACGTGTAACGATAGGATATATGCTGTGGAGTCGAAAAACACAAATATAGTCTATGAAGGCGTGTTTAAACACCAACTAGTGTTCTCTATGGCAACACTTTCTAGGATTCTTAAACGCGAAATCCACGGTATTCTAGCCATACGCTATCCTAGATTAGATACTGTAAAAATAGTTTTTCTAAAACCAAGTATTAAACCATACGAGGAACCAATCATTAATGATTTATTCGTGGAAGAAGTATTTACTGTAAAAAACAGCCTAACGAAAAAAGTGGAGGTTAAAGTATTGACGCGTGCAAAGGTAGTGTCATTCGATATATGGGGTACCCTACTTGATCTCAACAAGTTCTACGACTTAGTATCAAAGCATTTATCGAACATAACTAATAGGGATTACCAGGAAGTTAGAGAAAACATGGGCAAAGCTTATCATTCTGCATTAGAAGCTAGGTTGAAAGGGTTATTTAAGAGGCCAGTTTATGACTCAGCAGTTTTCTTCTCACAAAAACTAGGTGTTGAAGTTGATGATTTATTCAAAGCGGTTGTGTCAACTATTTACGATAAAAAACTAGGTGAATTACCATATAGTGATTCCCTTAAAACATTAGAGGAGTTGAAAAGGCGGGGCTATATAATAGCTTTATTAGGTAATGTCATGTTTTGGCCGGGCATGATTACCAGAGCAGTATTACATAAATGTGGTCTACTACAATATGTTGACATAACTTTGTTTGGCGATGAAATAGGTGTTCAAAAACCCGATAAAGCGGTTTTCGAAGAACTGGCTCATAGAGCTAACGTCGAACTTAATGAGATCATCCATGTAGGTGATAGTTTGATCAACGACTTTGCTGGTGCATTATTAGCTGGTGTAAACGCCGTATTATTAGTGAGAAGATTAGGAATAGGGATTATAGAGATAAGTGGGAAAGCATACGTAGTTAATTCATTAATCCATCTACTAGATCTACTATTATAACGCCTTACTCTATCCTTGATAAAAAGTTATTGTATTACTCTTCACATTTAAGCTCGTAGGAAAGCTTATCTATTTTCTCAACCTTGTCTATCTCAGCCTTACTATGTATTTGAGCATTTTCAACATACCTAAGCATATAGATCTCCGCGTCTTTCTCAACAATAACATTTTGAGCCTCGACATAATTAGCCTCAGCACCACGTCTAATCAAAACCTTATAGCCTATTACCTTATCAACTTCAGCGTCACGTCCAATCTCGATTTCACAAGCAATTATTGTACCATGAACGCTTGATTTTCTCCCAATAAATACTTGGTCGGCAACTACTTTTGTAGCCGTTAAACCACCAGCTATCCTAACAACATCGGCTTCTATATTATCTGTTTTCAATGAACCAGCTATTTCCAGTGTCTTAGTCTTTAATAAACCACCGACTTTAGCTGAGCCAGAAACCTCTACTTCTCTAGCCTCCAGATCACCCTCTACCTTAATAGAACCAGCCGTTTTAACTTCTTCTGCTTTTAAATTACCAGTTATTTTCCCAGAACCACTAATTCTAAATTCTCTAACTTCAGCATCGCCCTCAATAGATATAGATCCAGCTACATCTACTACGTTTAACTTGATCGGGCCCTTAAGCTTAACACTCCCACCAACACGTAATTCCTCGATAGCCATTTTAACACCCAATGTTTTTTCTGATCTACATAATTTAATAATAGTTGCTCACAAAAAGTTACTAAAAATACCATGAGTTTATCCACCGATATTAGTAAGAGCTCCTAATTTTATTGGGCGGATCATCACTTAATCTCCAATAGCCTTTTTTAAAGTCTAATAAAATAACACCTAATTGACTTGCAACATAATCACTTATAAGGACTTCTCTTATATGTGGATTAACAATTACATTTACATCTACTACTTTTGGTTCGCGATCCCCTAGTATTAAATAAAGCTTAACTACCTCCTCATAATATATAGCTGAAGTTTCGCCACCACCAGTTTCTATAATAGCTGGTTTAGCATCTTCTCGTGGAGGCCATAGATCTAATTGTTTAGCTATATTAATTGGTATAGCAATATCGGGTGTATTCGCTTCAAAACCACTGTTTAATAGGGCTTTAGTCTTTACTTCTTTATCATCTTTAACTAACTTGATTAATACTCGACAAACCATTTTGATCACTTTATTCTCTTCAAATAACCTATTCTACGGTACTTGATCTTCTTAGCTATGAACTCCCTAAGTATTTTCTCAGATTCCCCTCTTTTCTCGTTTTTACTCAAGGAATATACACCCATGAAAAGTTACAGTATTCCTTAATTATGTTTAATTCTCTTAAGATGGTTATTTAAGTATTCAAACGATACATGTGTAAAAAGTTATTCTCTAAGCATATGAGAACATAATAACTAATGATGTATGAGATATATGTTTTAGTATTTGATCACTAAAGTGAAGTGATATGTATAGGTTAAGCAGGCAGTATCTATAATTATGTAGAAGACTAGGTTTAATACTTGGGCTTTCTATGTGGAAATCTAAGTATACTTGTCATCTGCTCATATAATCCTATGTAGACATACCCTTTATCAGTTATAGTTATGATAGTTCGTATCCCTATATTCCTACTAATTATCAAGCCATTAGATTCTAGGATAGATAGTATCTCGTTACAACGATCAAGTGGTAGGTTTGAATAACTACAAAGCCTTGTTTTAACCATATACTGGTTATAAGCTAGTGTTTTTAATAAATCATATACTATATCGTGTATACAGCGATACCTTGTCCTCAAGGCTCCTCAATGAAGTATTAACGAGATAGATAAGTAATTATACTTAATCACAAAATGTGAGTATATATTAACCCATGATATATGGGTTATGGTAATGGACGAGCCATTACATAAGCGTCTTCTCCGTCGAGGTAGTAGTGGGCCTCGATCTTCACGATCTCGTAACCTAGTTTCTTATACAGGTTTATCGCGGGGATATTAGATACTCTAACCTCTAAGTAGGTTTCCTCACAATTATATTCCTCGTGCAAACTCTTCATAGCATAAGCCATTAAACCATAACCTAGTCCACGACGCCTATGTTGTTCAAGGACAGCTATACTAACTACATGGCCGCTCCGGACTAAGAAATGCCGATAAAAACCGGGTTTATGCTCTACACGACACATTATATAGCCTACGATCTCGTCATTAGGCGATATTGCTACATAGAATGCTTTACCCCAACTACTCCAGAGGTCATAGAAGAAAGATGGTGGGTAGTTCTCGGGTAAAGTCTTTAAGTTAATCTCACGTACTTTATCTAGATCATCTTCTCTAGCATGCCTAATAGTATATCCCGGTGCACGTAGTTTTAGTTTTTCCAAGGCATTCTCGTAGATCTCATACACACTGGGTATTCTCCTCTCCTCTCTCTTCTTTTTCTTACCGAAAATCAATAAAGCCACCACCTATAGTAATGGCGGGGCTAAGACCTGTTTACGATTAAACCTATTATGCTTGAGTTATAAAATAATTAACTCGGCAAAAACAAGGGTGTAAGGTATTGAGTGAGTACCTAGCTAGAAGGGAGTACGCCCCATTAACTGGTAAGAGGATCATATTGGGTTTAACGGCTAGTTCAGCGATATATAAGTCGATCGACTTAGCCCGTAGCCTTATACGACTTGGTGCTGAGATAGACGTTGTAATGACTAGTAAATCACTTAAACTAATAGGCTCAGATTTAGTCGAGTGGGCTATTGGGCGTAAACCATATCTCGAGATAACCGGGTCTATTGAGCATATAACATTATCTCATAAAGCCGACGCATTAGTAGTAGCACCAGCTACTTTGAAGACGTTGTCGAAAATAGCCTATGGGTACACAGACGAACTATTACCACTTCTAGCTACAGCTATGTTGGGGCTGGGTAAGAAAGTAGTTGTTGTACCAACGATGAATATAGCCTTATATAATAGTCCGCAATACAGAGCCGTTGAGGAGAAACTAGGAGAGATAGGAGTACATGTTATAAAACCATATATAGAGGAGGATCGGGTTAAATACCCGCCTCTCGAAGACCTAGTCCACTGTATAGACGCTATAGTTAATAGAGGCTTAGACTTAGCTGGGTTAAATATACTTGTAACAGCTGGGCCTACGAGAGAATATATTGACCCAGTACGTGTGATAACCAATCCTAGCTCTGGCTACATGGGTGTATTGATCGCGCGTGAAGCCGCTTGTAGAGGAGCAAATGTTGATCTTGTCCACGGGCCTTTAGCTGTTAAACCACCATATATGACTAGTAAATACCCGGTGGAGACAACAGCTGATATGGCTAAAACAGTATCTAGGCTAACTAGTAGTAAGAAATACGATGTAGCAATATATGCTGGCGCACCAGCTGATTTCACGGTATTAAGTAGAAGTAGCTCTAAAATACCAACGCGTGAAACACGCGAGTTAACTATAACGCTTAAACCAACGCTTAAGGTAGTTAAACATGTTTCTAGACAGAACAAGCCACGAGTAAACATTATATTCGCGGCCGAGACTGTCCAGACTCCATCAGAGCTTGTAGAAAAAGCACGTGCTAAGATCATAGACTATAACGCTGACCTTGCAGTAGCTAATAGGGTTTTACCCGGTATTGGGTTCTCCTCAGAATACATAGACGTGTGTATAGTTACTAGGGAACAACACACATGCTATGGCGTTACACGTAAGGAGTTGATCGCGAGGATAATAGTTGATAAAGCACTTGAGCTATTGAAGCAAACTAAGGCTTAATCCTCAAATCACTCTCACTCAACTCTTGTAGACGAGCCAATATAGTCTTCAAAGCCTTTTGTAAAACCCTGTTATTATCATATTTATTAATAATAAGGTATAGCTCCTCAACCGGCTTATCCTTGAACTCGCGGGCTTTATCAACAAGGTGTTTCATAGCACGCACAATATTATCAACTATAGTTATATCAGCAGCCCGGGCTGTCCTGGATAACGGGTTTAAATCGATCGCTACGACCTTCTTACCCAATCTCTTCAAAGCCTCAGTACGATCACCATCTTCGAGGGGTACTAGCACGGTATCAGCTACTAATATTCCACGTGGACTAACACGTCTACGTTCACTAAACAACTCCGGTATAGTGGCTGAGGCATCATCACCAACCCCTAATACCTCACTAGCACCATGTCTCTTAAGCCACTCAGCAATAGCCTCTTCCCTCTCCCGAGTCCTATAGAATAAGTTTACCTCAATCTTAGCACCAGTAATCCTAGCAAGCTCTACAACCTCGCGGGGAACCAGTGCAGCTGTATTACCATTTACCGATATAACCGGGTGTTTAGATACAAGGAGCAGAGCAGCGGCGGCCTCTATGGCCTCCCATGCAAAATCATGTGTTTTCTCACCAAGTAGGTAGTCGAAACACTCTCCACGACCATGTGCGATCAAGCCTTCTAAAGCAACTAACCCCCTCCTATACCCCTCGACGATCCTCTCCCTAATCAATAGGCTTTCACGCCTTGGATGGTTAGGTGGAATATACAATAGTTACACCATTAGAATCAATACTTGTCTTTAAACAATATAGTTTATTCTCGGCTAAATAACTAGCTATATCCTCCACATATTCTCTCTCAACCCATATTATTAATGCTTGTTTCTTCCTATAATACCCGATTAACCCCCTCTTGGCTCTTTTCAATAACTCATCCACCATGTTGTAGTTGAAGATACGCCTAGTAAACAACTGAGCTTTTTCAAAGAAAGCCTCTAGAGTAGGATTCTCTATAAGCTCCTCTAATAGTTTCTTACCATAAGAGTAGGTCTCACTAGTTATACGGCTAAGCATAGCTGGAGTATCTTCGCCACCCGGTAATACACATGCAAGAATACACGGCTCATCTCTAATTATGAGATGCTTAACAGCACCAATACCAGGGGCACCTGGTTTAACCCTAATCTCAGCCCCACCATAGTATATCGCTAATACGTCTCCTAGCCCGGTCCTATAAATGATCTCAGCCTCATGAGCATATGATGCATAGTCCTCGATAAAACCACTACCACGCAATAGCCCAGACAATACACTATAGGCTAGGACAGCGGCTGCTGAAACAGCAAATCCCTTGCCAAGATCTATTGGTGACGTAAACCTAGCCTTTAATGCGGTATTAGTCTTGTTACATACGTACTTGGCATGATCAAGCAATACGGACTGGCCATTAACGATGATCTCGCAATCGTCTCCAACACTATAGTCTTTAACAACAAGATATAAAGAGAGATTTAAACCAGCACCCAAACTACCAGACTCACGAATATTACTCTTTAAAACTGGGAACCAGAGCCCGGAGACATGTAATGGGGCTTTAATAATATATTTCAATACTGACTCCCAGATTCATGTTATGTCTCAACTTAGCTATAAGAAGTAAAGCATGTAAAATGTTATATGCAGAAGAGGAGAAGTTGGGTATATAGTTTTGAACCATATATGTGGCTTTTCGAGAAAATTTTTATTATACTTTGAAGTATTATACTTTAGGGTATAATAATTGAAGTTCGTAAACAGAGAGCGTGAACTGGGTGTTTTAGAGAAAGCTCTTTCAAGTTCTAGAAGTGAATTAGTATTGGTTTACGGTAGAAGACGTATAGGTAAGACTTTTCTGCTAAAGTATTTCCAAAAAATACATGGCGGGATCTATTTAGTGGTCAACTATAGCGATCGAGAGCTACTACTTAGGGATTTATCGCGCCAACTTAGTACCGAGTATGGTTTTAAAGTTGGTGTCTTCGAATCTTTTAGAGATTTATATAGTTTCATAGTAAGAATCGCTGATAAAAACTCAAGTAGAAAACCAATTATCATATTTGATGAAGCTCAGAGATTAGCAGGCTCTGGTGGGTTATCTGAATTACAGTATTTATGGGATACTAGTTTATGTGAACAAAATATCTTGTTTATTTTAAGCGGTAGCGGTGTTGGTATTATAACACGTTCCCTCCTTAGTTATGAGTCGCCATTATATGGTAGAATTACTAAAGTCCTACATCTTGATCAATTCAAGTATAGAGAAGCTAGAGTATTCATGGAAAAATGGAGTCCTCTAGACAAGGTTCGTGGATATAGCG
This sequence comes from uncultured Desulfurococcaceae archaeon, assembly GCA_964625205.1. Taxonomy (GTDB): domain Archaea; phylum Thermoproteota; class Thermoprotei_A; order Sulfolobales; family Desulfurococcaceae; genus CAZVAW01. The sequence continues at coordinate 86,820 of CAZVAW010000001.1, forward strand.
TTTTTGGTGGAACACCGGCGTATTTATCCATGATCAACGATGAACGTGATCTTAGTGAAAATATATATGATCAAATACTCGATCCTTCTTCCATCCTGCATTATGATCCGCTATATATGTTATCTATAGAAACTCGTGAACCACAGAGATATTTAGCTATATTATCAGCTATTTCACACGGTAAAAACCGTATAGGTGAAATAGCTTCTTATCTAGGATTACCTGTTAACATTATCTCAAAATATCTCTACGTATTAGAGAACGCTTTAGGGATCATTAAAAAAGTATATCCTCTAGGTTTTGAGGGTAAGAAAAGATATGGACAATATATAATCATTGATTATTACTATAGGTTTTGGCTTAATACAATATATCCTAAACTAGGAGTTCCTGATCTACATACACGTGAGTATTTAAATAAAATACTAAAGGATGTAGACAAATTCGCTTCTCAAGTATGGGAAGATATTGCTAAAGAACACCTACAACTTCTAAAGCGCGAGAAAAAAATCCACTATACTAGGATCGGGAAATGGTGGCATAAAGACGTAGAAATAGATCTAGTAGCATTAGATGATGAAAATAAAACAGCATATTTCATCGAATGCAAGTTTAGCAAAAAACCAGTAGGTAGGAAATACTTAGAAAAACTACGTGAGAAATCAAGTAAAACTCCATGGAAAAAATGGGGTAAAAAATACATTGTCTACACGATAATAGAACCCAGCATGAATCTTAGTAGTGTAGAAATATATACATTAGAGGATGTAGAAAGAGACTTCAACAAATATAAACCAGCAATAAATGAATTTTGATGATTACCTAAAGTAGTCTAACTTAGATTTTAATCAACTTTTCTATCTCGACCAATAACTTCTCGATCCTTTTAATAGCGTCTTCAACGTCTTCCTTACCACACCATCCCTCGTAGAAACATATATGCATACCGTTAGCGCTCATCCAACTATCATAAACCCAGTCGCCAAGTTCGTTTTTCAATTTCCTCATATACTCCCATAGTTCTCCATGACTAGTTAGTCTCTTTTTATCTCTCCATTCAGCATAAGCCTTTACAACTAATGCCGCAACACCCCATAATTTCTCAGCAGCTTGTCTAACATTATCTTTCCCAAGCTCTTCCCGAGCTTGTTCTAAAAGACTCTTAGAAGCCTCTAAATACTCTCTTATCCTCTCACTTGGGTCAAGGTCTCGTAGAGCTAGTTCTAACAAGTACTCCTCAAAGCTTAAACCAGCTTTTCGAGCCTCACGTTCAAGCCTCTCAACTAAACTACGGGGAAGCTTAACATTAACCGTAGCAGTCAATGTAGATACGCCATAAAACACACTATATCGTAACTATGGCAATACTCCTAGATAAAACTACTCGCAGTTACCGCGGAGAAGCATTATGAACCCCAAGTATTTTTCGTAATAAACCTTTCCAGAAATATCTTCTAATTTTAAGGCTGAAAATATATTGGGTTAATAAATAATATTCTTTAAGGGTGTTAGTATTGTACAGGATTATTCGTGTAAAGTATGAGAATGGCGTGTTAAAGCCTCTAGAACCTCTAGAAGCTAATGAGGGTGAAGAACTGTATATTAGGATCATAGAGGTTGAGAAAAAGAAAAAAATTCTTATGAAATACAAAGGCGTTTTAGGGCCCGTGGATTCAAGGCTTATTGAAGAAGCTATAGAAGAGGCAGAGCATCTTTGATATACATAGATTCTAATGCTTTGGTCTATTTATTGCATGATGTAAAGCCTAAATCCGATCTGGTAGTGGATATTTTAGCGAAAACCGATCAAGTATACACTAGTCTTAGGACAATAGAAGAAGTCTCATATATTCTGATTAGAATAAATGCCACAAGACATTATAATGTTAAAGGGATATATCAAGTTCGAGACTTAATTAGGAGACAAGGGCTTACGTTTGTTGAAAAAGAATTAGTTACTTTAAGAAAACTACTTCGAGAAAACAATATAGTGGTTCTTCAAGATCATGCTAAAATAGAGGAGTTACACGAGATCATGATCAAATATAAACTTCTTCCTGGTGACGCTATTATTGCTTTAACTTGTAAATATTATGGTATAAATACTATTCTAACTTTTGATGAAGACTTTAAGAAAATACCATGGTTAAAAATTATACCATGATAACAAAATAATAGGCTATTCTATTGATATCTAGATCTTGCGGAGAATTCTTAGCTGATCAGATCGGTTTAGTCTTTCTAAATAGATCAGATTACATGGAGGTATCAACCACGATCATCGTCTTTTCTCGAAAAACTTTTCCAGATCACTTGATGGTATTCTTAAACCATATTTCTCTCTAAACTTATATACGATGTCAATAAGCTTCTCTTCAATTATAATCCTGACTCGTTGTCCCTCTTTTAAGTTAGGTTTCTTGAGCGGTTTAAAAACGCCGTTCTCATAAATAGCTTTAATAACCTCATCCATAATATAACCCCAATACTTTGACTTCATAAACATACTTATCATAACAAATATAGTTAATAGTTTACCCAAAAACAACATCCATCCGACAACTAGATAGAAGCAGTTTGGTTTCAAAAAACATAACGCACAGTATTCACTTTTGATCGATTATAATATATTTCTTTCCCTTATGGTAAGAAAATGGTTTAAAACCAGCATACCTATCCAGTAACTCCTCTTCATTATCATGAACACTAATATTTAATTCAATCAAACCTGCTTCGGAGACAACTAATACTTCAGAGTATTTACCAAGCACCTCCCTAACTACACTAGTAATTAATCGCTTATCAGCATCCTTAGCTATAACATTCACATCCACAACTCTAATCAAGCCAGTCAAAGGATCCCTCTTTAAAACAAATAATACCTCAACCTCTCTAAACCCATTCCTGATCAATTCCCTCTCTATAAGAGAACCCATAACAATGGGATTAAAATTAGCCGCACCTATTTGTAATTCGTCGCCAGTCCTACTGATATCCTTCACAATATACATGCCGTCCTCGTATTTGACTCTAGCACGATCACCGATCCTATACATAGGGAGAATAGTACCGGGGATCTCGCCCTTAACATATAAAGGTGTAATGATAAGCTCACCCTCACCATCAACTCCTATCGTTCCATCATCACGTAATACAGCGATCAGTGTTCTATCAGAATAGATGTGATATTCGCCTTTACCATTATCTATTCCATGTATACGTGCTTCAGTGCTTCCATATAACCCGATTACGTATTCAGAACAATATATTTCTCGTAACCTAACATAAGCGCCACTAGTTATTGGCTCTCCAGCAGGTACTACTACTGAGAATCCTACATCACATGGTGTAATACTTTTGAATTTCTTGGGTGTAACATATAGTAGTTGTGTTGTATAGCCTAAGAGTATTTTATTATGTTGTCTAAGAAATTTATTAAGATATATGATTATATTATCGAGATTATCTTTGAGAAATGTTGGTATAACTGGGATTTTCCCGATACTAGTTGCATTAGCTAAAATCGCGGTTGAGGCGACGGGATACGCTGTAGCTAGTTCAGCAATAAATACTGATTTAAATAGATTAATACTCTGATATAAGTATTTCAGAGATCTGAGTACTACTACTAAATCTCTGTATCCATCATATATAGTATATGTAAAAATTTTTGGTTCTCCTACTGTTCCAGAAGATAAAACTATAGCGCTAACAATATCTTGTTTTCCAGCTATCCACTCGTTATAATAATTAATATTTTCAATATAATGTTCTGGGCTTGTTACTGGTAGTTTCGATATTACATCTTCTATGTTTTTAGCATTCTTCACTATATTATAATCGAATCTATATATGTGATCTGGTATTCTTTCTTTGATCAAGCCAAAAGTATATCTAATATTGCTCAGAGTTTTTTTTCAAGAGAACGTGATGGTTTATAGCTGTTTAATTCCGTTTTATACCTTATGAGCATGGATAGTTTCTTTAATGGGTTTATCTTCATTATTTCTCCTCATAGATACTCTAATGATTCTCTAAATATATGTTTATGTATTGGTTAATTGATAAATATTACTCAAAGTATCCATGTAGTCTTTATCAGCTTATGACCTAAGAACCTCATCCTTATATAGGGTTTTCCTTCTAGTTAAGGCTTAAACCTATGTATTAGTTTAGGGATAGATTTCTATAGCGTTATTGTTTTTATTCCATAAGGTAGGATATGTTTTATGAGGATTAAAGATGTATGTTAGATGGTTTGAGAAAGCCGAGAGATACTATAGATTGGCTCATGAATTATTCAGGAATGGATATTATCCTGAGAGTTGTTTCTATGCACAGCAGAGTATAGAGTTTTTACTTAAAGGTCTTATGATTAAGTTTTTAGGCGTTAGATCATATACCCATGATCTTATAGTAATATATGAGAGTATTAAAGAATATATGAATATAAGATTAGATGATAAACTACGTCGTTGTCTCAAGTTTTTATCTGAGCAATACATGGGTTCTCGATATCCTGATGTTAGGGTTACAGAATATGATGTTAACGAAGCTAGAGAATGTATCGAGTGTTTAGAGGGATTATGGAATGTATTTCAGACTAAGAAAGATTTATAGTGAGATTAATGAGAGGGTTAATGCTTATTTAGAGAATCTATGTAGTAAAGAGTATACGGTAATACTATTTGGTAGTAGAGCTAGAGGTGATCATAGACCAGATAGTGATTGGGACATACTCGTTATAGGCAATAGTGAACCTGATAAACCACTACTACCGATAAACCTTTTCTACTATAAACCATCTACCTTAACTGAAGAGATCAAGAAATTCAATACAATAGTGATCGACGCATTTTACGAAGGAAAACTATTATGTGATAATCAAGGAATTTACGATAAACTACATAATCTAGTGCTTGAGGAAATTAGAAAGAGAAAAGCTGTTAAAAAAAGAGATGGGTGGTATCTTAGAAAAGATCCTTCTCAAAGTCCTCATAAGGTGATCTAAACAATCAACTAGATCATGGGCTCACGAATACTATCCTTTAAACCAGATCAAAACCTCAGAACATGAAGAGAAATCTTATAATACATTTCATTATAATTCCCAATACAAAAACCATATATTGACTTACTATTTACCATATAATAATAATTATGTAATAACACTGTACTCGAGAAGCCTAAGATAAAGCCTTGGCTAATATGATCCCTAGCCACACGGTTTATAATTGATAATCACTTCTTTGGAAATAGTCGTTATTTTCAATATCCTAGTCCTGTTTTATTTCGTACGTAAATATAGTATATGTAAAAAAGATTCGAAGATAAATATAAGTTATAGCAGTAGTTTATTTACCAGATTTTAATTCTCTTTCCACTTCACTTAGTAGCGTTTCAAGCCCTTCAACAACGTCTCTGATATCTTCTCTATCTAGATCCTTTATAGAAGCGTATGGGTGTTATTAACATTCGTATATATTCCACAAGCCTATCCTTAATCTTTACTTTTCAGCGGATCAATACTTCTACTTTTCCATTAAACTATCTACTAATACGTTCTTGTTTTAGCTCAACAACTACTAGCATGAGTAGGGCTTCGACTGGTTTTAGCTTCTTCTCTATGGGATCGGGGGCTAGGCTTAGTTGTTCTAATGTAACTGATCCTAGAAGGTATATGTTTTCTTCGCCAAATACTACTGGTGTTGCTGATGCTCTATAGCCCATGATCTCTATACCTATCTCGCCAAGCGGTTTCTCAACAACACGGCCATCAGCTAATCTAAGCTTAATAGTTCTAAAAGGTTTAACACCTAGTTTCTCTAACAAACTATTAGGTAGAACAGTATAGGTTGCCCCAGTATCAACTATAAGCTCAACCTCATATTTTCTACTAAGATCTTGTGGATTCCAGATCAAAGCCTTTACCTTGAAAACACCCAAAGAAAACACCTATTTTTATCTTGATTAATAGCCTAATATATTGTTTTACCATGTAAATGGATAATCTAAAACCTACATCCTATAACGATAATTTATTTTAGGTATTTCGTTATAATATCTGGTAGCATTAACCATCCATGTTCATATACTCCTAGTTTCCCCTTTAAACACTCTTTCTCAGTGAAACTATTCACATGATCAGCTTCTACATCGGGTATCCATAAAGCTATTGGCACGGGATCATCTGTATGAGCCCTCCTGCTAGGCGGTGTAGCGTGATCAGCTGTAACAAGTATAGCTAGATCGTCTGGTTTATTCTCTAGAAGAGGCTGGACATAGTATTCATCGATATCCTCAACCCTCTTCCTCTTACTCTCAAAATCACCATCATGGCCAGGCTCATCCGGGCCTTTCAAGTGAACATATACTAGATCATGGTTTTTCAAAGCCTCAAACGTTTTCTCAAGCCTCAAACTATAATCATGCCTTGGATCACCGGTTGGCGGCTCAAGCTCGACTGTATCGGCTCCAAATAACCTACCAATACCGATCTCCACGGGCATCTCGGCTAAGACAGCCGTTTTACAACCATATTTCTCGTTTAAACCTATTACACGTGGTATGTGGCTACCAGCGTCTCTCAACAATAATATATTAGCTGGTAACAAGCCCTTCTCTCTTCTCTCCCTATTAACCGGGTGTTTATCGAGGATCTCGATCGCTTTTTCAACAAACAAATTAGCAAGCTCAGCTGTTACACGGGCCTCCTCAGTATCCTCCATTGGAACTATTTCTTTAAGATAAGGCTCGTAGTGGGGCACAGCAATACTCAACAATCCCTTACGCTGATAAGCGGGGTCATTATTACTAACCATTGGGGATAAACGATGGGATCTACTGCCAATAACTACTACGGCCCTATGCCCGATCGTAGCCTTAACCTTTACATAACCATCATATTTACCTAGTTCAAGGCCGTCAAGAGCCTCAGCTAACTTATGGGCCTCACTAGTTTCTAGTGAACGGCCTACACGTCTATCGATCAACTTCCTAGTACTAGGGTCTAATGTAGCGAAGTTAGCGCGGAAAGCAACTTCGTATCCCTCACGAATAGATAAGCCAGCACCAAGAGCCTCAATAACACCACGACCCGGGTAAACCTCGTGGGGATCATAGCCCAGTATAGATATTACGGCTTCATCACTCTCCGGTGCAACACCCTTGCCTACAGTATACATAGCACCACATAAGCCATTACGAGCGATCGTGTCGAGGCCAGGCTTAACAGCTCTCTCCAAAGTAGTAGTCTGGTCAGTTAAACTATCGGCAACACCATCGATCACTAGATATAAAAGCCTATACTTAAGCCCCACATTAATCACCATATAATTTTTATAGTAGTAGATAATGGGTCATGCGATAAAAATAAGGTTTACTCAGACAAACTATAGATGAACAATACATAATGGATCACTGGGGGCTTACCTAGTCAAATTTAATAGTTCTTACATATATACCTTGTATATGGTGTATATCTTGTCTACCACTATTAGGGTTTCTCGTGAGACTAAGAAGGAATTGGATAAAGTACTTGCTATATTAGAGAAGGAGTTAGAAAAAAGACTAGACTATGACGAGGTTATTAGGATCTTAATTAGACGTAGCCGTATATTGAAGAAACCAGAGCTTCTTGCTCAATTCCTAGTAGTGGAGACTGGTGAAGAAGAGTCTAAGATTATACAGGATATGCTTCGTAGAGAGCGAAGGAGGGATCTTGAGATTGAGAGAAAACGCTATAGTACTTGATACTAGCGTTTTATTAGAAATACTTATGCGTACCCCTTATGGAGTGAAAGTTATAAGATCTATTTACTATGGAGAATATGAACCACATACCACATATCTTAACTTAGCAGAATCTCTCTACATACTCTGTAGACGCTTAGGCTATGAAGAAGCATGGAAAAGACTAGAGATCCTCCTAGACTCGGGATATTTTATAGTCCACGATTTATCAGAAATACATAGATACATAGGAGAATGTAAATGTAGATTCCCTATTAGCCTTGCAGATTGTACAAGTCTATCCCTAGCTAAACTACTCAATAAACCAATACTCTTCTTCAAAGTTGAGGAGGAGTTTAAGGGAGTTCTCAAAGAACTAGAGGAATGGCTGGGATCAAGAATATTATTCCTTATGAAATAAAATGAAATAAATAAACAGTACTTCTACAAATAATTCAGCTTTAAAATAAAGTTTTCCAGTGGAAATATACCCCTGTAACTCTAGGTTCTACCCATGGAAAATCGATCAAAGTGGCCGGCCCGGCCGTGGAAAACCCTCATGGAGGGAGTGAAACTCCCCAGTGCCAAACCATTGTTTCAACTGGAGACTAACGTTATTCCTAAATATTTATTAGTTTCTCTCGTTGAATGTATTGTTTATTGGTGAGGGTTATTGGTTATCCGAAAAACTCTCCTCTAGACGAGTTGTTCCTTGATAAGAGCTGGTTATTCCTAAGAATACTAGATTCTAGATGGGCTAACGCTGAGGAAGAAACACACCGTATTATAAAGTTGTTAGAGAAACTCGGCGTTGAACGCGGATCCAAGATACTTGATCTAGGATGTGGAAACGGACGTATAGCAGTACATCTCGCAAAACATGGATATAGAGTAGTTGGCGTAGACTACTCCAAAGTTTTCATCGAAGACGCTAAAAAGAAAGCAGAAGAACATGGTGTAAGTGATAATATAGAGTTTATCATTGGCGACGCGCGTAGGATAGACGAGTTATTCAATGAAAACATATTCGACGCGACAATAATGTATTGGACAACTATCATAGGCTATTACCTAGACCCCGAAGTAGATCGTATGATCTTGGAGAAAATATGGCATGTTACACGCAAAGGTGGTTATCTCTTAATACTCAACCATGCTTCACAAGAACTAATAAGTTGTAGAACCGGATATTGTGGCCAAGCCAGTTATTACTTAGATATAGATGGTGAACTAGCTATGATCGAAAAACCAGTATACGACCCAATAAGATCAGTTGTAAAGACTACATGGGTATTCTATAGGAAAAAAGGTAAAAACCTAGAGTATATCGACGAGGCATCTTTCGAGCTAAGACTCTACACATTACACGAGATCATAGAATTGGCTGAGAAAGCTGGTTGGACATACGTAGAAGCTTATGGTAGTCTAGAAACCCTAAAACCATACATACCCGGTAGAAGCGGGTTAAATATAGTGTTTAGGAAGCAGTAAACCCAACATCTAGCCCTGTCTCGTAAAGTAATGTTTTTTCTCCGGAAACATCCCATTACGCACCTCCTCAACATACTTCTTTACAGCCTCGACAACGATCTTTGATAAATCAACGTATTTCTTAGCAAATGGTGGGATCTCCTCATACAATCCAAGTATATCGTGGAGAACAAGTACTTGGCCGTCACAGTATGGGCCACTACCAATACATATAGTCGGTACACCAACCTCCTCGGTAACTTGTTTAGCTACATCAGCCGCAGTATACTCGATCACGATCGAGAAAACACCGGCTTTATCTAGAGCATGGGCATCCTCAACTATCTTCTCAGCCTCCCCTGGCTTTAATCCTCTCCTTCTATAACCACCTATAACAAGCGACCTTTGTGGATTAAGACCCACGTGACCCATAACTGGTATACCGGCTCTAACTAATGCTTTCACAACATCTACATACTCGGCACCACCCTCGATCTTTACAGCATCAGCCCCGGCCCTGATCAACTCGCCAGCATTATATACTGCATCCTCAACTGATGCTTCGTAGCTTAGGAAAGGCATATCAGCAACCACGAGGGCACGAGGTTTTGCACGGGCAACGCTGGCCGTGTGTAGTTTCATCATATCAAGAGTAACGTACTGTGTACCGGGCAGGCCATGGACAACCATACCAACACTATCACCAACCAAGATAATATCAACACCAGCACGATCAACAAGACGAGTAAAAGCATAATCATAAGCAGTAATCATCACTATTTTACGCTTACCCTTAGCCTTTAGAATATCACGAACAGTTATTTTACCACTCATAATTCTCATCCTAACCTTAGATATAGGGTTAGGCAACATAATATATTGATACTTTACATCTAATGGAATATGAAAATATAAAGCCTAAGAAGATAGTGTTTACTCAACCTCTTATTCTACTACTGATCTCCCTTACGAGGCGCTCTACGTGTTTTAAAGCTATTTCAACACTTCTCCTACTACACCATCCTTCATAGAAGCATGTATGCATACTATTTGCTTGAGCCCATGCTATATCGATCCACTCACCATACTCCTCTGCTAGTTTATCTTTATACTCCCAGAGTTCACGATGACTAACCAGTCTTTTGCCTTCTTTCCACCAAGCATAGGCTTTAATAGTTAATGCCGCCGCACCCCATATTTTCTCAGCTGCTTGACTAATATTTGATTTTGTTAATTCACTACGTGCTTGATCTATGAGCTCATAAGCAGCATCAACATATTCTAAAGCCTTATCTCTAGGATCACTTTCTCGTGTCAACAATTCAACGATGTATTCATCGAGGCTAACACCTAGTTTCTCAGCCTCTTTCTTCAACCGTTCAATAATCCTACGTGGAATAACTATTGATGACAAATCATTACACCTTAAAATACCATTATTTTGCTTCCTCAATCAAATGCACTATTTTAACCAATATATTATTAATACTATACTCTCTATCTAATTCTTTCGCGATAAACCCATTAATGTAGTCTACCTCGGTCTTCCTACCACTCATTATGTCTTGAGCCATACTGGAATAGTTCTCGGCAGTATTCATTGCATTACGTAAAACGATCTTATAGAGCCGATCCGGGTCAAGCATATACCCGTTTCTACGAGCAGCTTCTACAACCTCCTCTATAATCATACATGCCAGTTCTTTACCAGGCTTTGTTAAAACGATCTTGTTCTTAGACCTAGTTATAGCTGTTAATGGATTGATCACAGCATTAACAGCTAGTTTAAGCCAACGGTAAAAATCAATATCTGATACCACGCGAAAATCACATCCCCCTCTTCGGAGAATGTTTTGAAGCTCTAATAGATCACTACAAAATCCTTTTCTGCAACCAGCGAATATTGTTTCACCACCATGGTGTATAACGTGGTTTCTAGAAACACGCTCAGCCCCTATAAAGACTACAGCGCCAGCTACATGGTTATATGGGAATTTCTCCTCGATAAACTCAAGACTACCAAAACCATTCTGGAGCATTAGGATCAAAGAGTCACTGCTACTTAGTTCTCGTAATAACTCAACAGTATTCTCTACTTGATAGGCTTTAACAGCATTTAGTATGAACCGGCATTTACCATGTGGTGATCTATAGTGGCGAGGCTCTACAGGGACATGGTATTCTACACCATTATAGGTTACTGTTATGCCACTGTTACGTTTTACTGCTTCTACGCTCTCCATACTACCATAGTATACTATGACATGACCAGCTCCTCCACGGTAAGCATAGTAGGCTAGTATACTACCAATAGATCCTCCGCCGATAATACATATCGTCTCATAAGTCATTGGAGAACCACTAGCTCGTTATTCTCTATAATATGTTTTTCAAACACTACTCTTCTTAATAAGTTCACGTAGAATCTTCTCTAACTCCTCGAAACTATTAGCTAATATATATGTTATAGGCTCTAAACCATAACCACCAAGATCGAGGACAATGTCTGGTTTCTTCCTCAACACATTATCTAACTCGGCCCAGAAATTTTCTATTGATTCATGGGGGCCACTATATTCTACTTGATATCTACTGCTTAGTTTCTCTATAGTTTTATCATATGATATATTCATAGCCACTCTTCTATGTTTATCGTATTTAACAGCTAGTAGTAGGACTCTGGATAAATGCCTACTACCACCATATACTGGCTCACCCACTACCCTTATAACATTATGTACTCTCACTATACGCCCAGTTAAACCTATTATATCAGATAAGCCATGCGGCTTAACCGGGGCATATACGATGTTTGAACCAACCTCTGGTATGTATTGGGCGAGGCCCGGCAACTTAATGATCCTGTCGAGCCATTCACGGTAATACTCTATATCAGGATCGGATAATCGGCCGTTGCGGCATATTTTCTCCGGTAAACTATATTCTCTACACACGTAATCCACGGTTAGTTCATGTATGATCCCGTTTATTAATACAATATATTTAATCATCTCTTTCTTTTTAAGGAGATCAACTAGTAGTGATACATAGTATTTTATACGTTCAAGATCAAAACCTAGTTTCTCTAGCTGGCTATAGTAGTAGTTGATATCACGTGATAAGTATTTGTAGACTTGTGGTTGAGTAATATTTATGAGTGAAGCTATTTTCCTCTGACTATACCCTTCACGATATAGTTCGTGGACGATAACGCCTTTCAATAAGGGTATGATCTTCTTAGCTGCAACTTCATATAGTATTACCATGGCTCTACACTATCTTTCTCATCATATTTCTCTCTGACAACATATCCTAGTCTTAACTCCTTCTTTCTACTACGCTCCAGTCCACTTATACGTGAAGCTATACGATCAGCTAATGCTAGGATCTCGTTGAGAACCCTGATTTCTTCCTCGAATACATCCTCGTAAGCCATCATATCATTCAATAAATTAGCTAATATATCTAATTCATTGAATACAATACGGCGGAACAGTTCTTTATCAACATTAGATAGTCTACTTTTAACAGCTAGTCTACGTAAAGTATTTAGTATGTTTTGAGGCTCCATACTCCGGTACTTGATCATGAGTAGCCTTATACGTGGATCATCAACCTCGGCGACACCATTATACTCTAGTAGTGCTCTACGTACACCCTCTGGGTCTACAAATCTCCACCACTTCTGTGTAGTTGATATATAGGTTTTTTCGATTAAACCATATTCTCTCTCTAGAATTCTTAACAAGTTATGTGGACTATAGTTTACACCCATACGTTGTAGTCGGAAAACAAGGTGTTTATAGCTAAAATCACCAAGTCTATGGTCTATCTCAGGGTCATAAGCAATATCTATGGCTACGCGTAAAACCAAATAGCCTTTATCCCCATACTTCTCCAGAAACTCGTATACCTTGCTACGAGTCTCTTCATCACTATACATTGGTAGAAACACCACTAGAAATACTTCTTGTTAACCAGTTATATAAACGATTTTGTTTCGGCGAATTACTAACCTTATTAATAGCGAGGTAATAATACAGTATTACCGGTAGGAAGTTAAGCGTTAATGGTGCTAGTATTGGCTCGTGAAACACTAATAGTAAATGATCTACACAAGATATACGAGGATGGAACATACGCTGTACGTGGAGTTAGTTTTAGGGTTAGAGAAGGCGAAGTATATGGCTTGATCGGGCCAAATGGCGCCGGTAAAACAACGACTTTAAGGATGATCACGGGTTTGATAAAACCTACACGTGGCGAGATATTTGTTGATGGTATAAATGTTGTTAAGAAACCATTTGAGGCTAGGAGACTAATAGGTTATCTACCCGAAGAAGCCGATGTTTATATACGTTTAACTGGTTATGAACACTTAGAGTTCTATGCTAAACTATATGGTGTAGAGGATATTGAGAAAACAGTAGAGTATGGTGCTAAACTAAGTGGTTTACCGGAGGAGAAACTACGTGAGAGAGCTGGGGGATATAGTAAGGGTATGAAGAGAAGGTTATTATTGGCGATTGTTTTAATGCGTAGACCAAAACTAGCGTTACTCGACGAACCCACAAGTGGATTGGATGTTTACGCATCAGTACGTGTACGCGAGATTATTAAAAAATATGTTAGAGAAACCGGCTCAAGCATAGTGCTTAGTAGTCATAACATGCTTGAAGTAGAATATCTATGTGATCGGGTAGGAATAATATATTCTGGGAAAATAATCATAGAGGATACTCCCGAGAATATCATGGAGAAATATGGTGTAGAAAACCTAGAAGAGGCTTTTATAAAGATCGTGGAGGAAGAGAAATGATCCCATTACCACTACCTAAGACTGTAAGGGTTTTACTAGAGAAGGAATTCAAGGATTTAAGGAGAGATTATAAAACATTGTTCACCACAATACTCATGCCCTTGATCATGATGCCTCTTCTAGGTTTTATAAGCTTAGCACTTGTTACTCAACAACCCGTTAACATAGCTATAGTTGACGAGGATCAAAACCGATATACAAACCCAGTATTAAATATAACTGTTGACTCAGAATGGCTTGTAGGTAATCTCACGTATTATCTCAGTAAATACGGTTATAACGTATCATTAGCTAATACTACGGAAGTGATCTATAACCCTGATGTAGACTTGATCGTAGTAATACCTAAGGGTTTCGCAGTAAATGCTTCAAGTCTAAACACTACAGCTAAGATAACAGTGTTTAGAAAAGCTGGTTACCAGTCTGCACAGAGAGCTGAATCAACAGTATATAGTGTGATCGATGTATTCTCATATAATATCTCTAACGCTAAACTACGCGCATTATCTAGGTTAGCACATGTTAATGCAACGTTACAAGCATTAAGAAACCCAGTTAGAGCATATACTAGCCTAATTACTGTGAAGGGAGAGAAAGTATCTATTACATTCGAGCTACGGAACATGTTCGCCCGAATACTAGTACTAGCTTTAAGCTTCGTAGTATCGCCGGCCGCCTTCTACGTTATAGATGGTATTATTGGTGAGCGTGAAAGAAAGACATTCGAGTTCCTCTTAGTATCGCCGGCCCCAGTATCACATGTTATATATGCTAAGATGATCGCCGCAACAGTGCTCGGCATTATAGCTGCCTTGTCCGACGCATTAGGGCTTGTAGGGTATATGATCTCTTTGGGACTACTATATGGTGGTAATGCATTTATATTGATCGACTACCAATTACTACTTATACATGCTGTAACAGCTTTCTTCACAATATTATCAACTATATCGATCGCGTTGCCATTCATAACTAGAACAAGAGGTATTAGAAGTGCCTCGAACGTTGCTAGTATTATAACAACCGCTGGGATCATATTCTTCTTCACAGGCTTCTTCATAGACTATGTAAAACTACCAGATTATATACTCTACCCACTATATGTAATACCGTATGTGCATAGCATATTGGTTATCCAGACATATATGTTGGAGAACATTACTAGGTCTCTTCTCCACATCTTATTCCTCACAGTAGTTAGTATATCTTTACTCATAATAACATCCAAGACAGTTAATACCGAGAAAATAATTGTGTCACAGACATAAATATTTACTATAAATCCTTGATACAAACCCGAATAAAATGTTCTTTAGCAAGATTTAAAATATTCACGAAACATTATCAAATCCCCAAATACTAGTCTAGGAGCTTGATAAACTATGGTGAAAACAGCTCATTACAAACTATTGTTTCAACTTGAAAAAGAAGAATTATCCCCAGAAGCTTTAGCTAAAAAACTAGGTGTTCACGTTAACACGATCAAGAAGTATTTAAGACTACTTGAGAGAGAAGGTCTTGTGAAAGTAACTAGGCTTGACAACTACACGTTAACTGAAAAAGGTAAACTATTCTTAACCAGCATTAAGAAGATAGTTAATGCAAATGAACACACATATGTGGTTACAAACCCGGACACTGGAGAACTCATACCACTATCGTTTAATAACTATGAACAATTATTGATAATCTACAAATATGGATTAGTGACACGAGATATTCTTGAAGA
>CAZVAW010000002.1:0-24730 GCA_964625205.1 uncultured Desulfurococcaceae archaeon
GTAGTTAATAGTACTGGTTCGCCATCTACGTCGGCAGCTAATAGCATTCCCTGACTTATCTCACCGAATATTTTCTTTGGCTGTAGATTAGCTACCACTACAATGTTCTTGCCGATTATGTCCTCGGGTTTATACCATTTAGCAATACCAGCTACGAGTTGTCTTTCGCCAAGCTCTCCAAGATCAACTATGATCTTGTACAGTTTCTCACTACCCTTGATCCTCTCAACTGATTTAACAACTCCAACCCTAAGATCTATTTTCATGAACTCCTCAAAACTAATGATATTCTCGCTCAAAACACATACACCCCGGGGAGGCTATGCTATTATTCTTGTTAATGGTTTTATGAGAATTTAAAATAATATTTAGATACACATTATCCCTTGGAGAATATACCATGGAGGCTCTCTATAACAGTATATTGGTTAGGCTTGGCGAGTTTATGGTTCGTGAAGGCAGTAGTTATCGAGCTAAACTAGTTTCACGACTACGTGAAAGCATCGCTAGAACACTAGCTAAACACGGGTTAAGGGGGGAAGTCATAGTTAGGGGTGGAGCGAGGATAGTTGTAGATAATATAGATAGCGAGAGACTACTTGACTACATAAGTGTTTTATCAAGGGTTTTCGGAGTATCAAGTATAAGTCCTGCGGTCGAGATTGATTATGAGTTCTCCGAGATACTAGGGGTTATGGAGAAACTAGTTGTGAGTGATAAACCACGTAGTATACGTTTAGTGGTCGAGGGAGAACCGGGTATTAGGAGGAGTTTATTAGTTAAAGCATTAACTGCTTACCTAGTTAATACGTATGGTTTATACATTAACCTAGAGAAACCAGATGCTGAGTATATAGTTGAGGTTAGAGAAGGTAAAGCATATATTATGAGGGAGCGAGTCGAGGGGCCGGGCGGCCTACCATATGGTGTTGAGGGTTGTCTTGTAGTACTTTTCTCTGGTGGGGTTGATTCCATGTTAGCTACATGGTCTATTATGAAACGTGGTGTTGAACCGATCATACTATATAATAGCCTAGGTAATTATTGGAGCATAGAGGCTCATAAGAGGTTTTACGAGGCCCTCGATAAAATATATGGATACATACCATGGGACTACGTTAAAGTCTATATTACGAGGGGTTTAGAGAAGCTGATAGCTCAAGCCGATATACCTGATCGGCTTAGGTGTCTATTATGTAAATCACTTATGTATAACGTGGCTTCCCGAGTGGCTGATCGTGAGAAATGCCTTGGAATAGCTACTGGTGAGGCTATTGGTCAAGTTGCTTCACAAACACTCTCAAACCTATATCTACTTAGTAGAACTATAGATAAGCCAGTGTATAGGCCTCTCTCCTCCATGGATAAGATCGAGATCATACGATACGCTGATAAACTAGGTTTCTCAACATTATCACGTAGTGTTGGGCAATGTATGCTTAAACCAGCTTATCCAGAAACAAATGCTACTATGAGAGACTATGAGTTAATCATGAGAATTATTAGAGAATACAGTGGTGCACTAGATGAGGTAGTGGATAATGCTGAAGTAATTATTTACAAAGGATCAGGTAATGTGTCTTGATTCTCTATCGACGAATTCTTTGAAATAAGGTAGGTTATTCAATGAATCATATAGTTTACGGACCATAACGTGTTTCTCAAGACTAGTCAATGCTGGGCATATATAGCATCCAAGCCTATAGAAGCCCATCTTATACAATGGGTTTTCGGGTAAATTATTCATCCAAGTATATAGTTGAACATGAATCGTTGACCATTGCTTGATTGGTGCCGCTTCTAAGTATTTCTTACGTTTACGAACTGGCGGTTTACGAGCACGTGCTTCTGATTCGCTATCACGATCACCTACTAACACGAGTATTTTATCGTACTTCTCACGATACTTTTCAAGCACCTTCTTAAAACCACGGGTTTTCAATAACGTACACCAACGATTAGTTCTGCTAGGTAAGCCTTTACTCTCGATAAGTTCTTTGACAGGAACATATACTTTCTCGATCTTTACATTGAGCTTCTCGGCTACTTCGTCTACATACTTATTTGTAGACGGGAAATCAACGCCAGTGTCAACGTAGACCCCGGTAACCATTTCCGATCCGTAGTGTTTGATCGCTAGGTCAAGTACTACGAGACTGTCTTTACCACCACTAAAACTTACCAGGACATGATCTGGTTCGCCAAGGCTATTAAGGAAGGAACGGGCAATCATGACGTGCCTGAGCATGGTTTCCCTATTTTTCTCGATAAACAGCTTTAGATCATTATCATTGCAGTCCATACTAGTTTGTTCAACTGCGAAGTCTATTCCTTGATCAGGTATTTTTAGTCTTGCTACCGGGTTAGGACCAGAGTATACTATGTGTTCTCCACCGAACCTCTTATGTATCAGTGGGTTTCTACAAACACGTATGTTTTTCTCACGGAGAATACTTGCTTCTAATTCTTCACGCCAAATATAAATATCAAATGCTGGATGTATAATATAGTCCTTTAACGGCTCACCACTATTGTTTAACAAGTATGTCGAACCATCCCATGTAACCCATTGTCTTAAAAATGCACGTCCATATTCTATTGCTCTCCTAATATCCTTAACACTTTCCCTCTTGATACACACGATCACTTCATTGGGTTTAACTAGTTTTGTTTCACAATTCTTCGACAATACTATGTTATACGAGTATTTACTTGTATCACGACTTATAGCTAACCATCTACCATAATATCTATCTATGGTTTTCTCCACAAGGCCTCGATCAACATTATCAATTATTAAACGATACATCCAGTAAAGAATAACCATGTTCTAGCCATATCTAACTTTTAAATTATACTTTTTTATTTCACTTATTATCTCATCATCTTCCTCAATTGGGATTTTCTCGTAGACGATCCTTACTAGTCTTTCTAGGATCTTTTTACCTTCAAGATAAACCTTATTAACAATATCCACTAGTTCTTCGAGATTATCTTTATCCACATATGTTTTCTCTGGTGTTTTAACGAGTTGTGTCATCTTTACTCCACTCATGAGTTCTAGGATGTAGCCTTTATACTTATTGATCGATAGTATACCACTATGTTTAAGCCCGGCTTCCCGTGCTATCTTAAGCATTAAGACCACGTATCGTGGTTTTAAAACCGATAAATGTATGATTGGGCCGTTAACGTTTATCCATAGTCTTCTAACAACTGGTTTAGAAACTACGTTTTCCAGCTCCTCGACAGTGATAGTATCGTGTTTTTTGAAAACTACACTAGTTTCCTCACGGCTCCACGGGTATGTGGAGTCACTTAAAACGATCCTGCCACTACAACTACTTAGGGTGTAAATGTTTTTATCACTGTTAAGCCTAAGTAGAAGCGGCAATAGATCCTTGTCTAAATAACCAATCTCTAGATCCTCTAATAGTCGGCTCCAAAACTTTTTCTTAAAAAACCTCCAATACCTAATTTCTACGAACAATTCCATAGACACCAGTTTTCCTTCTAGTTTATCACTATGTTTTTAATCTACTCTAGATTTTTGTATCCTAACAGTATATATTTGCTATATGGTGTAACGTGTTGATCGGGCTTGTATACTCTATTAATGACCCGGCTGGTTCTGGTGTTGCTCGTTATATACGTGAATACTATGGTTTGGATAAATGTGATTTCGAGATAGATGCTGTAGAGTGTTTTATTCATGATAAGTTCTATCTTGTTGGTTTCCGCGAGGATGTGATCTATTTTGATTTCCTTGATGAGAGAATGCCCAGTAATACCCTCTACTATATCGTGTTGTCAAGACATAGTAGTGCACAAAGAGTTAAGAGCTATACCGTTCACCATACTGGTAATTTTGGTGATGAGGCCCCCTATGGTGGTAAACCACGTTCACTAGCCGTTGCTAACCCGGTTACAACTCATAAACTATTATTGAATCTAAGAGATCAATGTGAAGAACATAGACGTGAAAACGAGTACGAGGTTAGTTATGAGGCTACTCATCATGGCCCAACTGAGAATAATAAACCGTTGACATTTATCGAGATCGGTAGTTCTATTGATGAATGGAGGGATCCGGTTAATCATGAGGTTTTAGGATTGGCTGTTATAGAGTATATTGAGAAGCCAAGCCATAATTGTAACGTAGTAGCTGGTGTTGGTGGTGGTCATTATCCACGTAAACATACTAGGATGGCTTTTGAAGAGAATTATTGCTATGGCCATATAATGGCTAAATATGCTCTTCAGTACTTGAGTGAAGAAATTTTATCAATGATGATAAATAGGTCTAAGCCACAACCCAGAATTATTGTTGTTGAGAAAAAAGGTACTCGAAAAGAACATCGTGATTTAATCGAAAAATTCTGTAGTGAAAAAGGGATTACTATAGAGTATATCTAGGTTTTTCCCATCTCGCCTCACAACGTATATAAAGGGGTTATAACTTATATAAAGTGTGAAAATGCACAGTTTATGAAGGAGGTGATATACATGCCTCCATGGTGGGGCGGATGGGGTTGGGGCTGGAGATGGCATAAATGGTGGTGGTATGCATACGTCACCGGATATACTGATGTACCACCCCCACCACCCGGTGCGCCTGGATGGTATTGGTGGTATGAGTTGTGGAGAAGAGGCTATAGGTATCCAGAAAGACGTGGATGGGGACCTTATGGAGAGCCACGTGATGAGCTTGAGTATCTAAGGAGATATAAAGAGGATCTTGAGAGAGAACTTAGGGAGCTTCAAGAGGAGCTACACAGTATCGAGGCTAGGATTAAAGAGCTTGAGGAGAGGAGAAGGAGAGAGTGAGAACGTAATTAATAGCGTTTAACTATTACATTATCTACGTGGGATCCTTGCCACGTGGTGGATGGCGTTTTAGACATGGATGGCTTGGCCGGTTTAGGTTACCACGAAATATTAGATGGGATGTACGTGATGTTGTTTTTGAACCAGTATATCATACCCCATTAAGTGATGTTAGGAACCAAGTATTATTGTATCCGGACGAGCTAGAGGCTATGAGACTAGTATATTTGGAGAATAAAACCCAGGAAGAGGCTGCAAGGATCATGGGTGTTTCAAGGGGTACGTTGTGGCGATTACTAGATTCTGGGCGTAGAAAGGTGACAGAAGCTCTTGTCTATCTTAAACCTATACGTATAATTGGTTTTTCCACATTACATGATCCCTCGTATCTGGCTCGTTTAGGCATACATGTTAGGAGGGGGGAGGAGCATGAGTAATGGGTTTATAGTCGCGGTCCCAGTTACTAAGACTAGTCGTGGATACTTCTTATACGCCCATTGGTCTAAAGCACCTGCTTTCGCATTTTACGAAGTATATAATGGTAAGTATAGATTGATAGAAGTAGTTGATAATCCATTGAAAGATGTTGAGGGTAGGGGTAAGGGCAAGTTTTTACTAGACCTTATATTATCGCGGAAGGCACAAGCCGTGATCGTCTATAGTATTGGTGGTGGAGCTTTTGAATGGCTTAGAAGCGCTGGTGTTAAGATATATGTTGTCGATAATATGGAGCTTGTAGATAATATTCTCGAGAAACTAGTTAGGGGAGAGTTAAAAGAGGCTGATCGACCACCATATAGGTTTAAGCATTAAACCTATTTTATAACGATCTTCCTTCTCTCCTCTTTAAACCATGTCTGTGTAAGTTTTTTCCATATAACTCTAAAGATCAATGTATACTCGCCGGGTGGTTGTTTAATAGGTATTTCAACCTCAGCCTCTTTACCCGGCTCTAATGGTTCTATTTCTTTAACTTTTAAAACCTCGCCACGAGTCATAACAGTTACTAATAGTTTATCTGGCTTACTTTCACCCTTATTAACGATCCTAATCTTAGCTATTGCTTCTTTTTCAACTTCACTTGGTAAATTAATTTCTTCGATAACTATGTCTGGTTGAACATATTTAGTGTTATAGACTAGTATATTGGATAAACTTATTTCTTTAGGCGCGTATTTCTCACCAGTATCTATGTGGTAGTATTCAACGTCATTAATACCATTTGATAATGATAAACGATGTGTCTCCTCATTCATACCCTGTATATTTCTTATTTCAACACTATAGTCCTCACCTATTCGGATAAGCATTTGGGCAAGTGTACTCGGTATATAGAATGTTGTTCGGAAAACTGCTGATTTATCATCGTATCCGATACCATATTTTATCTTCTCACCCGGTTCTAGGCTTGACGCCCCACTATAGTATTTGATCACGGACTCGGCTTCTTCCGACTCAAATAATGTGATTAGGCTTATGTGCTCAATCGTTATAATGTCTCCACCTTCTCGTTTAAACGTCACGTTAACCCTGTTTTTCTTCATCGACTCCGGTAGTTTCAATATGCTTGTTATATCGAATACGTGTTTAGCATATAGTTTATCCCCTAACGGGGCAGTAGCTATTGGTTTAAACTCTTTTGTAACGTTAATACCATTTACTTTAACACGCCAATCAATACTAGTATGTGGAGTTAAAACCCCTATCTCTAATAACGCTATTGCTAACGTCGTATTAGGTATTGGTGTCCAATCGAGGGGTATTGTCTCCCTACTAAGAGTTAAACCGCCAACTGGTTTTCCAGGGAATATCGTTGTATAGAATATATCTCCTTTAAACCTCTTATCTAAAAACTTAAGTAGATCCCCCTCAACCACTACTTGACACCATTGAAAACTATAGTTGAGGATATGTTAAAATATTTTAGAAACTCAAAGCAAATATTTCTGTTTTGATGAAGAAGCCCTGCCGCTGCCGAACACGTTTAGTGTGATGAGCTGTTAGAACCCCCAACAGATCCCTTTTCTTCTTTCTCGATCTTAACAGCCGTCCGAGTTAAACTCCATGTTCTTATAAGTGATACTCCACCAGTTAAGGATACAAAACCTATTAAAACGGCAAGTAAACTGCTAGGGACATCACGGTTGATCATAAGCTGTAGTGCTGAGAGGAATATGTAGATGCTAAAACCTATTAATACCAGGCCGGCTATCGGCGATATATAGTCTTTAACCATTGCCTAGCCCCATAGGAATTTAAGTGCTTTATTAATAATATCTGCTAACTTATTATATGCTTTAACAACATGTGCTACATACCAGTTTATATAACTATATAGTTTATTTGAGAAATTCATGTATATACGAGTTATCTCCTTAGTTAAAAACCCGTTATAAACAGGTTTGCTTGATGATAAATTAAATGCTCGAGAAAACATTATTCCTAGATCATTTGATGATAAGAGTGCTATAAGAGAAACATATAATACGAGTAGGAATAGGGAGATATAGAAGGATTTATACGAGATCCTCGGATATACTAGTTTATGCTGAATCGTTAGGGCCCTATAAACTATTTTCTTAATAATAGCGTAGACTATGAAGGATACCAGAAACCATGTAATTATATAAAATATGATAAATAGCTCATGATACATAAACCATTTACTAATAGTTTCTAAAACCGGGTATAAAAGGCCATAGACGTAGTAGAAGATAACAAATAGTATAGTCCGCATGAATAACGTGTTTATAGGACCACTCATTTTAAGGCTATTGCTTAACTCTTCTTTGAATAATGAATAGATCCTAAGCTTGGCTAATTTCTTGGTAAGTAGTAATGTATCACTTATAACTCCATAAACGTAGTTTTCAAAAACATAGAATAATATGAATAAGACAATTATGATAAATAAGAGTGACCCTACACGAGTACTTATGAATATTTTATGGAATTCCTGAAACATAACTGGTGTATTTGATACTACATAGTCATATATATTAAGTATTGCTTCTGATACATAGTATGAAGCGACTAGGTATATTGAGATTATAGCTGTAAATATAGCGATAGTTATTAGTGGCGAATACAAACGTATACTCCACTTCGTAAATGTTTTTTCCTTAAATACAATCTCAACTATGTAATCGGATATGAAAACCCAGATCACATAATAGGCGATAGTATATACTGGATAGTTTACGCCTAAGACAATAGCTGTTATAACTGGTACTACCAGTGAGAAAATAGTCGTGATCGTATCTAATTTGAAAACACCTAGAATGAAGAGTAGGATCGAGACGAGCGTTATAACTGTAGAGACTATATCACTTCTCACATATAACGGTGTTAATGCTAGGTATAATGGATAGAGGTTTAAAAGCCCAAATACTATTGTTTTAAACCATAGTGTCGATCTCCTGATCCCTAGTTCTTCGTATTGTAGATTATTATTTCCCTTCATACAATCACCATCCTATACCTCTCGATCAACCTATAAAGCGCTTCTAGGATATCACGTGGCCCAGCCGTAACAATGTATATGCCATTACGCATTAGTATTTCTCTAATTTTTCTACTTTCAATGATCTCGTCGTAGATTAAACCATAGTATATACCAGCTTCTAGATCTTTTAAAAGCTTTAATTCAAATAACTCGGGAAGAAATTGAACAATATAGACTATATGGCCTGAAGCCCTGAGCTTAGTACTGGCCTCAATAATAGCTTCGGCTTCTTTCTTATTAAGTAGAGTTGTTAATATGAAGAATAAAGTCTTAGTTCTACGTGGGATGTTTATCGCCTCTTTAACTAATAACTCGCCTAACGTAGTTTTAGGCTCCACAGGGTTCCATTCGGTCTCAGCTATGGTATCTAATATTCTATAGTAGTGTGTAACGCCACGCCCATAGCCCGATCTAAGTACTTTATATGATCTAATTGTTAAACCTATCCAATCTCCTCTCTTAACAAGATTCCATGCAAGACCAGCCGCTACTCTAGCCATATACTCAAATGGTGTTTCACCAATGAGGCTTCTCATAGAGTTTCTAGAAGCGTCTATTAGGAAGATTATGCTAAGATTTGCTTCTCGCTCAAATTGTTTAACGTAGAGTTTTCTTGTCCTCGCATAACTTTTCCAATCTATAAACCTATAATCATCACCGGGATAATATTCACGTAGGGTATAGAATTCTTGGCCATAACCACGTATTCGGGTCTTACCAAAACCTAGTCCACGTGAAACCCACGCGCGAGAGATCTCTACTGGTATGTGTATAGGCTTAGGTTTTACTTTTACAACGTTTACCGAGGGGTTAATAGTTATTTTAAAATTAAATAGTTTCAAGGGATCACTAACAATTACTTCTAATCCTTCAAAATAATGTTTACCCATAATTGGTTTAACTACATAAGTATAGGAGGTTTCTGATCTAGGCATTAACGTTGTCGTATATTGATGCGAGCCTTTCACTAGTTTAAATAAGCCGGGATATTTATCGATCATCGAAATACGTAGGATCGGGAAAAACGTTGAGTTTTTGATAGTTATTTTTACACGTACGTTTTTATCCTCGATCAGGGGATCTAGGAATTCACGTTTAAACTCTATTTTACTGAAGTATTTAGCCGATAGATCAACTAATGTTTTAACGCCGAATACAAAGCCTATGAGGATAGCCGAGTAAATTATTGTTTCACGTGACAATTCACCATGTACAATAATGTCTAGTGTTAAGAATGTTGATATAAGGATTAATAAGCCGAAAAGACGAGGCGTTGGTTTAACATCGTAGAATAATCTACTCACACGGAAACACCGGGTGTTGGTACCTGTACTTTCTTAATAATATCCTCTACTACAACATCACTTGAAACTCCCTCGAACTCCGCCTCCGGTTTCAATAGTATACGATGACGTAGAACAGGTTTAGCTACATATTTTACATCGTCTGGGATCACATATGATCGCCCGTTCATCAAAGCATATGCCTTGGCCGACAATAGTAGGCTAATAGCTGCTCTCGGTGAACCACCTAGTTTTACCATTGGATGTTTCCTAGTCTCTTCAACGAGATCTATTATATAGTTTATGATCTCATCACTTACTTTAACGTTTGGTATCATAGACTTGATCTCTAGAACCTCGCCAGCACTAGCAACTGGTTCTATTTTGAATTCTTCAATAAAATGTATTCTCCTAAGTATTTCCTTGGTTTCTTCACGTGTTGGGTAATCAACAATTATTTTCATTAGGAAACGATCAAGCTGAGCCTCTGGTAATGGGAATGTGCCTTCCATTTCAATCGGGTTTTGTGTAGCAATTACTATGAATGGGTCCGGAAGCTTATACGTTACACCCTCGATCGTTACTTGTTTCTCCTGCATAGCCTCTAATAGGGCTGATTGTGTACGTGGACTAGCACGGTTTATCTCGTCAAACAATACTATGTTGGCGAACAACGGGCCTTTACGTGGTTTAAACTCTCCAGTCTTAGGATCGAATACCATTGTACCAATAATATCGCTTGGAAGGAGATCAGGTGTTGCCTGTATTCTCGAGTATGCAAGGTTCAACGATCTGGCTATAGTCTTAGCTATTAACGTCTTAGCAACGCCGGGCACTCCTTCTAATAGTACGTGTCCACCCACATATAGTGCTATCAATATATATTTTATAACATCAGTTTTACCGACTATAATACGAGATACATTTTCTACTATTTTATCAGTTATTCCTTTTACAAGTTCAGGATTTATATTATTTGATGATTGACGTGACATCTCTATATCCTCTCTTATTCATCATAGTATATCCTAGTTTGTTTAGATAATTCTCAGTTAATGACACGTATTTAAATAAGACGTGTCTCCAGCTTATAATTATTGGTAGGAAAGCCTTTTTCTCAGCTTTAACACGTATCCTGTATAACCACGTAATATTCTTTAGATCCTTTTTATCAAAACCATATTTTACAAGTAATTCATAGTTTTTCTCGCCTATAATCTTATCCAAATCTATATTTTTCAAAGACTTATACGTGTTTGATAGTATTTCCCAGTACTTGGTTATCAAAGTTTTTTCTTTACCACCCACTACGTTTTTATCAGTAACACTACGTGTTATTGTAGAGCCTATTAGGAACTGATACCGTTTAATCGGCCCAACCTTATACTCAATAATGCTTTTCAAACCAAACAGATATTTAAGTAATGCAAGAAATGCGAGAAAAGAAGCTAGTACCGTTGCCAATTCTATGTATTGGAAGGTTGAAAACAGTTTATCTATGAATTGATCAGCTTTTTCCAAGTAATGTGCTAATACGAGGAATAAAATGCTTACATGAAACGGCGTCTGTATTGTGAGTGGTTTAGCCTGATATAACTGGTTGGGGATAATTATTCTATTCCCTTTCATTCTTGCAAGCCATGATATATAGTCTAAGAGAACCCTAGTAGCTGATACGTTTCTTATAAATGCATCATTAGTTAATGGATAACTATCTCCGAAGACAAGTATTTGTGAAGAACCAGTATCTATGATTACACCCGTAATATATGCTCCAAATGTTAGATCATCCAACTTACCATTATCATTAACATCAAGTACACCATACGTTATCGAAAATACAGCCATACTATATGTGGCTCTTGTAATATTTAATGGGCTGCCCCAGTTTAACCTGTAAATTATAGTCTCGTTACTCCTACTATATATTAGGTCTCTCGGATAATATGGTTTATATGGATTAAAAGGATCTAGAACCGCTTTACCCATGATCTCTACGCCGTATTTCTCGATTAAGTTATTAGATGTAGTGTTTTCATCAAATACGGCTAAATTGATCGTGCCATTATCTATTAATCTGTTAATTAAGGATAGAGTGTTGTTTTTAAACATGGTATCAGGCGCTATTATTAAGAGTAAGCCCCCTTTACTTAGTTCTCTATGCAATGATGTATCGTTTTCAGTAATTATTACCTCGAAACCATTTTTCCTAAGATATTTAACGAGTATACTTGTACCAGACCATTCGATATTATATGGGCTTGCAGTATCTTTGTATACGTATGTCTTAACTTTAGCCATTAATGCTGGTGAGTAGAATGAGGCGAGAAGACCTATTATGATAAGGAAAAACAATAGTACTCCAAGCCTCAACTTATCTCCCCCTAAGCCTTATCTCTTCACTGACTTTAGCAATGATCCCCGGTTCTATTTCCAAGCCACCATATACTCTATCCTCATATAATCGTGTAACTTTACCACCAATACCACGTAATTTCTCATCACTTATTTTCGCTAAAAACTCGCGTGGAGTCTCCCATTTATACTTCTTATAACCATGGAGTTTAGCGAGGAGATACCATTTATTATACAGTTTTACAACAGGGTCTTTAACAGGTAATATGATTGACGACAATTGATATGTTAGAGTATAAATACCTTTTTTGACTGGTTTCAAATACTCTCTAACATGGTTTCTAAAAACATACAATACTATACCTAAAACTAGTAAAAGGCTTGTCAACATAACTAGTTCTAAAGGTATATTCGGTGAAATAGTTAAACTAGGTATAGTAGGTAGTGACCATGAGTTATAATTAGAACTAGGACTAGGACTTAGTATATTGTTTTGAGAACCACTTGAACCACCCTGCCCCCCTTTATGAACTATATTGTTTAACATGTTATAGAGGTCTTCAAGCGAGATTTCCGACTCACTACTTGATGATTCGGGGATATTCTTATATGCTTTTAATAGTTTCTCAATATCCAGTGTTACTGTCTCGTTATTAACTTCTTCAATAGATTCTATTAATGCGATGTATTTAGATAACTCGTTGTTTGCCTCGCCACTAGTGTTGCCACTATATTTTTCTTTCAAATATTGTTTTAAAAGCTCTAAATACTGCGATGCTTTATCATAATCTCCTTCTTCAAGTGCTTTCTCTATTTCATCGATATAGTAATCTACTTGTGTATCATTTAATTTCCTCAACTCCTCAAGTATATGTCTTAGATCATTTACAGTCATGTTTAGTTCTTCGACTGGATAGTCTGGACTATTCCGTTTAACAATACTATAGGCTACATCACTCCACGTTGTAAGCCCAATGATCACCAGCGTCAATAGTAATAGTATTGTTAAACGCATTATAAAGACCCGTGTTTCTTTAGACCTAGTATTTATTTTGAGCACATATCCTATAATTCTATTCGGTGGTTATAAATTGAAGCTTATAGGTATGATACATTTACCGCCACTACCTGGTAGTCCCGGGTATACTGGTTTATCTCTAGATGATTACTTATCATACGCTCTTGGTGAAGCGGATAAGCTTTATCGTGCTGGTTTTGATGGGTTAATTATTGAGAATTACATGGATTACCCGTATAGAATACGTGTGGTTGACGAGACTATATTATCCATATTAGCTTCTATTGTTGAGAATATAAAGAAGGAGTATAGTGGTTTACTTGTTGGACTTAATATTCTACGAAATAGTGGTGTTGAAGCCGCCAAGATCATATGTAGATATGGTGGTGATTTCATCAGAGTTAACGCTTATCTTGAACCAGTATATGCTCCAGAGGGTTATTTAGAACCGATCGCAAGGGATATATGGGATGTATTAGTTGAACTAGATTGTCGTGTTAAACTATATGTTGATGTTAATGTTAAACACTCTAAACCAATACTTGATTATGAGACAGCATTATATAACACATGTAGTAGAGGCCGTGTAGACGGGGTTATAGTTACTGGATGGGCTACGGGTTATGAGACTCCTCCAGCCGATGTACTAGTTGCTAAAATGATCTGCGGCGATAAAGAAGTATGGGTTGGCAGTGGTGTGACCCCCGATAACATTGGATTATACATTGGATTAGCCGATGCGGTGATCGTTGGTACTAGTATTAAGGAGGAGGGTATTACCGAGAAGCCAATAGATTATAAACGTGCACGTTTACTTGTTGAGAGAGTGAGGGTATTGGAGAAGAGAATTAAGAAACAATATAGGGGTTAGACATACGGGCTTGGTTTACCACCTGCTTGTTTAAACATAGACGATACTATTTCACGGGCCTCTTCCTTGCTTAACCCTACATATGATGTGAGATAATCATATATCTTATCCCGCCCCCAACCCTCTTCAACATGTTTAGCTACTAGGCTTAATAGTGTTGTAAACATTTTCTCTTTAAAATACTCCTCAAGACCAAGTAGGTTTATAACATCATTGACAGCTCCTAATAACAATGCTAATGCATCATTAAATTCCTCCTTACCTAACGTCTTAATACTTAGATCAACCATTAAGACGGGAAAGGCCTCGTCTCCTTTTAAAGCATATTTTACTAATGGGGCATTATTTCTTCTTAAAAACTTATAATAGATCAATAGTTTATCGTCTTTACTTAATGTAAAGGTCTCTGCATCTAGGGTTGTAGATAAACGTATGAATCCTATAGATTCTTCACATGTAATATTGATCTCTATAGGGAATCTAGGATAAATAGCTTTCAAAGACTTCTCCTCCCTATTAACCTCCCATGGAAAATCAACAAGGTTCTCAGCATTAATATCTCCTTGTTGAAGCCAAGCACTAATTTGTTTTAAGACTTCCTCACACCGGGGCAAGCCTCTTTACACCATAAGTAAGATATTATCTCAAATAAATATATAAAGTAAATCTTAAACAATAACCTTACTTTAAATCGTAAAAGAGAGTATTAAAAGAGTATTAATGGGGAGTGAAACACTCTCCAGTTGAAACACTGGTTTGGCACTGGGGAGTTTCACCCATTTCTGCAAAGATTTTCCATGGATTGACCAGCATTCTGATCGGTTTTCCATGGGTGGAACCGGGGGGTTACAGGGGTTTATTTCCACTGGAAACTTCCTTCAACTCTAGGCATACATCGTCGAGTAGTTTTTCAAGTGCTTCTAAGGGTTCGTATCCTTGGTTAAATATGAGGTAGTATAGTCTGGTGTAATGTTCTTTCACTTCCCTATAGTATTGTTTTAGAGTCTCCCATGGCGGCTCTACTGGTTCACCCTCTCCTATTCCTAGGCAGTTTTCATCGACGTATATAACGTCATCTCTACTTGGTGTTACTGGTAGAAATGGGTATAGTTTGCAACGCATTGGCCTAACCGGGTATATGCTACATTTTGGTAGTCCATCTTCGTACTCTAGGAATGCACATTTATCTGCTAATCCCCGTAGCGCTGGTACTGGTATCATATCAGCTATATATGCTACTATGTATTTACCACGTAATGCTCTCCAATCCACGCCTAGATACTTGGCTATTCTACATATATCATATACTGTTAATGCTACGTTAGGCCCAGTACTACAGCATCTACCACATCGTACGCATGAAAACCTGATCTTATCCCCCTTTCTTAGCATCTTATGTGGCAATCACGTCACCATATGTTAACATAGACGTAATCCACGTAATGGGCATTTAGAACAAGGCGACGAATAACTACTATTATATATGAGTATTAATTCCTCGACATCCTTCTCTTTATCCTTCTTTTTCTCTTTACTAGACAATATTAGGCACCTTTATAACAATGATATAATTAGCTTACTATATAGTTTCTCCCACTAATATAAGTCTCTAGATGCGTGTCTAATGGATTCGTAATTATGCGTGGTATTACTTTGATCATGTTTATTGGAGATACTTTCTCGCCACGTTTAGCTAAATAATCGCCGGCGAGTCCATTAACATAAGCAGCTATACACGCTGCTATGAATGGGTTTTTAGTTTGTGCTAAGAAAGTGGCTGTTAAACCAGATAATACGTCTCCAGTACCACCGATAGACATATAGGGATTACCAGTTCTATTATATCTAGTATTTACACCATCACTAATTATATCGACTGGGGCTTTCAATAATATTGTTGACTTCAACTTAGAAGCATAATGCATAACTGTTTCACCATCTTTACCTAGATCACCGGTTAACTCGGCCCCAGTTATCCTTTTAAATTCTCCACGATGCGGTGTAAGTACGGCTTTATCTTCAAACGTGGTTTCATCAACTTTCACGGCTTTTAAAGCATCAGCGTCTAAAACTAGATACTTCTCCCTCTTGATAAGCTCTGGTAATAGTTTCTTAACAGCCTCAATAGATTCAGGCCGATCACCTAACCCAGGCCCGATGAGAACCACATGTGGTTTTATAGTATCAATATATTCGAGGATATCATGTATATCCTCAATACTAAGGTAGTTACCTTTATATGGTAGCGTTATCAGTTCTGGGGAATAAGAGGCTATTATACCACGTACTGTCTCTGGTGCAACTATATATGCAAGATCGGCTCCAGCGGCTAAAGCGGCCATTCCAGCTAATGCTGGTGCTCCGGTAAACCTTATACTACCACCAATGATCATTACTTTACCAGCCATACCCTTATGTGCGTCGCGTGGCCTCTTGGGGATCCTATGTATTACGTCGCCGGGCCCTACGTAAGTCCATGCTTCACGTGGTATACCTATATTAGCTACTACCACTTTGCCAGCATACTCTATTTTCTCCAATAGACCGGGTTTAACGTCGTGGAAAGTAACCGTTATATCTGCTTTAAAAGCGACTCCATGTACTTCGCCAGTATCTGGGTTTAAACCAGTTGGTGTATCAATAGCTACTTTAAGCCTAGCCTTGACACTATTTGCTTTCTCAACCATAGACTTGATGGGTTCACGTAATTCGCCTTTAACACCTGTACCGAGTAAACCATCAACTATTACATCCGCTTCCTCAATTGCTTCGTGTGTTCTTGGTCTATGTATCTTTATACTAGGTAATCTATTTACTACCTCGTAGTTAAAACGGGTATCTGGGTGCTCGATCTCGTGTGGACTATAAGCTGGTACTACCTCGACCCTATAGCCTAGTCTTGATAGATAACGAGAAGCTACAAGTGCGTCGCCGCCATTACCTCCTTTACCCGTTAATACAACGACTCTATGCTCGGGATCGGGTGGTACGTTATTAGCTATTATATCAGCCACACTCTTACCAGCAGCTTCCATTAAGAGTCTTAGAGGAATACCTAGAGCGACTGTATTTACCTCTAAAACCCTCATCTCGGTAATAGTTATAGTCATTCTAGACAACCCTACCTAGAAAACTATGTATGTTGAGATAAAATGTTTAACCTAGAAGAACAAGTCAGTTGAAACCTCCTCGAACATCTATTTTTCTCGACCGTGAGATTCATCATCCAATTCTATATTTTTGAATAATTCTATACATATTTTACACTTACTTGCATCTATCGTATTATCTAGTTTTTCGTGGTAAGGACAGATATATCCTCTACCTAGTATCCATAGGGTTAACCTTATTAGTTTCCTAGTTAACGTGTATTTATCTGGTTTAACGCTGGTTATTTCTATCGCGTATTTCTTTAACACCTTATCTAGTTCCGGATATATTGATAGATCTATGTATTTACCGCGTTCGCCCTCTAAATACCTAGCAACTGTTGACTGATCAATGTACATGATCTTAGATATTTGTTTTTGCGATAAACCTATTTCCTTATACATTATCTCTACTATTCTCCTCCTAATACTCGGGTATACATATTTACTTGCTAATTCGAATACTGAGAATTTCATATTATTTACCTCTTGACTTGTGTCATAATATTCTTGTATAGAAAGATTTATAAACCTAATGCTGAATACTATATTATGACATATGTCATAATGGTGGCTGATATGGATAAACTAGCTTCAAAAACAAGGTTTCCTAAAGAAATCCTATATAATAGGCTTAAACGTTTTCAAGAGAAACTTAAAGAGAAAAACATAGACGCTGCTATGATAAGGACTCTGTCAAGCTATGCATACTTTACTGGTATTAAATGGCTTCGCCCGGCCCTACTTATACCGGCTGAGGGTGAGCCAGTAGTATTTGTAGCTAATGGTGAGGAAGAGGGGTTTATGGGGAAAAGCTGGTTGGACAACATTGTTACTTTTAGAGAAGGCGGTGATCTCATGAGGAAAGTTTCTGGTTTAATCCGTGACAAGGGATATAGAGTTGTGGGTTTAGAATATGGTGTTGAACGAGATGCCTATATATTGTTTTACGAGATGTTTAAAAGGTTAAATCCTCAAGTTGAAATTGTTGATGTTTCCCCCATACTTGATGATATGAAGATGATTAAGGATAAGTATGAGTTAGAGGCTATCAAAGCTGCTGGTGAGAAAGCACGTAGGGTTTTCAATGGGATAGACGAGATAGTTAAACCGGGTTTGTCTGAGACTGAGATTGCGGGAGAGATTTATCGTATGCTTTATAGTCTCGGCTCTGAACAACCACAAGTGTATGTTAATGCTGGGCCTTATCCACGTATTCATGGTGAGCCTTTCCACGATAACCGTGTCTTAGAAAATACTTTTGTAACTATAGTAGTTGGAGCTGATCATAACGGTTACTACGTTAATAAGAGTACTTCAATTTATATCGGTGAACCTAATAGTAAGGCAAAGAAGATCATTGAGTGTATGGAGAAAGCATATGATAAAGCCCGTGAATTAACTAGACCGGGTGTTAGATTTATTGATGTTATGAAGGAACTCGACAAGATCTACGAGGCATATGGTCTTAAAGAGTATAGAGTTGAGGGTTATGCTCATGGTGTTGGGTTAAAGATCGAGGAAACCCCTATAACTACGATTGTGCCAAAGCATCGTTTCATAGTTGTTAAAGAGAACATGGTTTTAGCATATATACATGCACCTATAGTAGTTAATGGGCTTGGCCAAGTCAAGTTTGAAGATACTTTCATAATAACCCGTGAGGGAGGGGTAAAAATTACTTAACCACGTTTTACCCTATCATAGTTTATAACATGTCTTAACGGGTTATTATCCGGTACTATCCTTGTATATTCTTTGTCTTCTACTTGTTTAGTGGTTATTAGTAGTAGGCCGTTATGTGTTTCTATAAAGCATTTACCGTTATCTATAGAGCCTATATCACGGCATGCTTTAAACAATAAATCCACGTTACCAGTTCTAAGCCCTACCCCGAACGTAATCCATGTTTTAATATCACTAGTAACTGGTTTAGCGTTTTCTAATCTTCTATAGTAGAAGAAATACCTAGTAGTATCTACTAGTTCTAGTGAAACAGGTATTGCCTCGCCCTTATAGTCTAGGATTAAGTTATATCCACCATAATACATTGTGGTTAGAAGTGCTTTCTCTAAAAAATCATCAACGATTTTTTCCCCACAAGCTATTCCACGGCAAATCTCTCTTATCTTATCCCCAAACATATAGGGTGGTATACGGTTGTATTCTCTAACCTCACCGTCTCTACCCAAGACTATAGCTCTGGGATACATAAGAGGTAGTGTTACTACACCCTTAAAGTCATAAAGCCTATAATATCCAAGAACAAGGACTGCAGGGCAACTATAGAGCCAATCATAACTCCACTCCATTTTAGTTCCACTCTAGGTTTTTGTTCAAATTGTTCCGATCGTTCCACCATTGGAACGAAATCTTTTCTATTCATTGTATCGCCTCAGCCCTTTTATAAACCCGTGTCTAAAGGGTTTAAGTGAAGAACCCGTTTGGAGGGGTAAAGGTATGAAATTGGTTAAAACCCTTGGATTAACCCTGGTCGTATTACTCGTCATATCTATGGTAGCTGTGCCAACGACAGCGTTTGCTAGAGCTGATAAACGTAGAGCTTTAATGGAGAACGAGCACCATAGTGGAATATACGCGGCCGGCAACGCTACGGCGCCACATGTTAGGGTATTCAATAATGTGACGTTTGAGCAAGCACTTGACTTAGCATATACTGTTAGAAACATTACAATGCCCTTGTTAAACTGGAGTAGTGAACACAACGTTACATTAGCAAACGTCATATTGAGATTAGGTGATAGGCTCCTTGAGAAAGCAATTAATGAAAGCAGCGTTAACGAGACACGCGCTAAAGTATTTGCTATGGTCGCCGCGATAATCTATGGTCATGCACCAGTAACTGCTTACCCAGTACTTGCTAAGACTATTAGGGATAATTTAGGCGAAAACAACACTATAACTAACGATACAGTACTAGCTGTGTACAATAAAGCTTTAGAGTTGAGGAATGTATTAGAGCAGGCTGAAACCATAGCCATTGAATACAATGTATCAGTTCCATCACAAGTAAATGCTCTCAAGATAATCGCTGAGGGGCTACTAAATACTAGTGAGAGATTATTAGACGAAGGATACACCGTATTAGCGTTTAAATATGTTGTCAGGGCTTACCACGTATACGTAATAGCTTATGGTATGCTTGTCAAGAACGCGTTCATAGTAAAGTTAAACCTCAACATTAGACCCGACGAGCCATTAACTCATAGACTCATTGTTAGGAAGATTAAGAAGGAGATCGTAGAGAGAATATTAATGAGGCTACCAAGATGGGTTCGTGTAAGAGTTATTGAGAAGATAAAAAGTGGAGAAGTAAAGACATGGAGCGATCTTAGAAGAGTCATACGTGAAGAAGTTGAGAAATATAGAGAGATGCTTATGAACAAGAGTATTGATGTAACAGCTAATGTAATGGTAATGATAGTAGTTTACCTAGCTAGAAACCCAGGTGTAAACATTACCGTACAAGATGCTATTAACCAATGGCTAGCTGATCATGGATTCATTAAAGGCTTCGGTAGATTCGGTATGATCGACTTTGGAGCGTTAAAACAATACTTCAAAGAACTTGCATACAATGTTAGTAAGACCTATAACGTTACCGGGTTAGAGCTAGTATATAAGGTTATACAAGAGTTTGAGAAGATCTTATCAGACGAGATTGGCGTTGATATAGACTTAATACAAGTATTTGAACAAATAATAGCATCTCATCACATGGAGCAGGAAACAACTCATCACCATCACTAAAACTATATTCTTTTTTAAACCCCGACCCAAACCTTTTTAACTTATTTTAACCCCCATTATTAGATTAGTTGATCAAGGGTGTAGGTTATGCGTAGGTATTACTTAGTTATTGTTTTACTATTTATTATGACACTATGTTCTGCCACGGTATATACACAGGATACTCCCGAAGTTTCACGTATTGACGGTACAATAGTATATGATTTATACGATAACTCTGGTATAGTATCGTTAAACTTCACATTTACGCAACCACTATCTAATGCTACTGTTAACTTAACTTTATTCTCTAACAACATAGTTAGTATTATCAATGTTACTGACGGTAATGGTAACCCGTTAATGTATAGTTACTATGCGTCAGACCATGTTGTATCAGTACTTATAGCTAATAAGACAGTAGATAAAGTTGTTGTAACATATATGATTGAAGACTTATTCGACGAGTTAAGCGTTAACACTTATGCCGGGATTATAGACTTAACAGTTTATACTGGATACACGATCAATATTCAATTAACCTTCCTCGGCAAATACAATGTGTCAACCGAACCTTCAGCTACATTTACGATAGAGGATGAAGCCACTACTTTAAAATTAGATCAACCGGCATTGTATTCTATCTCCCTATATAAGTTCCCCAGTATAGTCGAGACGACACCAACAACACCTGCAACAACATCAACAACAACGGCTCCACAAACAACTCCTACTACAACACCTGCAACAACACCAACATCAACAACAATCCCGCAAACAACCTCTACTACATCAACTTCTACACCCACTGAAACTAAAACTACAACAACACCTAAGCCTGGAGAAGGGTATATGACGACACTTGCTATAATAGTGATCGTTATCATAATAATAGCTGTAATAGCGCTTATACTTTACAAGAGAAGATAAATAAATAGTTCTAATCCAAACTTTTTAAATACTAATCCTATCATACGCTCAACCTTAATAAGATGAAAACGCGTATAGGTAAAAAGTAATATTGTTGTTTCTTGAATTAATAGATTGAATTAGAAATCTACGAGGGTTTTCGAGTATTTTATGGTGTGTGTAATGCGTGAAAAAATACTGTTGGTTTTAATGGTTTTTATCCTACTAACTAGTTTACCGAGGATCTGTATAGGTGAAAACTATACTATTTCATCTGTGATAATTGATTTGTATTATGACATAGACTCTGGTAGTGGTTATGTAAATCAAACAGTGATTATCACATGGTCTGGTTCACCGCCTTTAACAGTTAATATTCCTATATTGAAACCTCCGAGTAAAGGCAGGTATGAGGTTTTAAACTGTACCGATTCGAGAGGCGACCCCTTACCTTTCACAATTAACGCTAATAATACTGTAACTGTAATGATTAATAACTCGTACATAGTAAAGATAAGCTACATGATCTATAACTACTTCGATGAAGTAAGTCCTGGCATGTATGTTGCTATGTTTGACCTACTTGACTATGAGAAAGTAAATTATCTACAGCTTAGCTTGATCCTACCAAGTGATTATAAAGTGGTTGATGTAGAACCATCAGATGGTACAAGTATATCTACTGTTGGAGGGACTACGAGGATTGTTTTTAGTAGACCTCAGATATATTTCATTGTAGTATCACTTGTCTCTATCGAAACACCAACAACTACGACTCCAACAACTACAACATCTGGAGAAGGAGAGACAACTACGTTTCTAGGCTATATACCGTTTATAATACTAGGTGTTCTCGTACTAGGTGGTTTTCTACTATATATTCATTTCCGGAGAAAATACAGTATAGAGATCGAAGCCCTTCCATCAAGTATACTGGAAGATGATACTAGTAAGAAGATAATTGAGATACTAGGTAAAGCTGGCGATAAAGGTGTTAAACAAAGCGAGTTAGTAAGACTAACTGGTAGGCCAAAATCCTCCATTAGCCGTAGAGTGAGGAGGTTGGCCGAGGAGGGATATGTCGAGATCATTAGAGCCGGTAAACATAATATTATTAAACTTACAAGTAAAGGCTTAGAAGCTTATCGAAATATGAAAAAAGGTGGATGATCCTTGGCCGAGGCTATAGAGCCTATACCGATATATGGTCAAGGATACTTCTTTATGCATCGTAACGGCCTCGTTGACCAGATCATAGTATTTGATTACTGGGATCCAGATAGGTACTATGAATCAATCCTAAATAATCCGGAGAAGTATGAGGAGGAGATCGATAAGTTGATGGCTAATATGCAGTATTGGCTTGATCGTGAAAAAGTATTAATTAATGGTAAAGAGGCGCCACCTCAAGTAACTAATGTCGAGATCGGTTTACGTGGTAGGCCGGAGCTTGCATATATTATTTTCCTGATAGAATTCCGTGGCGAATTAAAACCAGGCTTAAATGTTTATGAGAATATTTATGAGGAAGAAGAAGCTGAGTACGAGTATATTGTGTACTGGTTTTTCCCCGAGAAAACACGTGTTGTGAAAGCTGAAGTTGGTGTACCTTATTATGTAGGGTCTGATGGCCGAGTATTGTTTTTCAAGGTGAAACCAGGTACACGTGTTGGTGGTAAAGAAGCTATATATTTTAGAGTTGAAGAATAACTTTATAGAAAACCATAACATTAGGTATTTAACATAGGGACATGATGATTGGGGGCCTCTCTACAGGCCATACTCTGAACACGTGATGTGGGGCCAAAGCGCTGATCCTCCCATTTTGTTTAAACATGTTTTAAACCATAGTATTATATAAGTGATGAATACGCCACCGCCCGACCCGCTGGGGGTGAGGGTATCCGTCCCCACTGATAATCTCTGTAAAGGCTGGGATCTTTGGCTACTACGATAATTGATTTAAGGAAATACCCGTTTTTGTTAACGCCGGAGCAAGCTCTTAGTATTAAGTATCCGGGGCTACGTATTGAGGATGTTCTTAGTATTCGTGAATCCTACCCTTATGCTAGATCTCTTGAATTATTGAAACATATAGTATCTAAAGCTACAGTGTATGAGGGCCGTGGTACTGGTGAGGATGAGGTTTTAGTCTTTTACAGCCTACTTATCGGGGCTCACGCATTAAATGATCAGGGGCTTATACATAGGATAGCCGTTGCATACTCTAAATATGCTTCATCAAAGCTTTCACAAGAGCCGCTACAAGTGCTAGTAGTTATTGCTAATAGGCTTGGCGTTAAAGCCGTGCTGAGCAATAATCCTCCACGTATACCAGTTAAACTACCTTCTGGTAAAAGAGCTATTTACTTGTCTAAACCAATTGCTATCGGGCTTAAACACTATCTACGTATTGTTTCTAAAAGGCTTGCACACGACCCTAAGTATATGCTTGTTAACCAAGTAGTAGATAATGGTAGAGTATATGTTGATAAAGAAACTTTCACTAGGATACTCGAAGAAATAATTTACAACTATATAGTTGGTTTAAAGGATCAGCTAGAATATGATGCGGATAAGATAAGAGATTATCTTAGCGAGTATAAGAAAGTCTTAGAGGAAAACGAGTGGTTTAAACGTAAACAATTATCTGTAGAGGAATCCGATAAAACACTTGGTTATGTACCAGAGGCTTTACCACCGTGTATTAAGATATTAATAGAAAAACTACAAGCTGGTGAAAACCTTAGTCACCACGAAAGATTCACGGTGGCGGCCTTCCTAGTTAATATAGGGTTGGATGTTGATACTATACTAGAGTTTTTCAAGAAAACACCAGATTTTAATGAGAAAATAGCTCGTTACCAAATAGAACATATTGCAGGGCTTCGTGGTTCTAAGAAGAAGTATCTGCCATATAATTGTGATAACATGAAAAGCCTAGGTATATGTCCTATCAACGAATACTGTGGCAATGCTAAAAACCCTCTTGGAGCTTATAAAAAGAATCTACGTGTAATAAAGAAAAAAGCTAAGGAGAAGAAAGAAAAGGTTAAACAAACT
>CAZVAW010000002.1:24830-47809 GCA_964625205.1 uncultured Desulfurococcaceae archaeon
GTTTTAATACTATATAATATTATCTTATCTTTAGTATTAGTTACTGGTTGGCTTAGGGGTAGAAAATGCTACCTACTAGCGAAACTATACGTTTCTCAGAGGCCATGTTGTCAAGGATCATTATAGAAAAGGCGATAGAGAAACTCAATAAACTAGTCGATGTTGACGTAGTAGTTGTTGGTTCTGGTTTATCAGGGCTTACATCAGCATGGTTTCTAGCTTTGAATAATCTTAACGTAGTAGTTGTTGATACAGAGCTTGGTTTTAACCGTGGCATAGGATATAATAATACCGTGTTACCGGTCGCGTTAATCGAGGAGGGGGAAGCATTAGAAATAGCTAAAAGCGCTGGAATTAGAACTTATATAGGGTCTAATGGTATTTATGTAATTGATCCTCTGGAGACCTATTTTAGAATAGCATTAAAAGCTTTAGAGTCCGGAGCATATATTTGGCTAGGTGTTGAAGTCACCGATATAATTACACGTGGTAGAAGCGATGAATTAAGAGTTCATGGTGTAATGGTTAATCAATTAAAACAATTAAGTGGAGAACCCCTCTACATATACTCTAAAGCAGTGGTAGACGCTACAGAATATAATGCCAGGATCGTCAAATTACTTGTCGAGCGGCATCCAGAGTTAAAACTAAATATCCCAGGCATGTCAAGTTGTAATATCGTTGTGGGCGATCGTGAAATCATTGAGAAAACTGGTATGGTTGTCCCCGGCCTATATGTGGTGGGTGGAAGCGCGGCCACCCTATACAATATTAATAGAACTGGGGCTTTGATAAGTAATTTATTAATCTCTGGTAGAAAAGTAGCTTTACAAATAGCTGAAGACCTTGGAAGAGAAAGAACCGGGTAGTTAATAATTGAAAACTAAACATTGCACCGTATTATTATTAATTACTATGTCGTTGATAACGAACGTTAATCTATTTATATATTCTAGTAGTGTTGATAAACTATATTATGTTGTAGATGTTGATGGAAACGAGTATGAAGTAGTTGTTATTCCTTCCAAGAACCCCTATATAACCATAGATGATTACAGGATAAGTATTGTTTACCGTGATAAGCTAGAAGACCTACTAGGCGGAAAAGCTTGTGTAACGCTCTCTACTACCCCCGCCTTAATTACACAATATGACAAATATCCTCTCGAAGTAATAGATCCTACTAATAATACTCCTAGTCGTATAGTTTTCACGACTTACCATATATTTATCCTATGTCGTGATACAAGTTATGAATTATACTATGATGTAAATACTAATGTGTTAATATATGCTAATATAGTAAATACTCTAACTGGTGAAGAGATCGAAATACGTATTAAGTTTAAACCCGGTAAACAACTATCACTAGAAAGTATTATGCAAACAACAAATTCTGCCACCGAAAAAACCACTAATAAAAATGTTAATTCTCAATTATCATCTACGGGTGAAAAACAAGTTTTTACCAGTTATACGAGCATATTAGTTGTATCGATAGCATTAGCGGTAATTGTTTTGGCCCTGT
Source organism: uncultured Desulfurococcaceae archaeon (assembly GCA_964625205.1). Lineage (GTDB taxonomy): Archaea > Thermoproteota > Thermoprotei_A > Sulfolobales > Desulfurococcaceae > CAZVAW01. The sequence goes on from CAZVAW010000002.1 coordinate 26,359, forward strand.
TTATTTGGAGGAGGCTACGTTAATGAATAAAAAGATCGTTGCATTAATACTGATTGGTTTAATTATATATGCTTGGTCTATTGAGTATAAATTAATTATTAGTAGGGAGTTGAAAGTAGATTTTGATGAACCCATATACTTGAAAGCAGGAATTGATCTGGGTTCTTGCATATACTCGTTGAATTTTACATGCTTAGTTAGCTATAGGTATAATTATGAGCATCCAATGCTTGGTAAGATCATATATGGACTGATAGTCGTTAGTAGCGGTAGTTCTGAAGATAAACTATTGATCGCACGCACTATTAATGTAATTTTGTCTTCGTTAACAACTTTTATACTAGCATTGATTAATCCATTAGCATCGATACTACACGCAGGTGATTCCTTATACGTTAAGTATTCTACGGAAGTCTACTTGGACGGGTTGGCAGTATTATTTACTCTACTATCTTATTTCTTCTTCTCGCTTAGAGGGTCAAGTTGGGTTAGAAAAACTATTTTATCCTCAGTGTTTGCGGGATTAGCTGTTGCTACAAAATATACTGCTATACCAGCTCTTCTCGCAATACCAGCCTATATGTTGTTAACAAGTATTTTTAACGTAGAGATACGTGAAAGAAAAATTGTTATAGAACTAAGGTTTAAACGTGGAAACATATTAATGCTTCTCGTATGGGTTGCACTTGGTTTTACCGTATTTATAGCCGTTAACCCTATGTTCTGGGGTGATCTGGGGAAACCATTAGATGAGACTATGTTGTATAAGTCGTTAACATACCATAATGCTTATATGGAGAGAATATCACGGGAGCACCCACTACCTTTTTATCAACAACTAGTTTGGATGTGGGAAGATGCCCCGCTAAAATGGCATCCTGGAATAATATTGTTCTCTACCTCCTCATATATTGTCTTATTAGGTTATCTTGGTTTACCCTTGCTTCTACGTCGTAAGCCTTTATACGGTTTATGGTTGATCATTTATACCGTATTTCTATTCTCATGGGGTGTTAAATGGCCACAATACACTACATTATTATCTCCTGTACTAGCTTTTAGTTCCGCGCTACTTATAGAGTCTATATTACGTCTATCTATTAGGTTGTTTAAACTACTAGGTTCATCTACTATACTCCCATTATCCATTATAGCCATACTATTACTGTCATTCGTGGCGACATTATATATACCTAGTGTCGAAGCATCATATTACTCGACTATATCTATTGGCGAGAAAATAGGTGTTTATCATGATAAAGTAGTTATGAAGACAAATGACTTAACCCTTGTTCTTAGTCGTAAAGGTTTAAGACCAGTAGTTGTAGAGGTTGATGACTACGACTTTATAGAGAAGACTATGCGTGGCCCAGTATACGCTACTCCGTATGAGTGGATCCCTAGAAATAGAGTTCATTGGCCCGGCGAGATCTATAGTAGTTACTTCGACGTACTTAAACGAGGTAATCATATAATCGGCGTAACGAGACTTGCTAAAGACGCTCCTGGGCTTATCCTCTATAAGGAGATATGGTTTGTAAACTCTACTTGTTTCACAGTTAAATATACTCTATATAATCCAAGTGATAAACCAGTTAAGATTACCTCTAATCCTAACTGGAATGTTAACTGGGGCTTCTCAATAGAACTCACTATTTCGCCGAAAGACATAGACAACTATTATCAGTTCTATGTTACACGCGGTAGCAAATCAGTTATTACTCGTATAAACTGGTATTCGTTAGACATAGACTATGTTAAGGAGTATGGGTTAATCAATAATTTAACTGGGGCAAGTATTGTTATTATAAACTATAATGCTAGTTTAGCTAGTAGTTTGTGGTTTGAATATGGTGATAAATGGATATCTATAAGACTATCGTATAAACCGATCACATTGAAGCCTCATGAGAAGATAGTTTATTACACTATATGGTGTGTTAAGCCTCCGCAGAAGAAACCTATTATGGGAGCACAATATATTGGTTTAACTAGTAGTTATATAGTATTTATTTACTTAGCTATACTTGTAACATGTATTATCTACGTACTAGTTGGTGGTCGGAAGTGGTTATTATAGAAGAAACAGGTTTTGGATACATAGTTGTGGATGGTAAAAGATTTGAGAGAGACATTATCATATGTAATGACGAGATCAGTTTTAGGCCTAAAGAGCTTTCAAGAAAATATGCTGAAAAATATGGTCATACCCCTTTATCGGCCGAAGAACTATTGTTCTTACTAGACAAATGTAATGACGTTGAAATAGTTGTTATTGGTAGCGGACAATATGGTGCATTACCAGTCATGGATAATGTTGTTAATGAGCTTATAAAACGTGGGTTGGAATACATTATTAAACCTACACCCCAGGTAGTTAGTCTTGTTAATGAGTCGTCGAAGAAGAAAAGGAGGTATTTAGCTATTCTTCACTTGACTTGTTAAATAGCTTGTCTAACAATAGATGCTATTGACCTACTTATACGATAAGCTATTATTATAGCAAATACGTTGAACCCTAAAGTATATAGTATTACAGAATATGATGAATAGTGTTTTTCATCAATTGTTATCTCATGTATAAATGTGGTATTACCGCTTTGATCGATAATTTTTAGTATTAAGTGATTAAAGGTTATGTTATAGGTTGAATTGTGAGTTATAACATTTGATATGTATATATCAGCTGTTCTCAATCTATGGATCGTGAATTTTATCGCTGAATAATTCAATCTTATTTTCTTATCAAGCGTTAATACTATTCTGTATGGATAGGTAGTATTGATCTCGATTAAAAGCGAGTTGTTTTTCCTCTTAAGTATAGGTTTAACGTATTCGCCATGTGTTATAATACCTATTTTACCCGTTTTCCCATTATCGAAATAAACTATTTTTGTGCTAGAGAAGGATATACTTGATAAGCCTAAGCCTATCCCATAATCTGTTATTGTCTCCTTGATATGTATGTAATTTGTATCATTATATATGTCTGACATAGAACGATATCTGTAGAAGTATAATGGCGTGTAACTAATCGCGTCATAATATGTCACTATGAGCGTTTTATATATGTTGTCGCCAAGTATTATCTCGTTATATAAGCTAAATTCGAGACAAACAACATCCTCGTATAGAGATATAGCTGTAATGTTTCTATAGTCTTTGAAATCACTAAAGTATATTTTAGAAAAACCAGCACTAACTACCAATAGTATTTTAGGATTAACTTCACTGGAGCGGTAAATATAGGTTTTTCCTAATTCTCTTGCTAATGTCTTATTAATTGTTTCTATATATTTCGTATTAAAACCCTTATATTTGATCGTATAATTCTCTAACGTATATCCATATAAATAGTATAGACCATGTCTAGTATACTTTATATCTAAGAAGAACCAGTACTTATACGTTACCTGTAAATGGCCTGGAGATAAATCTGATTTATTACTAGTTAATAATGACTTGTATTTACCGGATACATCAACCTCTAATACGCCAGTATATTCTCCCGATATATCATATGTATATTCTCTGAAGTTAGATATTGAGTAGGTTAACGGGCTCGTAACTAATAATATCATTAACGCTAGCATTAATACTTTAACTTCGTTCTTCAAACTATATACCTCGTCAACTATACTATATAATCCCCTCACGGATATATATTTCGAAAATAATATTATAGATGAGACATTTAAATAACTAAGCCCTTTATATCGTTGAAGGTGCTTGCTATGGATGTCCGCGAATATGTTGTTATACTTAAAAACGCGTTTACATATATTCGTAGCGTTGATGGTTTTCTCATAAAAATAGGCAGTATTGTCTATGAGTTGGAAAACCAATGTAGGAATGGTTCATGCGATCCTATGGAGGTTTTCAAGAAAATCATATTTGATAGAGAACTTGAGGAAAACCTTTCTAGATTTGCATGTTATAAAGAAGAGATTTATAACGCTATAATGGGTGATCCACGGCATAAAATATTACGCAGATACATTACTGTTTTAATGGAAAGACTAAATAGTCTAAAGTGTGTGGAGGAAAAACCCATAGAAACATTAACACCTCCTTCTACATGGTTTAAAGAATCACATGAACCTATCTTAATACCGCGTAAAGAAAGAGGTAGAATTAGCAATATCGGGTTTATGTGGAAAATAGAGAAGATGGATCTTGAGTATTTGATTAAAATCTTATTAATTGCTAGTATAATACTGTTTATTATATCATTGATATTGATGCTAACCAGGTAAGTAGGTGTTAATATGTGGAACAACTAGATATAAGACATACCTCTAGAGTAATCTATGCAAAACTAAACGATGGAACTAAGGCTTTCATTAGATACATTGTTGAAAACAATACTATGAAATTATTAGAGACTTATACACCACCTCAACATAGAGGGAAAGGTATTGCTAAGAAATTAATGGATTACGCTGCCGAATTAGCAAGAACTAATAATTGGTTAATCGAACCAATCTGTAGCTACTCAATATATTACTTTATTAAAAACCCCGAGAAGAGAGAATTATTAAAACCAGAATATAAGAGGATGAGTGAAGAAGAGTTGAAGGAATTGTTTCAGAAGAGGCTCGATGAAGAAAAACTTAAAAAACAGTATTCTTGAAACTGGATAATAATCACCACATATAATACTACTGGTTTTCGCTAAAGAAAACTATTTATATACTATGGTTTTAAAGATATAGATCAAATAAAAATGGTTCAACGAGGTCTATAGTATATGGAGGAGACTAGGAGATGGGTTAGTGTAGAACAATTAGTATTGGCTCGTAAAGGTTTAATGTACATACGTGAGGCAAGCTTATATCTAATTATTGGTAGTTTACTCGTTAGTATAGCGATTGCTATGTTACTTTTCATAGGCTACTCCTCTGCGTTTAGTTTTAGCTCAGCTGAAGAATATGGTCTTCATAGTTTAAAGAATAATATGTTATTTGCTTATCCCACTTATTCAATGAATCCATTAGGCGCTATTATATCATCATTTTGGGTCATAGTAGCTGTCATAATATTATTTGTTGGCGCTATAATTGCGTTGATCGGAATATATGGTAAACTATTACCTGGGACTAAGGCATTAGCACAGTATAATCCATCACTATATGGTACTCCAGAGACCTTGATAAGAATAGGTTATCTATGGGGCGTGATCATATTATTGATCGGGGCCTTAACGTTAATAATAATTATTGGTATTTTCTTAATGATAATAGCATACATACTATTGTTTGTTGGAAATATTGGTTTGATCATTTTAATGTTTAGGTTAAACGATGATTTTAATGAATCAATGTTTATGATAGCTGGTATAATGTTTATAATAGCGATATTCGTATCATTAGCTGATTTCATAGGTTGGATCCTAGTTTATGCGGGTTCACAATCAGCTATTGAGAAAGTAAATGAGAGAATAAAACAACTAGAGTTAGAAGAGGAGAGAGAAAAACCTACTGGTGAGTTAATCTAGTTTAAGCATTCTAGTCTTTCCTAACTTAACTTTATTTAGTTTAACAAATAGGTTTTCTATATAATGGTGTGTATAAATGTTGGTAATAGGTATTGATAAAAGTGCTATTGAGAAAGTTTCACGTTTACTAGTTAAACGTGGTATTAAGTTTGAACAACTCGACCTATATGATCCTCGTTTTTACCCAAGTAAAGAATATGAACGCGAAACTATTCTACGTTATTTCATGGTAATGGTTGCCATGGATCACCGGCTTAGTAGGCCGGGGAAACCCTATGAGGCTTGTCTTGATGATGGATGTTATCATGGTGCAGACCTATTATATCGTCTTGGCATGAAAATGTTGGTTGAAAAACCAGAGTTTTTCACACCAGAGTATCTAAGTCAAGTAACTATAGATGATGTTAAACAATGGTTAACCGTAGGAAAGGCCGCACCACCCGATCCGGATATTAGGGCTTATTTATTGAGAGACTTAGGTTTAAAGTTAGTGAAACTATATAATAGCAGAGTTAATGAACTGGTCAAGCTAAGCGGTAATAGGTTAAGAGGAAGATACGGTGAATCAGGATTACTTGATCATTTAAGAATGTTTAAGGCATACGAGGATCCCGTTGAGAAGAAGTCACTATTGTTTGCAAAATTCTTGATTCATAGAGGCTTATTTAAACCAGTTGATCAACTTGACGTCCCTGTTGATAATCATTTAACGAGGATAGCTCTTAGATTAGGGCTTGTAATGGTTTCTGGCACATTATGGGATAAGATAAGAGCTGGTGTTGAGGTAGATTATGAAGAGGATGTTATGTTAAGACTATTTGTTAGAAGAGCATATAGGGAGCTAGCAATTAAAACTAAAGTAGAGCCTGGTGTGTTAGATGATCATTTCTGGCTTATGGGTAGAAGAACTTGTATTAGAGATAAACCCTTATGTAGTAAATGTGTGTTCAAAAATATATGTCTCGCATATAATAATAACACGTTTATGGTAAATGAGCACACATTTTATAATACTTGGTATTATTAGTAGAGGTGTTATTCCATATTGAGTGTTAAAAAACCTGATTTTAAGGATATTTTAAAATTATCGAAGCTTGAAAGACTGATTATGGATTATTTTATTAAACACATTAGTGTTGGTGAGATAATAGCTGTTTTAGAGTTAAGAGAAGAGGTTAAAAGAATTAAAGATCCTGATCTAGTGCCGGAGTTTGATGATGTTATCATAGAGATGGAGATCAACAAAGCTCTTGCACGTTTAGTTGAAAAAGGTTTTCTCGAACATGTTGGCGGATGCTATAATCTTGCTGAGCATTTACGGAAGAAGATTATTGAGAAATTAGGTGGTCTTAACCCTGGTATTGCGAAGGATTTGAATAAGTTGATCGAGTAGCTTATATGCGTGGCTTGTATGCTATGTATCCTTGCGTAGTCTTATCATATACTACTGGGTAAAAACCAGCTTTTCTAAGTCTATCACCTATGCCCTTAACAATACTTGGCCCACCATGTCTATGTGGTTCGCCAGTATAATGGTATAGCTTACCACCTGGTTTCAATACTCTATAAAGCTCTCTATAGAAGGCTAAACTATATAGGTCTCCAGTACTACTACTATATCTTGGCGGATCATGTAGTATTTTATCGAAAAACCCCTCCTCAAATATTTCAACAATTTCTGTGACGTCTCCTTTAAATATTGTTAATCGATTGTTGGATAATTTATGGCTCCACGGGTTATGTTCAGCTATCCATATAACGTTTTCATCTATTTCAACACTATATACACGTGAAGCCCCACGTAGTAATATATTGATCGCCGTGTATCCTAAGCCGAGGCAAGTATCGAGTACTTTATCACCGGGTTTCACGCCTAGTTTCCTAACTTTACTCAATGCGTCAGTCCATGGATCAATACCCGTTACCCTATGCATATGTATACCGTTTATTTCAAGAGTAGGTGCTTTATCCAAAGCTATTGCTTTCAACTTATAGTATCCCTTCCTCGTTCTTTTCTCTACTACATAGAGGTCTTTCTTTGAGTAAAACACTATATGGTCTTCATGTTTCAGCTTTATACTCTCTAAATCTATTATATCGTCTCCTATGATAACCTTATTATCCTCTACACATACTTCTCTCCAAGAAACACCGAGATCAAGTGTTGTTTTAAAACAACCATTTCTCCCTATTAGATGATTTATTAGATAGCTTGTGAACCAGTAGCCTTTACGTGGTTTAAACACGTGTTTCTCCACCATTATCTCTGCACCAACGTCGTTAAAGGTATGTATCGAACATGTGGCGTTATCTTCCTCAGCCTATTATGTAACTCTACTATTTTCTCAGAATCCCCCATTACGAAGAATATCTCTATGCAAAGATTACCCATGTGGTGGTGAATATAGTTTTTAACTATATCCTCAAACTCGTCTATTAAAGACCCCTTACTATGCACGGTCCTAGTCTTAACAGATATTAATACACCCATACACTTGTGTTTAACCATGTAATGTAGATGATCATGTATGAATTGACGTAAAGCTTCAGCCACTAGGCTTGAACGATCGCTTCCCGTTAATCTAGCGAGTTCATCTAGATCATCAGCTATATCCGCTGGTATTGATACGCCAAATCTTCTCTTGCTCATCTCCTACCACCTATAAACGCTATCACATAGAATATTAGAAGAAGAACCCCGATTAAACCAGAGGGGGCTTGGTTGATAAGTAGTGCTAGGTGTAGACCAAGGAGTGATGAGGCTGTAGCAACTATGATTGTTAAGATAAACGCCTCCCACGCACTACGAGCACGTGCAATAGCTATACCCGGGGGTAGTAGGAGTAGTACGTGTTCAAGTATATACCCGGTTATCCTAAGTAACCCGACAACGCCTAAGCCTATAAGAGTATAAGTTATTAAATCATATACTTTAATCCGTATACCACTAAGCATTGTTGAGACACGGTCTATGCCGAGTGATAGTTGTTCATGGTATGTTAGATACACTATTGATAATGTTATAATAGCTAATACTATAGCCGTGTATGCGTCAGACCAATTAGTAAGTAATGGATCGCCCATGATTATAGCCGATAAACTGTATTCGAGTGGATAATTCACGAGCACATAATAGATCGCTATTACCGTAAGAGATGCTGTAACGCCAACGATCAACGATGTAGCTATGTCTGATTCTACTCCTCTATGGATCATATAGCCAGCTATATATATTAAGAGTAACCCATATAGGAAAGCATATACGACGTTATCTCCTCCGAGTAGGTGAGAAGTAGGTATAGCTAGCGTTACCGCTAATAAGGCAACATGTGGACTAGCACCTGCTAAGAAATACAGTCTCCTTAAAGCAACAATATTACTTAACGAACCATAGATCAGCCCAGCGGCCAGGATCACTATAACCCATAACGGGTTATACGCTAAACTCAACGTTAAAGCATATACAGCGATCAACGCTATTATGAGCATATAAACCTTCTTCATTCTATTCTCCTCACAAGAACATATATCAGTAGGCTATAGAGGAGTAAACCCGTACTAAATGATAGTATTCCAAACAATCGCCTCTTTACTGGAGAAACCTGCGTTGCGAAATGGTTATCCTCACTATTGATACTGGCTAGGTCTTTAACTATCTCACGTACCTGTATTGAGATATTCTCTAACTTAGCATATACTGGTTTAAGACTAGTTGGTGTTAAGACATATAGTATTGGTTTACCATATGTTTTAGCGTGTTGGATAAGCCACATACTATATCTTGTCTTAATGGGATACGTAACAACCACTAGATCAACCGTGTTTTCAGCAAGTGCTTTATCTATCTTAGCTAAATCATTTGGTGTAACCTCAACACCATGTTCTTTAACTACTAAATACTCGATACGTATACCAGTCCATTCCACAGCATATTGTGTAACAGGGGTATCCGCTACAGCGGATAAGTTGAGATGAGGCGTTTTCCTCTTAATAGACTCTATCTGATTGATTATAGCAATTGCTTTCTCATGATAATAGCTACTACATCCTGGGTTTAGTTTCGAGAGTATCTCAACAATATAGTTTATGAAAACAATATAGTTGTCTGGATCATATATAGGCATGTGATAATTAGGTGTACCGAGTAGTGGGTTTTTCTTGATCACTATACCCGGTATTCTAGGAATCTCTACTAATACTCCGCTAATAACACCTTGATCACGTAGCTCTCTAATTCTAACTTCGAAGGGAGCATGTGCAGTCGATATAATAATATCTGCTCTCTTTAAATCATCTACATTATTCGGCGTCAACGAGTACTCATGTGGATCAGAACCAGGTGGCGCAATATATGTTATGTCATCGCTACTACATAGTAGTGGTTTTAAATCCTCGACAAGATTAGGGAATGAAACTACAATATGAACACCACGAATATATTCAGAATTAGCTATGGGGACAGCTATGGAAGCTAATATTATTAAAGTAGGAAAAAGTATTTCTCTAAGCACAATCCCACCCTTATCTATTCCGTTGTGCACGGGGTTAAATATTTAACTCTTTTAATCATGTATAGTTTTAGGGGTTATTATATATGAAGAACCCAGTTATTTCTGTGGAAAAAATAACGGTTGGCTACGGCCACGAAATCGTGCTTCGTGATCTAAGTTTTGAATATAGAGGACCGGGTTTAATACAAGTTTTAGGCCCTAATGGTGCTGGTAAGTCTACGTTGTTAAAAACCATAACTGGTTTAATTAAACCATTAACTGGTAAGATCATGGTTGATGGAGTCGATATTACTGGTAACCCGGGTTTAGCTGGTAAATATATTGGTTACGTCCCTCAGATAACTTCGGCTGAGGAGTTAAATTACCCGATTACCCTCTACGAGCTTGTAACTTGTTGCTATATACTTGGAAAGCCGTGGCCACGTATTAGGATCAGTAGAGGTGAGAGAGAGTATATTGAGAAACTATTAATGGATCTGGGTTTACCACGTGATAAATGGTTTAAGAGAGTTGATGAACTTAGTGGTGGTGAGAGGCAACGTGGTTATATAGCACGTGCTCTTGTTAGAAACCCGCCTATTATACTCATGGATGAACCGTTTAGTAATATTGACCCAGAAGGTAGAGTTGAGCTCGCTGAAAAGATCGCGTCGTTAAAGAAAGATAAGCTTCTTATAGTGACTAGCCATGACCCCACAATACTTATGCCATATACTGATAAGATACTATTGATTAATAGACAAATATATTTCTACGGAGACCCCGATGAAGTATTAAGAAGTGAAACTATAGAGAAGATCTATGGTAAAGCATTCATTATTCACGGTAAACACGTACATATTATTGACTCTCACATTTAATAACCGATCACATGAACTAAACCAAACTTCCCAAGTTTTAATTTATCCCCAATATCCATAGACACAGGTATTACACGTAATGCTAATGGTCTCCTCTTAATCAAATATATACTATAGGTATCTAGTATAAATCGTGCAAGATCACCTATCGATTCTGGAACAACCAGCATATCCGGACCCGCTACACAAGATACACTATAGAGTAACAAGTCGCGTGCTTTCAACAATTTCATCTCACCAGCTTTCTTCAACAAATTATCTTCAGCATATGGCAACATTACTTCGTTGAATCCTTTACTAAAACCAATCTTAGCTACAGCGTTGTCTATGAATTTCTTAAGTAGATAAACTCCATAGTTAAACCCGGGCGATAAAAGCTTATATCCAAGCTTCTCGATCAACTCCACAACACTATCATCCATCCAAGGCGATATACTATAGTCAAAAAACACTCTATTAATACCCCTAGCTTTAACTAGTTCTCTCAACTCCTTTACAGTATCAGCTAATAAGTTAATGTATCCATCGAGATCGCCATGTTCTTCGATATAGCTTATCATGTGTTTAGGGAATAAGAATGAGAAACCAACGCCTTCAACACCACTACTGGTTGTATCGGGGAAATAAGGGGTTTCAAGTAATTCATTATGTAATGCTACCGCTATTCTAGTGGCATAAACCGGGTCATTACTACTAGCTTTATGTATAATCTCTGAAGCCATGTACGCGTTCTTAACAGGGTCTTTTTCTAACCCATATAGTGATACATAATAGCCTTGTTCAACAAGATCAACAACGGTTTTCTGGACAAACGTATCTAAGAAAACTCTACCAATAGAAACAAGTATTTCTTCACTATTAATTATGTCTAAGACTTTAACTTTTTTCTCAACTGGTAAATCAGGTAGTATTACTCGTTTTGTAAACAACTTGTAGCCTTTACTAATTATAGTGTTTATAGTTTCTTCAAACCAATTAATTCTCTCTTCAACATATGTGTGCCAATTAGCATCTAATAGTTTATCCTTATCTAAGAATAAAGCAACTGATCTTATGACAGGGCTGCTCATTCCGATAAATTCACCATTTTATCTACTAAAAGCTTATTATATCAATACGTGGGTATAACTATTTAGTGCTATCAAGTTATAGTTGATGTTAAACAGCGATACGGTAGGTTAGTAGGTTGAGATGGTTATATCTGCTAACCGTTATAATACCAACACTATTAGGAATGATGACTACCCTCGTAATTCTTAGTATAGCTATAGGTCCGCCTACCGCTATCCTCTCAACCCCTGTACCGCCAGATCTCTATATAACATCGGCTAATTATACTAAAATAGGCAGAGATTACGCTATTATAATACGCGTATATAACCCAGGTGATCAGGGACTTTACATACTTAACATTTATGCTAATAATAAACTTGTTTATACAAAACATACATATATAGAGCCGCACATGACCAAGGAATTATCATTTGTACTTCCACGTAAAATGCGTGGAAGAATTAATGTAACAATCATATGGACGCCGGAACAAGGCACAGCTCCACATAGAACAACTACATTTATAAATGTCCCAAGAAAGTAATTATTTCCTTAGAAAAATATAGTAGTTCTCCCTGAAATGGGTGTTTATTAATTGCTTATAACTGTTCATAGAAAACTAGTATTTATACATGACACCTACATATATGCGTCAATTATAAATTATGCTTTATTAAAAAGTATTATCGCATATTATATAAATACAGTATCTCGTGATAAGAAAAACGTTGAATTCCTCGAGGAATTAAGATCTCTCTTAAAAGACGAAGATTTAATTAAGATGCTTAATAAGGGTTTCTACGAAAAACTAGGTTCATCGGAAGAATCACTTGCTTATTTAAAAGAGTTTCTTGAGAAATTCAAGCTTTACCCAAGCATAGAATATAGTACAAGGGCTTATCCACGAAGTCTTTTAAAAGAGTTTGCAGAGAGAGAACTACTCTGGATTATACCATATAGAAGTATTAAAAAGATTCAACGTAGAAAAATAAGTGGTCGTGATTCTCTTGAAATAATCTATGCCTGCCCATTAACTAATAAAATAAGAATTCTTAGAACATACTATGACCACGAAATCTATATGAAAATAAAACAACTTTGCTTGTTCAACGGTAACGATCGTTGCTAGGGGGTTAGGATTTGAACGTAGATGAACTCTATGATTTAATTAACACGGGTAGATATGATCTGGTTATATTAAGGGAGTATTTAGAGTTAATGGATAAAAACATTCCACATGGGTTTCATCGTGTTAAACAACTAGCTTCTGCATTCAATAGTGATAAAGCAGCTGAAAGACTTCTTAATATAGTTTTTGAAAACCCTAATGGAGTTTACGAGATTCTTAGTAGAAGAAAACAACTTATTCAAGGACTAGGTGGTGTTCTTTTAAAAGCATATATTATCTCATCACTATTTACTGGTAATGAAGCACTGGTTTCGTCTAATATCGTATTTAGAGAGATTCTTGAATTACATCCACTGATCTCGATGTATAACCCACTAGTATTATTTTATGTTAATATACGTAGACCTGATCTCTTCAAAAAAGCTATTGTTAAACCAATTTATACAAAACTTGCTTTATATGAAGCTAATCCTCATATAATAAAAACGATTTTATTTAGAGATTTCCTATTAACTATAGGATTATGCAGGGAAACAGTATTTGAAACACTCTATAATGGCATGAATGTCGAACGGTATGCGTTGGTAAAGAGTTATTGTAGTCAAGTTTTTGATCAAGAAACTTCCTCGATCGCTATAAATGCCTATATGAGGGTTTTGAGAAGCTTAATTGAAATCCTTAGGTATGTTATGATAAGTATTGATCGCTATGATAAACTTATAAATAGACTATCGAGAGAGCGGCGTGATAATATTCTCTATTTTATCCTTGATAAATATTTTAATAGCTCACGTGACAAGCTAGCCTTGGAGGCGTCTTCGTTGATAAAAATATTTGACGGCCTAGTAGCTTATGGTAGAGATAATGTAGCAGACGCTATAGTTAAGGCGATTAATTCTTTTATAGAGGATAAAAAGTTAGGTATTATGCCCTTATATAACGCGTTAACTTTATATATAGAGATCGCGTTTCTCCTTGAAGATATAAAGTATTATCCTCATATAGCCGATAGGATAGGTCTTACGAACCAGGCTTCAATATTACGTCGCCTTTTATCTTTGATCGAGAAGTCTTTAGTTAAACGTGAAAATGATGTCAATGATATTCTAAATAATAGTAGTGAACCATATATAACGTTGCGTAGAAGGGTATTAGACGTTGTTAGAAGAGGTTACTTAGAATGGTTAAAGAAATACTCGTTGTCGTGAAGGGAAAACCAACTTATGAAAGATGGACTATATATCAATGGCTTTTAAACAATAAGGATTTTCTAGAAAACAAGTATAATGTAGTTATAAAGGTAGAAGTTAGAGAAGGAGATAACAAGTATCCTTGTATAATTGTGGGAAAGTATATAATTGAAGAGCCTCCATTTGAAGAGGGATATGTATTAGAGGTTGTTGATAGCATATTAAGTAGAATATTAAACAAAAACTAGGGCATTTACTATGCTTAGGTTGTTAGAGGGGGAACCGCTCATATATGATGGTGTTTTATGGATTGTTAAAGGTTATCAACATCCTCCGGGAAAAGTTATCGCGTTTCCTCGATATGACTTAGTTAATAAAAAGAAAATAGTAGCTACTAGTAGGTTTTTAGATCATCTAACTTATTGGGATTGTTTAAAGATAGAAGCTCCTATGATCGATTGTAATAAAGCTTATCCCTACACAGCTACTCTTAACCCCAGTTATGATAATGTGATCTCGTTTTTAAGAGAATATATTGGTTTTAAAGAATATGTTCTCACAGGCTCCTCACTAATCGGTGCTGGTAATGACTTAGATATTGTAGTTTATGGTTTTAAAGAAGAGTATATCGAAACTATAAAGGATATGTTAATACGAGGTATAGTTGGGAGATCAGAGTATATACTATATAAGGAGTATTTAAACAAACATAAACACGAAATTGATCTAAGGACTTATATACATATAAAGAAAAACACTATACTTCATATACTCTATAGGGGTATTCATATTAATTTTAAATTCGTGAAACACGTGCATGGTTTCAACCAATGCATCGATCCCGTGTATAAACGTGAGTTTTTCTATGGTAAGATGGAAATAATCGAGCCGATCGAGAAATACGTTGTACCGTCTAGGTATAGGGTTGAGTTTAATGGTAGAGAGTATATTTTAGAAACATATAGGGAGATCTATGCTGAACTACCACTTGGAAGATATTATGTAGAGGGTTTTCTAGAATATAGGAGAAACGGTATATACATAGTCCCGGACCATGGACGTATACTCTGGATGAATAATGAGTAAAAAATTAACCTAGTAACTTGTTTTTCTTGATTACGCTATATAGGTAGTCTGGTGTTACTGGTATTTTGTTTAAATCTTTACTAGCTTTTTTATCGTGTAAAGCATGTGCTATAGCATTTACTATAGATGGCGCTATGGCTACTATTGATGGTTCTCCAAGTCCTTTAGCGCCGAATGGGCCACGTATAAAGCCTGCTTCAACGAAATCTACGTTAAACCTCTTCGGCGTATCCATTGCCGTTGGTATATGGTATGTTGAGAGGTTATTATTGTATACATGTCCTTTCTCGTCGTAGTAGATATCCTCCATTAACGCGTAACCCATACCCTGTATATATCCCCCAATAGCATGTAACTCGGCACCAATACGGTTTATGACACGGCCAATATCATATACCGTGGTTGCTTCGATCACGTTTACCAACCCTGTCTCTAGATCTACCTCTACCTCGCTGATAACTGCACCGAAAGTATATGTAAAGTATGGAGCGCCTTGTCCTGTTTCTTCGTCCCATTCAGCTGGTGGTGCTCTAAAGTACCCGTATTCCTGTAGTGGTATACCTTTCCAGAAGCTTTGCTCAACTAGATCCTGCCACGTAATACTATTTTCTGGGTCGTCGCGACAATAAACATGTGGCGCCTCAATAACGATATCCTCTGGATCACAACCAAGCATTTCAGCCGCTAACTTGTTAAGTCTTTGTCTAAGCTTATAAGCTGCAACGATCACGGCATTGCCAGTCATTACTGTTACACGAGAAGCAACTGTAGGCCCAGCGTCTGGCACTGAGGCTGTATCAGCTGGTTCTACGCGTACATAGCTTGGCGGTACACCTATTATTTCAGATAGTATGTTCACGAGACCTTGGATCGAGCCCTGCCCCATATCTGTTACTCCTGTTCTAAATATTATGCTTCCATCACGTTGTATTATTATAGAGGCTGCCGAGTAATCTGCGCCTTCTGCACCAATACTATTGCCGTGATAGAATACTGCTATACCTATTCCCCTCCTAACACTATTATTGCTACTGTATAGTTTTCTCTTCTCATACCACTTGCTAAGCTCTACTGCTTTCTTAATAGCTTCCTCTAATCCAACACCGTGATCAAGTAATTGTCCATGTACTGTACGATCGCCGTTTCTCAATATGTTTTTCAACCTAATCTCTACAGGGTCGAGGCCGAGCTCCTCAGCTAAGAGATCCATTTGTCTTTCAACGGCAAACGTTACTTGTGGATTTCCAAACCCACGGAATGCCCCCGCGTATATCTTGTTAGTATATACTACTGCTAAGTCGATCTTAGCATTAGGTACTTTGTAAGGGCCAGTACTATGTACTATTGCTCTCCAACCAACGAATGGGCCTAAGCTAGCGTATGCTCCAGTATCAAGTATGATCTCTGCCTCTACACCGAGTAATGTACCGTCACGACGGGCCATGTGCTTGTAACGTGCTATCATCGGATGCCTCTTACTATGCCCAATTATGGATTCCTCACGTGTATACAGTACTACGGCCGGTCTCTTCGTAACAAGCGCTGCTAAGGCTGCTTTAGCTGCAACCTCATTACCGACATCCTCGGCACCACCAAATCCGCCGCCAAGCGCTGGAACTATTACACGTACTTTATTAAATGGTAACCCAAGGACTTGTGCAACTGCTTTACGTGTATCAAATGGGCATTGTGTTTTAACATAGATCGTTACCGCATTGCCTGGCTCTGGTATGGCTATCGCTGCTTCTGGTTCAAGATAAGCATGTTCTTGTGCTGGTGTCCTATACTCGTTTTCGATCACGACAGCTGCTTCTCTATAAGCTTTTTCAATATCTCCTCTACGTATCTTATACCTTGACAACACGTCGCTTCCACGTTCATCATGGATGAGCTCATGTGGTTTTTCTTTTAACCCATTCCAATCAACTATTTTTAATGGGTCGAGGATCACTTCGAGAGGCTCATAATCGATATCTACGAGCTCTGATGCTTCTACTGCGTTTTCATACGATTCCGCGATAACAAGAGCTACAGTATCTCCAATGTATCTAACCTTACGATCAGCTATAAGCGGTTGATCAGGTATAACGTATCCTACATCATTAATACCCGGTATATCCTTAGCCGTTAATACCTTAAGGACCCCGGGGTATTTCTCTGCACGTGACACGTCTATAGACTTTATCCTTGCATGTGCATACTTTGATCTAACACTATATACGAATACTGGGTTTCTAATGTATTTCAATAGATCAGCCGTAAATACTGGTTCTCCAGTGACTTTATCTATAGCATCCCATCGTATGATCCTCTTACCTATTACTTTGAACTCCTTTGTTGGTTTACTACGGTGTTTCCTAAAGATCTCCTCTATTATCTCTACATACTCGGGCTTAGCCATATTGTTCACCCCACGATCTTTAAGTGGTATTTGTTACGTACTTCGTTTATGTCGAAGAAAACCTTGCCTTTACGTATGTACTCGGCTGCTTTCTTCACGGCTTTGAAGTATAATGGGTAGCTACCACATCTACATAATACGCTGCTAAGCCACTCTCTAATCTCCTCATCACTAGGATCTGGGTTATGGTCGAGCAATGCTTTAGTCATCATTATAAAACCAGGTGTACAGAAACCACATTGTACGCCACCAGTCTCTATAAACGCTACTTGTATAGCATGTACTTTACCAGGTGGTGCTAGTCCTTCAAGTGTCTGTATCTCAGCATTATCAAGTGTAGCTGTTAATGTGAGACAAGAGTTTCTAGGTCTGCCATTCACTAATACTATACATGTACCACACTCGCCTCTACCACATCCTTCGCGTACACTTGTAAGGTTTAACCTATATCTCAATGTATCAAGTAGTCTCTCATTGGGTTTAACATCTAACTCGTAATCAACCCCATTTACACGTAGATGAACCTTAACCATTCTAAGCTTCACCCTTTATCCTTTTATAAGTACGTAATAGGTTTCTACGAAGAACAACCTTTGACATTTCAAGCCTATACTCGGCCGAGGTCCACCAATCACTAACTCTAACCATTTCTTGTGGTAGTATCTCGTTAGAAGCCTTCATTATAAGGTCTTCGTTGAAAACCTTACCTCTAAGAAACTCCTCGACTTTTTTAGCACGACCTGGTATCCTCTTATCTCGGATCATATCAAAGCTTACTCTTACATCAATAATTTTTTCATCCTCTATACAAAGATAAGTAGCCCCCGTTACTATACCTGCGATCAATAGTTTTCTACGATCAAATTTCATAAAACTACTACTACAGTTTTCGCCTGGTTTCTTGAACATGATCTCTACAACTAATTCGTTAGGCCTAAGATCAACCTTACGTTTATCTAATAGAAAGTCTTCAAGTTTAACGATCCTCTCGTTTTCTAGACTTTTTATTCTAAGACTAGCGTCATAAACCAATAGTAATGTTATATAGTCATTGTATTGTGTCGCGGATACAATATTTCCACCTATAGTTGATATAAATCTCAACGACATCGTCCCAAAGCCTTTAAAGACATCATTGAAACCAGCATACCTCTCATCTTTTCCGAGGATACTCTGGTTTAGATCCCATAGTGTCGTTAAAGCACCTATACGTATGGTATCGTTGTCTTCACGTACATAGCTTAACTCGTTTTTCAAAGAACTAAGATCGAGTAGGTATTTTGGTTTTATAACCCTATTTCTTAGATGAATCAACAGCTCAGTACCACCGGCCAATGGTTTAGCTTCTTCACCATGTTTACTAAGGAACTCAAGCGCATCGTCGATCGTCTTCGGCCTATATATTTCGAAGTATGGTAACGCCATTATAGAAAACACCTTTAGTAAAACATTGTTATAGATTATTTAGGAGTGGATAAAGTATAAAACCTTTACCTCGCATCAATAGTAAAGCTTATAATATTTAATAGACAAGACTTTTAAAATGATCTAGGTAAAAGGTTGATAAATGTTTCTATCTATGGTGAAGTCTTTTGGAGAAATTCTACATTAGAGACCCGATATACGATGAAATAATTGTTTACCGTGAAACCGAAGAACCATTAATAAATAGGTGGGAGATCCAGAGACTACGTTATATTAAGCAGTTACAGCTAACTTATCTCGTATACCCCTCAGCTACTCATACTCGTTTTGAACACTCACTAGGAGTAATGCATGTTGCTGGTGATTTTATAACTCAATTGCTCGAAAATGCTGAAGATAGGGAATTCTTAAAGAAAACAGCTGAGCTACCGCTAGTTAGTGATTCTGCTTTTATTAGAATGAACCGGATCGTTGCCCGTATAGCTGGTTTACTTCATGATATTGGACATGGACCACTGGGGCATTTATTCGACGAGTATATCATACCCTTACTTTTCACTGGTCATGATAAAGAAGTTTTAGAGAAGAAGTGTTTCTCGCATGAAGTGATTAGTTTTCTCATATACTGGCATAGATTGAGAGAGATTATTAGGGAGTCTTTTGAGAAAATAGAACAACTCAAAAGATACGCCGATGATCTATTGACTTGGCTTGACCAGATAATGATCCCTATATGCCGTGACCCAGAGACAGGAAGGCCTATTTATCATGAATTATTCCACGTGAGCACTAGTGGTTATGGTTATTTCCTTCGAATGATTGTTAGAGACTATTTGTACCCCGCTGACCTGATCGATTACTTATTGAGAGATAGTAGATTTAGTGGTGCTGTTGAGCTTGGCATGATTAATAGGCTTAGACTTATGAGATACACTAAACCAGTTCCACGTGATCATGTTCTCGAAAAATTACCTGAAGAACTAGCTAGTAAGCAGAGAGAACTTTACAAACTACTTCCCACTCCGGTGATGCTGGTTATTAATGAAAAAGCCTTACCCGATCTTATACGTTTCCTTGATGCACGTAGGCTTATGTACGAGAATGTTTATCTACATAAAGTTATACGTGCTTTTGGCTGGTCCGCTATAAAGATCTTGAGCGAAGAAGAGGTTTGGTATCATATTGGTTTTCCCAAAAACCTTCTCGTTAAAGCGCTTGAAAAACCACAGAGTAGTGATTTAGTTAACGCTTTCCTAGACGAGTATCTCGAGTTAACGGATAACGTGCTTTTAATAGTACGTGATCTTGTTAGAAAAGGAATTATTAAAAATGATGTGGTAAAGCAACATATACGTGCCTTATTTGATTATCGTAAACCATTGTATAAATCTATAGCTAGCGAGATAATACCTGCAACACCCTACTTAGCCACCAATGTTAGGATAGTAAAACAGATACGTGAGTTCGAGGAAGAACTTCGTAAAACACTCTTAGAGATCGGGGAAGACGGTATTAGTAGGCAGGCTATAGATGATCAGGTTAGAATAGGTATCGAGCAGATACAGATCTACCCTAGTACCGCATGGAATGTACAGGGACCCGGCATATACACGTTTATCGAGGGTTCACTAAGAATATATAGTATTGAGGAGTTCTCGGCACGTTATCATTTATCTAATGTGGGTGAGATAAGACTTTATGTTGATAGGTCGTTGAACGAGAATTTGAAACGTGAGTTGAGGAAGAAGTTCTTATCCGAGGTTAAAGACAATGTTGAGCGAAGAGAGAAGTTGAAGGAATTAATAGGGTTAACAACTATATCGACTGTCACAATGTAGTTTATAACTAGATCGTTATTAGGTAAAGCCTATCTGGATGAGGAGCATTCTCAGATATCGTTAATAAACCACATAACGTTCCGTCATCCACACATGTTTCTTTTAAGAAACCTTTATTCTTAAGCTCCATGATCTCGTAACCAAGCTTAGGCGAGTAAGGACCTACACCAGTCCATATCCAGTCTCTCCAATAATCGTCTATCAACTTATTCCTAACTAGTTTATGCGTGTATATATGGATAGTTTGCGGAAAGAATACCTTGTCGTAGAAATACCAAAACGAATATATAATTACATATGTTAACTCGAGATTCCCATCTATTCTTTCTTCAACTCCTAAAGCAGACATAATACCAAACCCTCCTAAGCCTACACACTATTATCTAGGAGACCTAGGTTTAAGAAAGAAGGACAAAAGTAATACTTATCCGCAACATCAATTAATATAACCCAGTGTTACC
>CAZVAW010000002.1:47909-73891 GCA_964625205.1 uncultured Desulfurococcaceae archaeon
GAAGGACAAAAGTAATACTTATCCGCAACATCAATTAATATAACCCAGTGTTACCTATGTATTGATGAATGGGGGTCAGGGGCCCCGGCAACAGGCCCGTGAAAGGGCCGGGATGAGCCGAGGGACGAAACATTTTAAACAACAGCCTTATTTTCATTACTATCACTTGTTTAACAGCTCTGGATAATACGTAGCTTATGAATTAATCAATAATTTATCTCCTAATACTTCGTTTAGAATTCCGTAACATTAGAAGTATCAGTAGCATAGTTAGTAGAAGTGTTGGTAGGTATTTCATCTGATCTACTGATCTTATAGTGTCTTCCAAGCTTAGTACCACATATACTAATTTATCTTTATCCAATATGATCAATGTTTTTTCATGATAATTTGAACCTAAGACTATAATATCTGTAAAAGGTTTTGATAATTTACTTACATTTATCCATATGGATGCTTTTATTTGGTTAATGGGATCGATAAACCATAAGGTGTTGTCTACAAACAAGTAAATGAAATATTTATCATATCCAAATCCTAAACTTGATCCGCTAATGTTAAATATTTCACATAGATCAAGAAGGTTCTGTTTAACCATGTATAGTTTGAAATTAATCGTTTTAGAACCATTATCTACAATATAATCTAGCGAAAAACCATAGTATTTACTATTGATAATAAACAAATCATCTATATGTGTTGTATTTAATTCATAAACATCTAGAATCCTATAGTTCTCATCGTTAAAAACGATGAATTTAAATGATTCATTGATGTATACTTCTATGTAAATTCGGTTTCGATAAAGAAAAGACGCTGTCATATTATAGTCGTTAAATCTTGTATCATTTAAAAGATCTATTATAGTTCTATTCGAGGGTCTTATTATGTATTTTCCCCAAAGTATGTCGGTATCGTTTATTATATAGGGTCTGGTATTTATTATAGTATTATTTAACTCTAGGAGAGTGTCTAAACTGTTATTCTTTGAATTATAAGCTAATAACATTGAGTAATATGATTGAGGATATATACACGGAATAGCGAATACCGGAAAATACACGGTTTCATTGTATTTTAAAGGTGGATTTACAACGGGAGAGTTACAGGGTCTAGTATACTTATTCTTAGCAGTGACCCTGCTAATTATATCTAAGCCACGATTAAGTAATACGACTTCATATGTATGTTTTAAAACATTATAGCCAAATACTAATATTTTAGAATTTATAAACATGACACTATATGGTATATCATATTTAAGTATAGTGTATTTCTCGACACCACTAGTTGAAACAATTAATAGTAAGCCCGTGTAAAAAGTGGCCGTAGGTCTTTGAACAATAACTAGTGCCTCGACTTCTCCATCATTATCTATATCATAATGAATGTAACCGTGAAGGGTGTAAAAATATAATGAACCCATAGGATAGGGTACTTCAAACACTTTTTCAATATAGAGACTACCTGCTTGTACAGATGACGCCACCAAAATAAGCATTAACGTAATGGTAATTGTTAATTGTAAGTTAAATTTGATAAATATCAATTACTTCACCAGATTTTAGATCAATGTACACGATAGCTCTTCCTTCTCCTTTTTCGCCTACATAATCTATGATCAGTTTATAGGTTAAAACTGGTATATCCCATTCATTATCATTATCTACATCTAAGAAATACCATACTATAGTATAGTTTACTAGACTATAATCGTTTATTTGCCCGTATAAGTCTTCTAATTTATTAATAGTTTTACTTAATAAGTTCTCTACTTGAGGGATCTCTTTCACATTATAGAACAAACCATTTTCATACATATATAGTATATGTGATGCTATGGAAACACCTTCTGTAGTGTTTGTGCATGGATTATATAAGATTATGACTCCTGCGAAATGATCAACAATGTAACCATTTATTTTAAAAGCAAATTTTATCCAAAGACACCCATTCTCGTCATAGTTATATTTAATTAAGACTAAATCGATATTGTTGCCTAGATTATAACCATATTTTCTAAGTAAGTTTAACGCTGTATTTTTCCAATAAGTAGAGTTTACTGCAGGTTTCGAACCACATATACTTCGTCCCAGGATAGTATATGAATGTAATCTCCCCGTTAAACCATCTATTTCGATAATTAACTTAGTGCTTGAATTTATTATATAGATTAATTCGTACTGTGTATACCAGGAAAAGAATTTCTTTTCTCTGTAATTTATTTCTTTGAACTGATATGATGAATTGTGAAAAATAATACCTAGGATATTATTAGAGTTAATGACGGCGTTTTCCCTCGTAATGTAATGAATCTTACTTCTGAATTTGACGTATCTTTCATAGTATTTATTATTTTCGCTACTTGCGCTGGTGGATGTAGATCTATTGGATATATTTAATACTGTGTTTTGAGAAAAAATAAGGAATATTAACAAAAGAATGAAAACTATAAGTACTAGAAACGATAAAGTGAATTTATTTTTATCCATAATAAAAACCCTTGTAGATAGCGTTTGCTCCATTAACAACTATATTATTACTGTTATTACTCTTTGCTTTAAACTTAACCACAATAAAAGATCATTTTACGTGCAATCCATAAATACTCTGTTAGATTTTTAAACATAAACTACTCAGATGATCTAATGTGTACTACACGGTAATGTTATTATACTTTAACAAGTGTTTAATATAATCCTAAAATACATATGGGGGTGTTTTATTTGCTTCGTGTTTGTCATGACTTAATAGAATGTATTGGTAATACTCCAATTATTAAGCTAGGCAGGTCTGTTGAAGATATGGTTGAAGCCGAGATCTGGGGTAAAATGGAGTTCTTAAACCCTACTGGTAGTGTTAAGGATCGTATGGCTTATTATATGATTAAACGTGCCGAGGAGAGGGGGGAGTTAAAACCGGGGATGACTATTGTGGTGCCAACGACCGGTAATACTGGGATAGCTTTTGCAGCTATTGGTAGTTATCTAGGGTATAAGGTGTTGATCGTTATACCTGAGGAGATGAGTGTTGAGAGATTCCTGTTAATGAAGCTTTTCGGTGCCGAGTTCTACTTTACACCGGGTGGAGAAGTTGATGCAGGTACTGCTCTCGAGACTGCTAGGAAATTAGTTGAGGAAAACCCAGATAAATATTATTTATTCGATCAATGGAGTGATGAAGCTAATGTTGAAGCTCATTACGAGACTACGGGTAAAGAGATTCTAGATCAGATCGGGTGCCCGGATGCTTTTGTAGCCCAGATCGGGACTGGCGGGACTTTAATGGGTGTTGCTAAGAGGTTGAAAGAAGAATGTAAAAATGTCATAGTAGCTGGCGCTGAACCTGGTGAATGTCCATATGCGTATAGCTGGTTCCACGGCATAAAGGAGGTGAAATGTGGTCGTCACGAGATCGAGGGTGTAGGCGATGGTTTTGTGCCAGAGATTGTTAAGAGGTATAGGCATCTACTAGATGATTTCGTATTAGCTTATAGTGATGAAGCAATAGATATGGCTCGTAGAATAGCTCGTTACGAGGGATTACCAGTGGGTATTTCCAGCGGAGCAAATGTTGTATCAGCAATTAAGCTCGCCAAGAAACGTGGCCTTGGCAAAGGTAAGAAAATAGTAACTATACTACCAGATTATGCAGCCCGCTACTTCTCGACAAGATTATTCTTGAAAACACGCGAGACTACACGAAGGAAAGATATCCTTGATAAATTAGGGATTTAAAAAACTTTCTCCACTAAAAGAACGCCAAACTCAGGACTTTGTTTAATTACTAGCTAAACCCTTATTAATACCATTAGGTAATCATATTTTAATTCCATAACTCTCTTGTATAATCTATGAAGTGGTTGTATAGGATATGAGTTCATCAAATAGAGTTTTACTTGGAATCAAAGAACTCGATCAACTACTTAAACCCGGTCTAGTTAAAGGCTCTGTAGTACTTATTGCTGGTCACCCCGGTGTGGGTAAAACTACCTTTGCAGCACAAGTAGTACGTAATCATATAGAGTTATATAATAGAAAAGCATTAATGATTAGTTTTGCTGAGAATAAGGAAGACTTCTATACTTACATGAATACTCTAGGTTTTAATTTTAAAGACTATGAGAAAACAGGTAAGTTTAAATTTATAAGTCTATTAACGATATCCGACATTGATCTAACGAATAAAATCGTCGAGGCTCTCATGGAGTTTATTGAGGAGTATACACCGAATATTGTTGTTATTGATGGGTTCACGGCTTTAGTCAAGATTATGAGGCCTTCACAACTAAGGGCTTTCCTACACTCTACACTCATACCTATACTTAAAGAAAATAGTGATTTATCACTGTTAATATCCGATCTACCGATTGGTGGAGAGATCGTGGGCTATGGTATTGAGGAGTTTATTGTTGATGTCGTTATATTGATGAAACTAGTAAAGAATGGACCAGTTTATGAGAGGATAATGGAGTTTAGGAAAGCTCGTGGTGCTCCACTTAGGAACATAACAGTACCTTATGTGATCAAGCCTAATATTGGGATTAAACCATTACTTGTTATCCTTGATAAGAAGAAACAAGCTAGATATGTTAAGTTTAATATGGGGCTGCCCGAGGAACCCATCGGAGAAATACCTTGTAATACACAGTTATTGATAACTGGTCCTAGCGGTGCTGGTAAGTCAGTATTAGTGGCACATATAACCTCTATGCTTGCTAAGAATGGTTGTAGAATCGCTTATATATCATTAGACGAGACTAGCGAGATGGTGGTTAATAGGTTTGCATCATTAGGGTATAAAGATGTATATGAAATGATTAGTGTTAAAACTATTGATGTAAACATGTATACTTTATCCGAGACAGTATATGAGATATTTAAGTTTATAGAGGAGGAGCAACCAGATGTAGTTGTTATTGATGGTATACGTGTTCTTCAAAAACTTAGTAATGAAGAGCTGTTTTGGCGAGAACTAGTTAGAATAACTACAACGTTAAGAAAGATGAATATTATGGGCATATACGTATATACTGGTAGTTATCCTGAAGAAAAGATCCCGATCGATACCCTTGTAGACATAATAGTAATAGCTCGTCACGAGATTAGAGACAATAAAGTTGAACGAACAATCATTATCTGGAAGAACAGATTCGGCCCTACACCCTCTGAGCGTATGAGGGTTATCATAGAGTATGGTAAAGGGATTAAAATAAAAGGAGTTGAGAAGTGTGGAAGAAATGACTAGACATAAATCAATTATAAATAATTCATCTACATTATCGAAGATCAGCGAAAACGTCACTAAATATTTAAACAATGTATTGCCAGGCGCTCTTGGCAGAATCGATTGGCATACACTTAGAATTCATCGTGTAAAGTTTATGCAACTATTGATTCGCGACCCTGTTAAAGCTTATGAGGTAGTATTAGATGTTTATGGTGAGAACGAGGAACAAGCCAAGCATATCATATACATGGTTTTAAAAGGCTTATTCCTTAACTATAGAGAATTTGTTGATAAAGCTTATCAAGCCGTTACACAGGGAGATACTTCTGGTTTTCATGAAGTACTAGAAGAGTTTCTCCGTAGAATGAGAGCCTAAACCTCAACTAATCTATATGTTATCTCACGTGTTTTCCTCAGAACTTCTTCTTCGTTAAACCATTTACTATTCACTGATTCTATCTTCAATAATGTTGCCGCTAACCCATGTTTAGTAGCATTTACTATATCGTATCCTAGAGCGTAATAGTAGCTAGTTACGGCTAACAATACGTCACCAGCACCTACATCGTTATAGACTTTTACTTTCATAGGTGGAAAATACAGTATTTTCCCATCGTATACTAGGTATAGACCTTTCTCATCCATTGAAACTAGGAAAGCATTTCCAGCCTCCATGCTATAATCTCTTAGTTTCATTAAAACCTCGTTAACTTCATCAGCAAAGCTTAGTTCACGTATATTACCATGGACTATGTCAAAGAAACTTAAGATTTTGAAAAACACGTTATCCCATATGTTAACTATCTTATCATCAACTAATCTACGGGTTAAACCCTGAATATCCAGGGCAACTACCTTGAAACTACCCCGGTAATTCTTGAGATCATGGGGTTTTATTTCATGGTATACAGGCGTAAATATGAGTATATCTGGTTTAACATCATTAATTACTTGTTCAATAAAACACCAATCTATACGACAACCTTGTTTATCTAACCCTACTGCTCTGCCCTCGCGAATGATAAATATTGGTAAAGAGCCGCAATTATATTCGTGGAACACAAACTTATCCATTAACCCCCTAAATAATCGTCTATATGTAGAGTTCATAGAGGTTAATACATGTACTTTACAACCCAGTAGATATAGAGCCCAACCACCATATAAACCAGGCCCGCCTATTCTTAGTTTATCACCGATCTTATCAAGTGTTAAATTCCCTACGATAAGACAGTCCAACATAGCCACCATGTCTACGATGTTTATCGTAGAAGTACGCCTTATATAGGAAGATGTGATCTAGTAGTTAAAAATACTGTGCTGGATATATGATATTTGATGCGTAACTACTAGTATTGCCTATATTGGATAAATTGTTTAGATTATAGAGGTTTAGGAGATGATAAAAGAAAGAGAATATGACGTATTAGAGTGTGATAGTAGGTTCTATGTTGGCGGTATTAAATGTAATATGGTTAAATGCCGGGAACTAATTATTTATGGTCGTATCGAAGTGAGGGGATTAGCCATTATAGATAAACTAGTATTAGTTGGTAATGGGTATATTAATTTACTAGCATGTAATGAAACATTAATAATTACTCGTGGTAAACCATTCATTGTAGATAGACTATATTGTAGGAAAGCATATTTGATTGGAGCTAAACACCCTATAGTTTTAGGATTCACTAAAGCCAGCGAAATATACACTAGTAATGTTTTAATCGAAGAATTAAAGACAAAAACCGCATTATTTAATAAGAGAACCGGTATTAAAAAACTACTTAATTGTAATGAGCTGATCTTTAAAGATCCTCATTGCTGGATTGAAGAATTACTGGTTAAACCTTCTAGGGTTAAATATGAGTATAGAATTATAGAGAAAACTTAACTTCAAAGAGCATAGTTATTTTTCAAAATATTATACAATGCGTAGTATGGGATTATACTGTGATTCAATGTATATTTCCGATGTAGTTTTTTAAGGGATGAGGTATAAATGTAAAGACTAATTGTGGTAAGGGGATTCAAAAGTTGGATGTAAAACTCTTAACCGCTATCTTCGTCATTCTCTTAATCATCGTAGGTATTGGGGCATTCTACGCAGGCATGATATATGGTGGAGGAGCACCTATACAAGGTGGTCAAACAACACAATGGAAACCGCCCGAGAAAATAAAAGCTGCATGGGTATATGTAGGCCCTATTGGTGATTTCGGCTGGACATATGCACATGATGTTGGCCGTAGAGTGGTAGCTACGTTGTTTAGCGATTGGCTTGAAACCACTTATGTCGAGAATATCGACGAAAACAGAGTTGCAGAGGTAATAGATAACCTAGTGTCTAAAGGCTATAACGTAATATTCACTACTAGCTTCGACCATATGCAGAAGACGTATGAGAAAGCCCAACAGTATCCTAATGTAATGTTCTTCCACTGTTCAGGTTATATGCGTAGACCTAACATGGGTACTTACTTCGCGGATCTCTACCAAGTATATTATCTTAACGGCTTAATGGCTGGGGCATTAACTAAAACTGGACATATAGGCTATGTAGCAGCTCATACTATACCCGAGGTTGTTAGACATATTAACGCCTTCGCTATCGGTGCTAAAGAAGTGGGTGAAATGCTCAATAAGGATATCAAAGTCCATGTTATAGAGATTGGTTCATGGTTTGACCCAGATAAAGCACGCGCTGCTGCTAGAACACTTTATGAGCAATACAATGTAGACGTTATAGCTTACACCGAAGATAGTACTGCTATTATCGAGTACGCTGAACAAATTACGCAAGAGTACTTAAACGGTGAGAGAGATAGGCCATTATATGTCTTTAGCCACTACTCGCCAGGCTGGATTTACGGCAAAGACGCCGTTGTATCTGGCCAGCTTGTTAGATGGGAAGTAATATATGCTGATATACTGATTAAGATCAAGGCTGGAATATATACGCCCTACAACCTTGAACACGTTGATTACTGGTACTTATTAAATACCGGCGCTGTAGATCTAGGTGCTCATATTTATGAGAATGGTTCAGTAATGCATATCAATCCAAAGTTTATACCGATTCTCAAAAACATTACAGTAAGAGACAAGATATACGGAGATCAAGTATCAGTATATGAGCTTGTAATGCGTAGATACTATATGTTTAAAGAAGCACCATTACTAGAGCCGCTTCAGATCTCAAGTGTAAGCCATATATTTGAGTCAAAAGGCAAGATTAGAATACCACCAGTAGATCCGAATAAACCAGATCCCGGATCAGAAATTGATCATTATATCTCAACAATATTCGATCCGTTCACAGGCCCGTTAGAGGGTTACAACATTACTAATCCAAATCAGAAGATAACAATACCAGCTGGTAAGAGATTAACACATGACGACTTATGGACGATGGATTGGTTCTTAACCTACGTCGAGTATATCGGTAAAACATAGTTCTAAAGGGGGGAGGTTCTCTATGAGTAAACAAAATCTTTTTTCTACCCAATCCTCTCCCACTCCTATTTTAGTTGTTAAAAATGTGACCAAGAAATTCCCTGGCGTAGTAGCGTTAGATAGGATTAGTTTCGAGGTTTTCCCTGGAACAGTTCATGCTTTACTAGGCGAGAATGGGGCTGGTAAATCTACTCTTGTAAAAATATTATACGGCATATATACTCCGGACGAAGGAGAGATCTACGTAAATGGAGAAAAAGTATCTATTACATCACCACGTGATGCTATAAAGTATGGTATTGTTATGGTCTCCCAATCACCTATATTGATCGATAGACTTACTATAGCTGAAAACCTTATTCTTAGTCTAAAAAAATACAAGTTATTTAATAGTACTCGTAAAGCCTATGATGAGATAGTAAAGGCTTTAGAAAAAGTTCAACTTGAAATAGACCCTAATACTGAGGTGTATAGGTTAACGTATACTCAGAAACAATTAGTTGAGATTGCTCGAGCACTACTTCTTGGTGCCAAGATCCTTATATTAGATGAAGCAACAACCTACTTACCAGAGGTTGAGAAAAAGAAACTATTTAGTTTCTTCCACCAATTCGCTGATGAAGGAAATTCCGTAATAGTTATTACGCATAAGTTAACCGAGGCTCTTGCGATCAGTGATTATATAACGGTTTTAAGACGTGGAAAAACAGTTGCAACAGTTGAACGTGGGAAAGCAACAATTGATCTTATACGTAGATACATATTCGGTGAAGCAGAATATAGTGGTAGAAAACTTAGAGGGGACGAAGGGGAAGTAGGTGAGGATATAGTTTTAAGTCTTAAAGATCTATGGGTTAAGGGTGATTTGGGAGATTATCGGGTTAAGGGTGTTTCACTAGATATACGTAAGGGGGAGATCATAGGTATAGCTGGTATTACGGGTAATGGACAGTTAGAATTATTTGAAGCTATAATGGGTTTGAGAAAAGTCGATAAAGGCAAGATTATAATTAATGGCGTTAATACTACAAATAAACCTACCAGGTTTATTAGAAAGCTTGGCGTAGGATACATACCCGATAATCCTCTTCGATACGGGTTAAGCACTGAACATACCTTAGCTGAAAATATAGCTTTAAGCCCAGTATACGATGAATTCATTATTCCATGGGATAGGATCTATAAGGATTCCGAGAAACTAGTTAAGAAATATGGTATTGTAACCCCGGGCATCCACACTCCAGTGAAGTTATTAAGTGGAGGTAATATAATGAAAACACTTGTTTCCCGTGAATTAGAATATGCATCTACATTACTTATAGCATATAATCCTACAAGAGGCTTAGACGAGTTTACCGCGTATAAGGTTAGGAGGAATATATATGAGAAATCACGTAGTAGTGGTTTAACAGTATTTTTCGCCAGCGAGGATTTAGACGAGGTTTTAGAATTAAGTGATCGTGTTGTTGTAATGAATTCTGGCCGCTTTGTAGGTGTTTTTAAGAGAGAAGAAGTTGTCCGAGACAAGATCGAGGAATTAATGGTGATGTGAAATGGTTAGATTCGAATTAGTAGTTGTTAAAAGAGTAAAGCCTCTTCCACGCTGGGTTATCCCGATCATAGCCTTTGTAATTGGTACATTGATCGCTACTACACTATTATATTTTCTAACAGGAGGACGTTCAAATCCAAAAATATTATTGGATGGTATAGTAAATGCACTAATGACTCCACAACTACTACTTAAGAACTTTGCCCTTCTCACAATCGTTGGTGTTGGGTTATTGATTAGTTTTAAAGCGGCTGTATGGAATATTGGTGGAGAGGGACAGTTTTATTTCGCGATAATAGCTGCTGCTTGGGTAGCATTATTTAGTGGTTTAGGTAAGATAGTGTTTGTTAATAAGTTTCTCATGCTTATCCTAGGTTTAACAGCTGCTGGTCTATGGGCTTTACTAGCTTCTCTACCACGTGCTTTCCTTGGTGTTGATGAGGTTCCAGTTACTTTATTGATGAACTATATTGCATACTATATTGTTGATTACCTTGTTTTTGGGCCTTGGCGTGAACAACAATATAAATATACTAGAACACCTACACTACCTACTGAGTCTTGGTTTATAAACATACCTGGTACTACTTTGACTTTCGAGTTATTAATATTAACTGTTGTAGCACTTGTTTTTGCATGGTTTCTTCTAAACTATACACGTGTAGGGTTGATGATCAGGGTTATGGGTTCTAATCCTCATGTTCTAAGAGTTGTGGGTATTAATACTTATAAGGTAATTATGATCGCTTTAACTATTAGTGGTATGGTTGTAGGTATTGCTGGTGTATCATACCTAGCTAGTGAAGCACACTTAATAACCATACCAGCTGAAACAAGAACACCAGCTTTAGGATATACTGGTATATTAGTTGCATGGCTTTCAATGTTAGAGATCATATATGTTCCTATAGCTGCTTATATCGTAAGTATATTGTTAACCGCAGGTATTAATATACAGATAGCTGGTGCTGGTGGTTTCTCGGTTACTAATGTCTTTATAGGCTCTATACTACTTATTTACTCTATATTAGTTATTTTTTCAGAGTACAAGATTAAAATCATTATTAAGAAACGTTAGAAATAGGTGTCTGCAATGGATTTTCTACATCTCATTATATCAGCTACTCCTCTTATATTAGCATATTATTTAACATCACTTGGACATTCCATTGTTGAAAAAAGTGGTGTGTTGAATCTCGCTATAGATGGCGTATTCGTACTGGGGGTATCTATCGCTTTTTCACAAGCGATCTATACTGGTAACAATTTATTATTATCGCTATCGTCTTCAATGCTTGTAGCTATAGTTATTGGGTTATTTATGACATACATCGTTACTAAATTCCCTGTTAGCCACGGAGCTGTTGGATTATCGCTCATGTTCCTTTGCTATGGTTTAGCAGGTGTGATCGGTGTTCCAGCTAGAATATTACAAAGTACTACTGGGGAAAGCATTGGTTACGCGTTTAGCCCAGAAGGTGTTGAATGGTTATACTCATTTATAGCTATAGTTGTATTAGGCATTATTTCCCATTTCATGATCGAGAAGACGAAATTAGGTGCTATGATCAGGGCTTGCGGCGAAGACCCATTATCGGCTGAGGCTTTAGGCGTTAATGTTATGATGACTAGATTAATAGCCGCGTTAATTGGTTTTGGGCTCATGGGCTTAGGTGCAGGTGTTTTTGAACTATACTATTCAAGAATATGGAGAGAAGGACATGGTGTTGGGCAGGGATGGATAGCTTTCTCAATATCACTTAGTAGTGGTAGACACCCTATACTAGGTATTCTAACATCTATTATCTTCGGCTTACTCTATGAGCATAGGTTTAGTATTGTTGCTCTTGGTCTTCCACGAGAGTTTGCCGAAGCACTTCCATTTATAACGGCTATCCTCGCTATGGTTATTTATATGTCAACGCCTCTTAAGAGGAAATTAGCTCCACCAAAAAGTCTGGGTAAACCATTCTTTAAAGAGGAGAGGACGATCTAATCAAGACTACTCTTTACCTTCTACTAACTCCATTCTAGCCTCTACTATTTTCTCACGAAGCAATACTAGGTTCTGGTATATCTGGAAAATAGTTCCGGGACTTACTTTCTCATTAGGGTCTATCCTATTAATGAAAGTCTCTATTTTATCAATCAGACTTATAGCTTCATCGAGTTTACTAATAATATTGTTTTTACTCGACAATCCTCTACACCCACACATAATTTATCTAGTCGGTGATCAAGTATTTATTAAGCTGGACTTTACTCATCGTTTTTAACCGATATTTTACCTAGTTTAAGCTTTATTCTACAGAAACTACAGGGGTTGGTTGATGAAGGCATTCCACATATACTGCATTTAACGATTTTCCTCTCACTAGCCTTCTCCCGCTTTATATATGGTGATACGTCTTTTATGAAGTGTTTTACAAACATTAAACCAATACCCGGATGCTTCTTTTCAAGCTCATGTAAGAGTTTCTTATAGCTTGTAACAAGGGATTCTTCTTTAACTGGCGCATATGGACATTTATGTGTAACTATTTTCAACTCTTTAGCAATAATATATAATCTATTCTCACGCTCATAGTTGAAGAATAACGGTTTTGCTTTAGCGACGAAGTATTTATCGCCGGGAGTATATGGTTGAAGCTTCACAAGATCATCTAAGTTTCCAATTGTAAGATTAGATAATATGAATCCATAGACATCGTCAAGGTTATGCCCCGTTAATACTAGGTCATAGCCCTGCCTATAAGCTATGTAGTTATAAATATATCTCTTAACAACGCCACATAAGCTACAAACTGGTTTCTTAAATACTCTAGTTTTTACAGCATTTGCTAATTCGTCTATTGTGAAACCCTCATGCTCCCCCAGATCATATATTATAAGGTTTATTTTCAACTCATTAACATTTTCCTCTACTACTTTACGCGCGTACTCGCTATACCCCTTGATACCGAGATCTATGAATAACGCTGATACCTCGTAACCCTCGTTGATGAGTTGAGGAGCTAGACTATGTAGTAAAGCGATACTATCTTTACCACCACTCACGGTGAACAATACTTTTCTATGTCCACGTGGTACGTATTTCCTATATGTTCTCCAAACCTTACGTTCAAAATATTCTATAAAATGCTCTTTACAAAACCAAGTATTACCCCATGGGATCTTAACCCAAGCCTCGTGGCCGCAAACACGACATTTAGGCATAGTTAATTCACCGAGAAGGATATAGCATAGTAGATATTTATATGGATACTACCTATTATGTTATTAAAGCCTCTTAACTAGCTAGTATATTCAATTACTGCGTGGTCTTTAGTGGTTTTACTATAAAGTTCATTACCATTTATTATGTGGATCGTTGTATTATGTTATCTATTCCTCTTTCATAATTTATATTCTAATAATAATGGTATATAGTCAGTAGTTGGTCTTTATGGTTCTATAACCGCATTATGGAAAATAACAAGTTATAGTATCAAGAAAAGTGGTTATTCTTGAATAATTATGTTATTTATCATGATTTTATCGTGGATCATGACAACTTTTACTATGAACTACTTTATAGGTATAAATATGTGGTAAAGCCCGGATTAGACATTGGAAGATGAAAAACACTTTTATTTTTTCTTAAGCCCTTCTTTATATGCTTCTTCGAGTACTTTCTTGTTAAGCTCTAATACTTTACCGCGGAATACTTTTTCTAATCCCTTCTCTAGATGCTTGTACTCTAGTAGTTTCTGAAGACCCGGGTCTATGGCGTAGGCGTAGCCTAGTATTGCTATGTTCGCTGAGATTATTGTTCCAGTTATTTTCTTTGAAATACCATTGGCGTCTACGAGGTGTATCTTAATGTTTTTCTCCCCTAGTTTCTCAAGAATAGTTTCTAAGCTTGGATACTTAGCTAGTGGTGGTGGCCATATAAACTTGTTTAATACTACACGTGTCTCTGGCCCTATGTACTCGCTATATCTCACTGCTTCTAAGGCCTCTAATGCTATGAATAGATCAACTGCTCCACGAGGTATAGTAGGGGCTTCTCCAGGCCCGATCCTCACTTGAACGTTTAATGTGCCTCCACGTTGTGATAAACCATGTACCTCGGCTACTGTGACATCATGTCCAGCTTCTATAGCTGCGTTACCCAGTATTCTACCTAGTGTGAGTAGTCCTTGACCACCAACTCCGGCTAAGAATATGTTGTAGCGGGGCATTTAGTTCTCACCTCCTACATCCATGCTTCAAGCCAATTCGGTGATCCTTTATCTTTTAAAGCAATAGCATCAAATGGACATACGTATGCACATAATCCACATCCTACACAGATATCCTCTATTATAACTGGCTTCTTAGCACTTGACGGTACTACTATTGCAGGACATGCTAGTAGGTTTACACATGCCATGCAACCAGTACATTTATCCTCGACAATCGTGTATACTGGTAGTTTAATGCCTTTTCTACGAGCTTCACGGAGTGCTTGTAATGCACATTTTAGTCGCGATACTATAGCGACGGGTTTACCTTCCTTGAATTCCTTGTATGCTTCAACTACTTTCTCAATAGATTCTTTCACATTCATTGGATTTATAACATAGGTTTTGAATCCTATTGACTCAAGTATTTTCTCCGCTGGTACACGTACTGCTTTTTCACCAGTAGCTGTTATCCCAGTACCAGGGTGTGGCTGATGACCAGTCATTGATGTATAGTAGTTGTCCAGTACAACTACCATTGCACGGCCCTTGTTATATACTATATTTATTGACTGTGGTATGCATGCGTGGTAGAAGGTGGAGTCTCCAACAACTCCTATAACAGGGTCATTTATCACTTTGCTTAAACCATAAGCAATACCTACGCCACCGCCCATCTCGAAACTAGTCATTTGCGTCTCGAAAGGCTTTTGGTAACCAAGTGTGTAACACCCGATATCGCCAGTGAATACTGGGTTTCTAATACCTGCTTTATTAGCAGCTATTCTTAATATATAGAACGTGTTTCTATGTGGACACCCAGCACATAATACTGGGGGCCTAGGTGGTACTGGAGGCTCAGTCTTAACTATACCAATGGATTTCCACGGCTTCACAACACCTGATCCCTCGAATTTAGCTAGGGATTCATATACTATTTCTAGGTTAAGCTCTCCATTCTCTGGTACAAAGTCTTTACCATGGAGATCGACTTGAATCCCATGATCATATGCTATTTTCTTAATCTGGGTCTCAACAACTGGGTCGAGTTCCTCGACGATAATAGCTGTTTTTGCTTCTTCAAGCGCTTCTATAATCGGCTTATAAGGTAGTGGTACTGGTAGGTTTATCTTAACGATAGTGTATTCTTCTTTTTTACCCATGTGCTCTAGTGCCTCATCCACATATGTGTAAGCTATTCCGGATGCAAACACTACTTTCTTCCTACCCGGGTTTACCACGGTGATAAATGGTGGTCGGCCTTCCTCCTCCATTACACGTTTCCATGTAGTCATCATTCTCTGTTTTTGTTTCCTACCATGAGCTGGTACTAATACCCATCTCTCAACGTTTCTCTCGAACTCGCCCTTACATTTTCTCTCCACGAACGGGTCTGAATCATATTCTATGAATTGTCGTGTATGGCTTATCCTCGTAGTTGATCTTAGGATTACAGGGTGCATGTATTTCTCGCTAAGCCTATAGGCCTCTTTAACCAAGCGATAAGCATCACGTGGACTACTAGGTTCAACTACTGGTATATGTGATAATAATCCATACCATCTATTGTCTTGCTCATTCTGACTACTATGCTGCCCTGGATCATCTGCTGATATAACTACAAAGCCCGCGTTTACACCACTATACGCGCTACTCATTAAAATATCGGCTGCAACGTTAACACCCACGTGTTTCATAGCCGTGAGACTCCTAACACCAGCGATCGCGGCCGCATATGCTGCTTCGAAAGCTACTTTCTCATTAGTGCTCCACTCAACATGTATACCTACTTCCCTAGCCATATCAGCGAGTGTCTCAATTATCTCTGTCGAAGGAGTACCTGGGTATGCAGCCGCAAAACATATGCCGGCTTCAACTGCTGCACGTGCTATTGCCTCGTTCCCCATTAATAGTACTTTAGAGCCTTTAGGAGCAAGTAGGTATTCACGAGGAATAATTGTTCACCTCATATAACTAGTTTTGTCATGTAACCGCTACATGGGAAAACTATTTAAGGAACGGATAATTAAGTGTTCCCTTTATTCAAACCATATATGGTGGGATTGTTTCATCAAAGACTTTTTAAAGAATGAATCCCACTAATATAACTAGGAAATAGGCGGGGTGGAAAATATGGTTAAGGAGAAAAAAGTCATTTACGAGGATAAAGACGTTGTTGTTGTTTTAGCACCTAGAGATGAGGAATTACCCGATCTAGTGCTTGAAACTATTAAAGAGAAAGGTTACCCGATGTTTTTCGACGAGCTTGTTAAAGAATTTAGTGGTATTGCCGGTGAAGATAGATTACGTAAAGCTGTAAACCACTTATTAGCACTAGGTAAGCTAGTCGAGTATCCCGATGGTAGTTTAGGATTACCTGGTATGGAGTGGAAACCTAGAAGAAGTAGACGTAGGAGACGTAGAAGAACCCCAAGGCTTATGAGTGAAGTCGGCGAGCCTAGAACCTACTATGTACCTCCTCAACAATAACTTTTTTAAACTATCTCTTCCTCCTACTTCTTATTGTTTCTCCACCTATTGATGGTTTATAGTTTTTACATTTATCGTAGTTCTTGATGATCACACCATATCGTGTATGTAGCTCGCATAGGTAATCCTCTGGTATAATTGCTAATGATCCCCTATTTGTTTTTACGACATATGTTTTAGGTAGTATTTCCTCGATCACAGCCTCCTCGACTATCCAATCTAGGAAAACTGGTAGTCTAGTAGTATTTACAAATCCTCTTTGTCTTCTAAAACCATATTTATCTACAAAGATCTCCCCAATACTTTTTCCGTCACTACACTTGCCATTACTATAGCATGTAATGTCTTCATTGGAAAGCCCCTTATACAGTATTTCCTCTAAAACTTTACCAGTCGGTATAATCGAAAGATCCTTCTCAATATCTATCTTTACAGTCTTCTTTCCTTCTCCAACCCCCGCCTTATTTATTTCCTTCTTTTTCTCAACAATACTCTTCAGTAGATCATCAATAGTCTTACCACTATCCATACTAGTAGATTCCTGCGTAGGAAGACCAGGCATAGAACTAGCGTCTTTACTACTTTCTTCTTTAACACTATTATAACCAGATAAAAACTCTAGTATTGACTTATGTTTACCACGAACCCTGTGTTTAACCATTAGCAAAAACCCCTTACTAGAAAATTATTGTTTCCGCCACCCATAAATATAGTGACCAAGTCTTATAAGGTGGTTGCCCCAGCTTAAAAAGTGGAGGAAAAAAGGTTGTAGCCCGCCCCGGGATACGGCCCTCGCATACCCGCCGTATCCCGTAGCCGGGTTTCCCGGGGGTTAGTTGTCTCCTCGCTGTTGTGCTCGACCTACTATCCCCCCGGGTGCGAGGAGCTATTGTTGGGCGGTTGGCCGTCAATTATTATATATTCTTTATCTCCTAAAATACTTTATAATATAGTTGCGTGATGCACTATGGTATGGGTATGTGGTTGGATCATTAGGAAGAAAGTAGTTGGGAAAGTAGTTATTATTGAGGTTAGTGGCGACTCTAGTGTTAAACCGCATGTTATGGTGTTGAAACGTGATCGTGAGCCCGAACTCTACAGTATGGCTAAAGAACTAGACATTGGTACTTCGCTTTGTTTTGAAGGAGAAATCGCACCTGAGCAAAAAAGTAAACGTGGTGTCGAGTATCTTGTCCATAAATTAAAGGTTTACTCAAAACCCATTGAACCATTACCAGTTGATACTGTTGGTAAAGTACCAGCTCTACTGGATACTAGGATAAAATATCGTTACCTACTACTGAGAAACCCTGTAGAGAAAGCTATTTTCCGGATTAGGGCAGGGGTTATAGAAGCTGCTCGTAAATACTTACTTGAGCATGGTTTTATGGAAATACATACGCCAAAGATAGTAGCAGCTGGTGCTGAGGGTGGGGCCACGTTATTCCCCGTTCAATACTTTGAAAATACTGCTTATCTTAGTCAAAGTCCACAGTTATATAAGCAGATGCTCATGGCCAGCCTACCGCGTGTTTTCGAGATCACACCCTATTTTAGAGCTGAGAAATTCAATACTACAAGGCATTTGAACGAGTCATGGGGCATTGATGTCGAACAAGCGTTTATTGAGAGTGAAGAAGATGTTATGAAGACACTTGAGGAACTAATTGCTTACATAATTGATTATATTAGGAGGAACTATGAGGAGGAGCTAGAAATACTTGGTGTTGAGTTAAAACCAGTCTCTACCCCATTTAAGAGGATAGAGTTTAGTGAGGCAGTTGAGATACTTAAATCTGAGGGTATGGATATATCGGGTGAAGAGGATCTAACTGATGCTGCTGAGAAAAAACTTGGAGAGATCATGGCCGAGAAAGGTTACGAGCTATACTTTATAACGAAATTCCCATGGACATCTACAGGCTTCTACTATATGAGGGAGGAGGATGGCGTTAAGACTAGGAAGTTCGATCTAGATTATAAGGGTTTAGAGATAGCTAGTGGTGGACAGAGAGAGCATAGGTATGAGAAATTGATAAAGGCTATGCGTGATAAAAACCTTGATCCCAGTAACTTTAGCTTCTACCTTGAAGCATTTAAGTATGGTATGCCACCACATGGTGGATTTGGTTTAGGCGTTGAAAGGTTATTGATGAAAATGCTGGATCTAACTAATATTAGGGAAGCGGTATTATTTGTACGTGATAGAACTCGTTTAACCCCCTAAATCTAGTTTTTGATACGGTAATCCTATTTTATTGATATAATTGTTTAAACAAGGAAAAGCTTAAAAATTCGCTAAGAGTATTAATATTTATAAGGTATTATAATCCGGGTTGTATTATTAAACATATTTATAAATATTTATCTCTTAAAGCTCCCCTATACACATTGATCAAAGCTGTCCACACTCTAATATTTAATTAAAATGTTGTTTAGAGGTGATATGTATGATCAAGGTTGTACTACTCGGTCAAGGTCTGGTTGCAACTCATTTCGCGGTAGGTTTAGAGAGGCTTAAGAATGGAGAGATCGAAGACCATGGTGTACCATTACGTGATAAACTAAACTATAAATACGATGAAATTGAGATTGTTGGATCATATGATGTTGACGAAGCTAAAATAGGTAAGTCTCTATACGAGATCGCGGTTAATGTCTTCCCAAAGGATGTGGTACCTACATCACTTAAAGATGTAGTTGTAAGACAAGGTATACATTTGAACAGTTTAGCAGGATTACCGTTCAAAGCCCATGGTAGAGAAGAGGGTAAAAGTGTTAAAGAAGCTATTGCAGAACTTGTTGATGAATGGAAAGAGCTTGATGCTGATGTGATCATAAATGTTATCACGACTGAACAAGTTAATCCATTCCACGACTTAAAGAAACTAGAAGAGGCTGTTGAAGCCGGTAAGATCTCTGCAAGCCAAGCATATGCGTACGCGGTAGCATTATATGCTAAGGAGTATAAGCCAGCCGCTTTCGTAAACGCCATACCATCACCAATTGCTAACGATGACGCATTTGTAGAATTATATGAGAATTCACGTGCAGTAGTCTTTGGCGATGACGGCGCTACCGGTGCAACACCATTAACAACTGATTTGTTAGAACACCTATATCAGAGAAACCGCCGCGTACTAGACATAGCACAGTTCAACATTGGCGGTAACACAGACTTTTTAGCACTTGATGTACCCGAGAGAAACGTTATGAAGAAGAAGACTAAGAGCGGTATTGTAAAAGATATACTAGGATATGATGTACCAAACTATATCAGGCCAACAGGCTACCTAGAGCCTCTCGGCGATAAGAAGTTCGTAGCAATGATTATAGAGTATATGAGCTTTAATGGATTCAAAGACGAATGGTACATAGTGGCCAGGATCAACGACAGTCCAGCATTAGCTGGATTACTTGTAGATCTTGCAAGACTAGGCAAGATCGCTGTTGATCGCGAAGCATATGGTACAGTATATAACGTTAACGCCTTCTACATGAAGAACCCGGGCCCACGCAACGCTAAAGCAATAGCTAAGATCAAGGCATACGAGCTACTCCTTGAATGGCTAGGGATTTATGATGAGAGAACAATGCCGGGTAAGTGAAGTATATGATAAACTAGTTAAACCCTGGGATGGCCCAGTATCACGTTATATTAACCGTAGAATATCTTTAACCATAACTTGTTTTTTAATAAACCATAACATCATCCCCTCTCCTAACCTAGTCACTATAGTTACTACTTTGATTGGTTTATTTTCGGCTTTAACTATACTGTATAATCCTATACTCGGCGGGATACTTGTTGAGCTAGCCAGTATTCTTGATGGTGTCGATGGTGAGATAGCGCGTTTAACTGGGAGAACAAGTAGGTATGGTGCTTTTCTCGATTCTATGCTTGACCGTATAGTCGATGTAGCAGTAATCATGGCTTCTTCGATCTATTTACTCGGTATTCTTTCACCATTGTATTCACAAACACTTTCTCTATGGTTTCTCTCGTCATCAATACTAGTTAGTTATTTACATGCACGTGGAGAAGCTAGTTTATCTAAAAACCTACAGTTAATAGGTTTTAAAATGTATGCTGGTAGAGATGTAAGGTTATTCCTACTATCTATAGCTTTGATAGTTTACCCGTTCTCACACGTATTATTCTTAGCGTTGATCTTATTTCTAACAATACTTCAGACGATATATATTATTTATAAAATAATAGTTGCTAAAGGTGCATAGTATTGATTGATGAAGCAGTTGTTATCGCTGGAGGACTTGGTACTAGAATATGTAGTGTGATGGGATGTGTATGTAAACAAATTATTAGAATACATGGTATTGAGCTTTTTATGTACCCCATAATATCACTATATAGAGCTGGTGTTACACGATTCTATATCGTTGGGAATCCTGTGAATTACCATTTATTAGATAATGTTTTAAATAAATATAGTCGGTTGCTTGGATTCGAGTATTTCTTAGATATAAACCCTTATGTAGAGACATATAATGGTAATACTGCGTTAATCGGTTTAAAAAATGTTAAAAACCCCGTTTTTCTCTCGGTATCGGATCATATATATCCACCTAAACTCCCTTATTTAATGGCTAGTGAAAATACTGATGCAGACGTAGTTATTGCTGGTGACGAAAAACCAGTTTTAGTTGATGTAGGTGAAGCAACAAAGATCGCTGTCAATAAGTATTCGAGGGTAAAACGTATCTCTAAAAACCTAGATAATTACGACTACATAGATGCTGGGTTGTTCATAGTGAATAATCCCGGTAAAATAACTAGGTTATTTAATATTGAGAAACCAGTTAAGCTGACCGAGATCTTTTCACATTCAGAGCTTGATGTTAGGGTACATGGTTTTAAAGGTATTATATGGAAGGATATAGATTTTTTCGAGGATCTTGAATACGTATATGATTCACAATTGGGAGAAATAGTTAGAGATACTGTTAACTATGTTAGTAAGTTTGTTAAGTAAGAAATATTTAGCTTAATTAACATGTTTTTATAATACATGGGTGCATGTAGTGAAAGCGGTTGTTATCGGACCTCCCGGTGCTGGTAAAGGAACTTATGCTAGTTATTTGAGCCGGAAATACTGTATACCACATATTTCAACAGGAGATATTTTCCGAGCTGAGGTTGAAAAAGGTACTGAGCTTGGACGTAAGATAAAAGAGTATATGGATCGTGGTGAGCTTGTCCCAGATGATATTGTTATAAAAGTTGTACGTAAAAGATTATCACAACCCGATGTTAAAAATGGTTTTCTACTTGATGGTTATCCACGTACATTAAGACAGGCTGAAGCATTAGATGAATTTATTAAAATAGACGTGGCCATCTATATCTATGCACCATTAGAGATCGTCATCGAAAGGCTTAGTAATAGATATGTATGCCCTGTCTGTGGACGTATATATAATCTTAAATTTAACCCGCCTAAGAATGATCTACGATGTGATTATGATGGAGCAAAACTTGTGAGAAGACC
This sequence comes from uncultured Desulfurococcaceae archaeon, assembly GCA_964625205.1. Classification (GTDB taxonomy): domain Archaea; phylum Thermoproteota; class Thermoprotei_A; order Sulfolobales; family Desulfurococcaceae; genus CAZVAW01. The sequence goes on from CAZVAW010000002.1 coordinate 70,349, forward strand.
CGATGATCAGCCGGAAATTATCAAGCATAGATATGAGGTTTACTATAAGCAATCGCAACCAGTCATAGACTATTATCGTAGAAAGGGGATATTGATCGAGGTAGACAATAGTGGTTCGGCACATATTGGTATAAAGCTCTTAGAGAAAACACTGATTGAGAGAGGTATATTAAAGTTAAAACCATGTAGAGAGGACTTATAAAGGATTATTTAGGTGGTTTTTTGATTCCACGCGTTTTCTATTTTGAAACCAAGTTTTTATCTAAGGAATACATTGGTAAAGGTGGGTTAGATGTTTTTCTGGGTAGTAAATATGCATGTGAAATCATACGTTATAAAATTAGATTCTATGGTATAGTGGCTCAAGAAGAAGGAAATACTACACTTCACTTAATAAGTCCTGGTGAAACAATTTATTTTCTACGTGAAAATACACAATACTGTAGATGGCATAATGGTCCTTTAGAAGAGAGAGATAATCCGCTTGAACGAAGATATTGTGTTAGAGAAGCTAGTACTAGGACTGGTTTTTGTATGCAACATAAGGATTCGTTAAGAGCATATTATAGCTTATGTTTTGAATCAATGGGTATTGAAGGTCTACGTTACTGTTGGTTATTAGATGAGAAAATAGGTGATAGGATAGAGTATGCTGTGTATTTGTTATCGTATAGTGTTAATGGGTTGAAAGTTGGTAGTACAAGGTATTGGAGAGTAGTAGATCGTATAGCTGAACAACCACATGTACTCGCTACTATATTATATAGGTTTAAAAATGCTGTTAAAACACGTGAGATAGAATCTAGTATCGGGAAACTTAACGGATTAACCGAGGTACCACGTAGAACATTACGTGAATCCCTAAATACACCTGTTTCAACAGTAGTTCATAGAATGGATAGAATTAGAGAGAGAATCGAAAAAGTAGTTAAAATTAAAAGCGAGGATAATATACCATTCCGCGTAGAACCTGGTACTGATATAACATATTATGTAAAAGCAAGAGAAGCTAATATAGAGAACTTGTTAGAAAAACCACTTGAAATAATTGATTATTATTCGGGCTACCTTCTCTTATCCGAGAAAAACACTAATACATACTATATTGTTAAAGCAAATAAAATACTACATAAGAATATGTTAAAAATTATTTGAGGCCAATAACATGGGAAGAGGGTCTAAGAACTTAGGATATGCTGAATCCTTATTATATAAGCTAATTAGTCAACGTGAAAAATACTTTCACGGAGACTACATTAATAGTGATGGTAGACGTGTTTTAGAGGAAGTATTTAAGATCCTACTTGAAGAATATCCTTGGCTTCGCAAGAGAATTTGGAAGATTAGAAGAGATCCGAGTATATATAGGGTTGTAGAGTTATATAATGATCTTTTCGAGTAGAAGTTACTTATTTCTTTCTCCTATTATTATTCTTTATACTTAGTGATGGAAGACAACTTCTATTTTCAAAGATTCTATTCAAGCAGTCATGTTCACATGTGTCATGGTTTTTGACAGGTATCATCATATACGGCGGGATCTCACCATACTCTATACTATATTCTTTTAAACCATCGCCAAATAGCGAAAGCCTATTTATGATCGCCATGACTTCGAGTTTGTCCCTAGCGACAAGCATAGCAACGATCTCGTCGCCTACGGACATAACTCCTAACACTCTATTACATTTCGATAAAAACTCTATTATCTTACCCGGATTACTTGCTTTAAACCTAAGTAATGCACCGATTTTACCATATAATTTTGCTGAAACAAGAGGTTTTACGTCCATTAAACCTCTTGCGATCGCACGCTCAATTTTTACCTTTACAGAAAGATAGTTATACCCAATTTCACGTGCTACTCTAGTATATGATATTCGGCAATGCTTAGCAATAACCCTCATTAACTTTACGCCGTTATCATCGCATGCATTCAAACAATCAGCACCAATTAACTATATATTATCTATTACCCTCTTTTATAACCTAATCCCTTCCACATTCGATCACATTAGACCGGCTTAATACTTATAGTCAACCTAGTTCTTTTAGCACCACTTCTTGTACCAACTTCTTCGAAACTCTCCTTTAAAACCACTTTATAACTACTACTTAATAATCTATGGATCATACGAGCCAATTTCCTTGCAGTTCCTTTATCGTAAAAGTATAGATCAACACCATTTTTACCCTCAATATAGTCTATGAGATTTTCTATAAATCTAGGATCACTACGTGCTATTTTATTCAATGTTTTTTCGATAACGTTTTTATTAAAACCCCTAATCTGGACCAATGCCTCGTATTCACGACTATCGATCATTATACATCGAGAACATTTGGTTGGGTTAAAGTAAATAGTGAAATCAACCGAGTAGATAAATTCTTTTGAACCATATAAGCCCTTAAAATAAACCCTAACAACAGTTCTCCACGAAGGCGATGTAACAAGCTCGTAATGATCTATTGCTAACTCTTTAACACCAGGTCCTGGTTTAACATATTTGGGTAAATGCTCATTAACAAATATATCTAAGGCGTCCTCAAAACCATTTGTTTCAACCCATTTATAGCTTAACTTGATAGAGTAGCATATTTTACACATGTCTATACGAAATTCTTTTTTCTCAGCAATTATTAGCTCGCCACGTTTAATTCTGCATCTAAGACATACATTCTCGACTACCGGATTATCTGGAGTATCTTCCACACCGCAATAGATACAGAATCTAGACATGGTAAACACATCCTCTACTACTAGTCTTTAACAAGTGTTTTTACGAAAACATATGCTGCTATAGGTAATGGGGTAATTAATATAGTCAGTAATGCCGATAAAGGCAGTGTTATATATAGAGATATTGTTATCGCCAAAAATATTCCTAGTGGAAATATTAGTGCTAATATGATTAAAATTCTCTTAATAACTCCTAAACTAAACTCTGTCCAAGCTCCTAGTTTACCCCATAATATAGATAATATTATTTTGAAGGAGAAATAACTACCTAATATCCAAAACATTGTAGATGAGTAATATACTATGAAACCATGTATTGGTGATAAGACTATACTCGTGAGTAGGAGTAGTGTTAAGGGTACGGGCTGGTATAGTATAGTTGAAGCAATAGTTTTAGATACTATTACGTCCTCTTTACTTAATGGAAGCGAGTAAAGTATAGTGTTTCTATCTGATTCTATGAAGATTATTACCGGAGTTGTTATAATTGCTATAACGTATGAGAGTAATCCAAAGAAAGAGATCAAAACAAGCGACCTAATATACTCAATAGCGTGTATTATATTTATTATCTGCGGATTCATTAATGTGATCACAAATGGTGTCGCCAAAGCTGCTACTTGTCCATAGAATTGTTTTTGTCTGGTAGTATCTCTTAAAAGTAACAATATGTCTTTAAACCCGGCCGTTAATAGTCTCGGGAATTTGAGTGGAAATGCATGACCCTTACTAGTGGTTGGGCTCAGTATTAGTTTTACACCATACCTGCTTGGTATCGTTATAGAGAGTATTAGTCCTAGTAG
>CAZVAW010000002.1:73991-91799 GCA_964625205.1 uncultured Desulfurococcaceae archaeon
CCACTTGCTTTAGCTTTCTCTAGTACGTGTGAAACAGAGCCTTCAGCCACGATCTCGCCCTTATATAGTAAGATAATATTATCAGCTATAGCCTCCGCTATCTCCAGTATATGAGTTGATACGAGGATTAGTTTCTTTTCACGAGCTTTTTCTCTTAATACTATTTTTAATGCACGTGCTATACGTGGATCAATGCCTATGAATGGTTCATCAAGCAATAGTATTTGCGGGTTATGAATAAATGCTGCAGCTAACATTACTCTTCTTTTTAACCCGTGGCTAAGCGATCCTATAAATCTATCACCGTATTCTTTTATCATAAAGGCGTCCATTACACGCTCCATATTCTCCTCTAATTTATCACGTGGTACACCATATACTCTTGCTACGAAGCTTAGGTATTCTTTTACCCTAAGACTATAGTATATAAGGTCGTCTTCCGGTACATACCCGGTTATTTTCCTAACTTTAACCGGATCTTCCGCGGGGTTTATACCATATACTTTTATATCGCCTACAAATGGTTTAATTATACCAAGTATTAAACGCATAGTTGTTGTTTTACCGCTTCCATTAGGACCTAATAATACATTTACCTTGCCGGGCTCAATATAGGTGTTTATCCCCTTTAGTACTGGTTCGTCGTCATACCCCGCCCATACGTTACGCATTACTATCATTAATTTCCACTCCAGATAAAAACTTGTTTAACTATAATTACATAGTCTCTATTTTAAGTAATTAGCTTTTAAATACTTAAATAAAAAGAGAAGAGAGGAAAAAGAGATTTATTTAGAAGTGTAAACTACTGGTTTTACCGTTTCCATATAGTTTATTTTTTGAAGCCTAGTCCTTGTTATTAAGAGTATAGAAGCCCAAGTGCCGGTGACTACTATAGACATAGTAGTACCTGTTGTCATCAGCTCAGACATGGCGGTGGCGAAGTCTTCGGGGTTTTGCATCGCGGTAAGAAACGGGGGCCATGGAACAACTTCTCCATGCCACATATGCTCTAACATTAATACTAGTGCCCCTCCCAGCATCATTACCGCTAAAATATCTAGTTTTAACCTCTCAGCCGCTTGTTTTGCTATCTTCTTTAATACCACTATGATCGTTCCAATCGCTAATGGTAGTAGAAAACAAGCCATGCCTACCACCTAGTGCACAAAGTATTTATAAAAGTGCACCATATTTTAATTTCACCCGGGGGCGGGATCTTGTGGTTACTCGTATTGTCGTATACCGCTGTAATCGCTACCCTATTATGGTATAGATACGCTGATAATGATGTTTACTTGTTTAAATACTTAGCTCTAATATCATGGGGCGCCTCGATAATGTTCTTCATCGACCATGTATATGGATACTTAACTGAAGGCGGTGGTGAGTTCTTCGAAGTAAGTGTTGACGCTATTTTGCTTGGTTTTACCCTCTTACTATTTATACTTGTGATATGGCTATTTATACTATTGATCAAGGATCCAAGAGGTGTTTTGAAAAAACATTAAACACTACATGAAGATAAGGTAATTTAGTAGAAGTTTAAAGATAAGGTTTGCGGAACTATGGGTAAATGTATATTATGTGGCAGAACAGCGGTAACAATATCAGGTTCTATAGGGGTTTGTAGTGAATGTATACGTAGTAACTGGAGGAGAGCATATCCTATTCTTAGGGATAAACATGTACGTATAAGAGAGAATCTAGGTTTAACACCAGAAACCCCCTCTGCAAGTAATGGTTTTAAATGTACTATATGTGGACGAGGCTGTAGTATTGGGGTTAATAGTAGGGGTTATTGTAGTTTCCGCGTATATGATGGTGTTAGTCTTAAAACCATAACCAATGATCCACGATCAGCTATTGGGCTATACTATTATGATCCACATCCAACTAATTGTGTAGCTTTCCCAGTATGTCCAGCTATAACTGGTAAAGGTTACCCCGAATATGCTTTAACACCACATGGTGAGAAAGGATATTATAACATAGCAGTGTTTATGGGTGGATGTAACCTTGATTGTTTATATTGTCAAAACTGGGAATATCGAACAATGAGCGTTCGTGGAAAACCATTACTAACAATAAACGATTTAGTAAAAGCCGTAAACGAGTACACTACATGCGTGTGCTTCTTTGGAGGAGATCCAGGTCCTTGGAGTACATTTGTTCTTGAAGCTACACGTGAAATGATCAGGAGAGCCGAGGAGCTAGGATTAAAAGTTTTCAGGATCTGTTGGGAGACTAATGGTTTGTGGAACCCTCTATTGTTTAAGAAAGCTGTAAAGTATAGTGTTGAGACTGGTGGTATTGTTAAAATTGATTTTAAGGCATGGAGCCCCGAGATATACTATGCATTAACAGGTGCTGAGGCTAGACATGTTGAGTTGATTAAAAAGAATATAGAGTATGTAGCGTCTTTATTTAATACACGTAGGGAACCCCCATTACTAGTTATATCGACCCTCCTCGTACCGGGTTATGTTGATGAATATGAGATAGATCGTATGACAAGGTTTATAGCGAGTTTAAACCCGGAAATACCGTATGTATTTTTGGCTTTTCATCCAGACTACGAGTTAGTAGATTTACCTAGAACTAGTCATAGACATATGGAGAAAGCAATAGAGATCGCTAAAAGAAATGGTTTAAAAAACATATACATAGGTAATGAATGGCTATTAGGATATGATTATTAGAGAAGCCGCCGGCGGGATTTGAACCCGCGACCACCGGCTTTCTCGGAAAACTACGGGCCTATGTGTTTAATGCTTACAAGGCCGGCGCTCTACCGAGCTGAGCTACGGCGGCATCTATTATTTCATGTTAATACCGTATAGGGTTTTATATTTTTCAATTTAGGAATATATTCGTTATCTATCTTCTCGTGTGAATATTTGCTTAAAAACCCATATAATGTTTCTTCTAAACCTGGGTTTGATGATGAGTTGAAAATATTTAATAAAAAGTTGATCGGTAAGGTTTTCAGGATTAGTTTACCGATGATTATTACCGAGTTAATTAATAGTATATTCTCGATAACCGATACTTATTTCGTAAAAGGACTTGGCACGTCTGCATTGGCTGGAGTTGGTCTTGGTGGTTATTTCTTCTGGTTATTTAGCGTGGTATTAGTAGTATTCAATGGGGGGTTAATGATCTATGTTGCGCAAGCATATGGTGCACGTGAGTTTGAGAAAGCACGTAGAGGGTTGGGCGAGACACTATTATATAGTTGTTTTATAAGCATATTACTGGGTATCATTGGATACTATATTGGTTTACCAGTTCTTGTGTTGTTGAATGGAGAATATAATGAGACTGCTTATCTGGCTTATTTATATTTTAGAGTAAGGTCTATTGGGTTACCATTAATGGCTGTATCGTGGGGGCTTAACTCTAGCTTAATAGCAATCGGTGAAACTAAGAAATCTATGTATGCTAACGTGGCTAGTGTATTGGTTAACATAGTCTTAGATCCGATCATGATCTATGGATATTTCGGTTTTCCAGCATTAGGTGTTGAAGGCGCTGCTTGGGCGACTCTCGTCTCAACTGCTATACTTTTAGTGATCACATACTATTATATAGTATCACTTGGGCTTAGCCCGATGTTTTCGATTAAACCATTTATCCTATACAGAATTCTTAGTTTAGGTGTTCCAATGGGTATTGAGCGAGCAATATTTACTCTAGGTAATAATATTTATATAGCTATTATAGCTAGATGTGGCGATATAGCTTTAGCAGCACATAATATTGGTATAAGGATTGAAAGCTTGATCTATATGCCTGGCTTCGCGTTTGCAATGGCGGCCTCAGCATTGGTAGGCCAGTATGTTGGTGCTAATCAATTAGATAAAGCTAAGAGTATTGGTTTAGAAGCTATCAAAGCCTCACTATTATTAATGACTATCTTAGGATTAGCTATAGCGTTAACCTCTTCATATATCACATCGCCCTTTATACCATCAGGTGAAAATGGTGATGAGGTGCATGTATTGGCTTCTATTTATCTTGTATTAGCTGGTTTAAGTGAACCGGGGCTTGCACTCGCTATGACCGCTTCTGGCGGCATACGTGGTGCTGGTAATACAAGGTTACCCGTACTTGTTAACGTAACTAGTTTCTATTTATCAAGGATCCTACCAGCTATTATACTTGTCCAGTATCTCGGGGTTATTGGAGCATGGATTGCAATGTTTATTGACGTCTATGTACGTGGCTTGGTATTACTTATTGTATATGTGAAAATGTTTTATAGATTAGTTCATAAAGTAGTATAGGTTCTAGTTAACTATTATCCACCGGATACTGGCGGCATAAATACTATTTCATCACCATCTCTCAACATATAGTTGCTGGGTCTCTTAACACCGTTAACGAGAACTATTATAGGGTTTTTATCCTCGAAGACATTATTTAAGTACTTAGATAGTTGTGAGTGATTTTTAATAATGTTCTCTATTAATTTGGATAAAGAGATCCTATTATCAAGGATATATTCTTCGGACTCAATACCGGCTTTGTCTCTTAACCATAATAGGTATTTCACTTTAACCTTCAATTTGTTTAGCACCACTTACTTCCTTGAATAATCTACAAAATGCTTGTGGTATATCCTCTTTTATATCGACAAAAATTATTTCGTCAAATAAGCATCCAGACTCTAATACTTCTATCACTGCCCTGATCATTGATATGATTGCTTCATCTGCTTTAAGCCCACCAACCCCGGTACCCATACCTGGTAAAGCTATTGTCTTGATCTTCTCCTCGCAAGCCTTTCTTAGAGCTGCATATGTAGCTTTGTAGACGTTTTCGATATTAGTTGGTCCACCCGGGTTCACCATTGTTGGTGAATGAATAATGTATTTTGCTTTCAACTTACCCGCTGAGGTAATAATAGCTTCACCAATAGGTACTGGCGCGTATTTACGTGCTTCATCCTCTATAGATTTCCCACCCCGCTTCCTCAAAACCCCTGCTAACCCGCCACCCATTAACATATAGCTGTTAGCCGGGTTTACTATCGCTTCAACGTCTAACTCGGTTATATCTCCTACCACGCCAGTTAATATTATATCCTTGTATATAAACCTACATAGAACCCGCAATAACGTTCACCAAGACTAGTATATTACCGCGGAGGCTTTATAGGTTCAGCTACTACGCTTTTAGCGGCCACAGACTTTACTCTAACGTTAACAATACGTTTTAGCATATGACGTCCAGGTATTTTTACCGCGATTGGGTAACTACCTGGAAATCTAGCTATTGTGTAGTCCCCGATGTATTTCTCTGTATATAAGTAGCTAATAACAGTATTTAATGGTACGACTCGTTTAAACATTCTTCGATCAAAGAAATCCATTACTTTACGTCTATACCATTGATAAACCCTATCGTATTTCCTAATTAACTTTTTTACCTCATCTCTCTTCAACCATAATGGTGTGTTTTCGAGAATAGTTACTTTCCTAATATTTACCCTTCTTACAAGGAATCCTTTCTTAAGTATCTTTTCTAAATACTCTAGGTTAACCCTATAAGTCTCCCTAGATTCTCCAGGAAGACCGTGGAGGAGATTTATACCAGGAAGGAGATGAGGGAGGCCATTCCACCCCCTATATGACCCATATCTATTGACTATCTCGATCGCTTTTAAGGCATCATCTGGGTATATCTTCAAATTATTTAATCTTACTATTTTCTCGTCAAAAGTCTCTATACCCATAGCAGCTACGTCGCCGGGTGTATGGTACTTGATTATTATTTTAAGTGCTTTAATAGAATCCTCCAGGTTGTTTATTATAGTTCCGGGATTTACATTATCGATATGCAATACTCTAAGACCAGGTGCAACCATTCTTATTCCATAGAATAATTTCTCTAACTCTACTATATTCGGCTTAGGAAACTCGCGTTCCCCTATTTCTCGCGACATGTAAGCTAGTATATCTGGTTGTTTACCGAGGCGGAAATGCCGAGCACCAAATCTATAGAGGGTTTCAATTTCCATGACAATATCATGTGGCTTACGCATAATAGGTCGGCCGTATCGTGGCTCTATACAGAAGCTACAACCACCCGTGATCCATCGTGGACAACCCCTATAGGTCTCGATCTCGACGATCAAGTTCCAACCATAGTTTGGGTGTTGCTTGATAATCCTAGAACCTAGTATAAATGCCTTGTTTGCTAAATTATAGTCTTTCCTAAGTAGGCCAGGATCTGCTTTCTCAAAACCTTCTCTCACTAGATCGTAGAAATATAGCTCCGGGTCACCATATACTATCTCGTCAAATATCTTCTTAAGTTTTTCACGTGCAACGGCTTCACTACCACCGCCAAGTCCAAATCCGTATCTAGCGGCTGGCCCAACTAATACTTTGTAATTATTTCTCAGAAGAAACGTTAAATACTCAAGCTCTTCGATAGAGACTGGTTTACCGCCTATGTATTTACCGGGGACTTGCGCTCCTGCTATGAATACTACTATGTCAGACTTCTTCATCCACTCTATAATGCTTGATAGATTTATCCTTACATAGTCTATCGTGTAATACTTTATCGATATACTCTTATCTACAGCCCATATAGATCCTGCTACCAGCCTCGGATATACGCCGATATAGGGTGGAACACCAAGACCAGAGGGCTCATCGGTGTAGCCATCTATAATTACAACTTTACTTAGCATCTTCTTAAACCATTATGATATCAAGGAACATAATAGTTTAAAACGTATGCAGAGAAGAGGTAATTAAAAAATTATTTCTTACTCGCTTTAGCCGCTTCGTGCCACGCCAGTCTCGTATAATGAAATATCATCGGCACTAATACTACGGCAAATGCTATGCTTATACCTATCGCTAATATTGTTAAGATTTTTAATACACCCTGGAATTGTGAGAATATAGCGCCTACACCTGTGATCACGAATATTAGTATGACTAGTGTTTCAAGGAATGGAACCAGCCTCTCATAAGTTGGATGTGATCCTTTAAGTAACTCGCCTATTATCTCGGCCACAAATATGCCAGCTACTATGATCACTATGCCTGTTATCAACGGATATACTAGATCACCTTGTAGCTGTAGGGTGTTTAACGCTATTGTAACTACTACCGCGATCAGTCCCAGCACTATAAGGTTCTCGGCAAGATCAGCCAATGATTCATACTTATCCTTAAATACTACTCTGATAAACCTACCAATATACCTTGCTAATACAATGCTTAATATTAAACCTAGTGTAGAGATAGCGATACCACCTATTAGTTTGGGTAAATATAATGCTATTTGATAAATTAATTGACCAGTTAAACCACCAATATTAAGTATCTCTACAGCAGCCACTATTGAGACTATTATGACGAATGCTTTTGTTAAACCACTTATTAACCCAGGTAGATCAACGTGGGCTTCTCTAATGCTTTTACCAATATCTGTTGCTTCTAGTGGCTTAGCTATTACCGTATCAACTATCTTATTAACAATCTTACCTATAGCATCACCTAGTATGTAGCCGATAAATAATATAACTGCCGCACCTATGAAACCAGGGGCTGCGCTAGCCATATAATCCAATAATATATGGTAACCAAACATTACGTTAACAGCTAATGCTATTACGAAAACTGAAAGCACAAGTGCTGTGATATCATATACTAATGTTACTGCAAGTTCGTGTTTTTCCTTAAATGGGCCTAGTAAGAAGGATGATAAAAACTCGGCCGCCAATATGGCTAACGGTATACCTATTGCTAAGATCGTTATACCAGCTGTTACATTCAATATAGCTAAAGCGATCGTTGATACGAGTTGCCCTGTATACCCTGTTAGTTCTAATATATCAACGGCAGCTACTATAGAGACCGCTATGATCAAAGCCATTACTAGATTACCGATTAAACTACCGAGGCTTATTCCTGCTTCACGCAATAATTTACCAAGTTTTGTTTTTTCGAGTGGTTTCTCAAATAGCCTATTAATGATAGTGTTAATAGTTTTCTTAACAATAAGCCCTACTAGGTAACCAATAAGTATTACTACTATTGCACCAATAATTTTCGGTAAATATTCTATAGTTTGTGCAACAGCTGATGAGAACGCCTCTACGATCTTATCCCATGCACTAGCCATTAATAAGCACCATGAACACTATTATAATACAATAAGACACTATATAGTATATAGTTGCCTAACCCTAAAAACTATTTGACAACTATAAAATAATTGTCTATTACAAACGCCATGATACAATAAGAAATTTATTATTTAAAACACCTTCAATAAACATTAAATATACTTGGAGGAAGTATAATGAGCAGGGTTATTAACCCTCTTTTAAAAGTATTTGTTCTAAATAAGCGATTTATAGTCGTGTTTCTGACTGGCTTAGCTATATCAACCCTACTTACATCATCGCTTGCATTAACGAACTATTACTTAAGAGATGTAGGAAGGTTCTCGCTTAAAGGACTTAGTTACCATATGCTATTATATATAGCTAGTTATGAAAAACCATGGAAGATCGAGACTAGATACAATGGGGTAATTAGCCAGGAACCAGTCGCTAAAACGTATAGTGTTTACGTGGAGCTCTATAGCCTACCAAGTAACATGCTTTTAAAAATAAATGATCAACCAATTAAACAACCAGTTAGAATACTAGGGTTAACGTATGTACCTGGGCTTAACTACACACTGTTATATTCTCCCCAGAGTTTCGTTGAAGAAAACAATATTGTTATATGTAATTGCAATGTATCAACAAATGGTAAGGCTTTCGCAGATCTAGCGTTACAAGTGGGTGATAACAAGTTCATAGTAAAATATCCCGTACACAAAACGCCACATAAAATTATACTTGATGAACTAGATCATGCTTATGAAGCATTAACGGGACAATTAACTATATCTCCTAGTGGTCAGAGAATTAATCCTTATGTTAAGATTTTTGATAACATAGTTTTGCAAGGTGGGGTTTTTGCTTATACGCAGGCAATAGTTCATGAAAAACAATGTGCTTTGATCGTATTAACTGGCGACAAAAACACTTATGTAAGTCTAAGTAACGCGACAAGAAAGTATAGTGTATCGCCAGTAAACATTAGGATACAAAACCTATTGTTCGAGGGTGGACATTATTTCACGGAGGTAAAAACGATAAGTACGGGGCATATATTCTTCTCTATAGTATTCTTCGATCCGGAGAAGCTAGGTTTAAGTATTAGTACTTCTTCCGCTATTTCCTCTATAGATAAATATACGAGAACACTTAGATCTGAGATCATAGGAGCTAGTGTAGGGATCGCAGATGCCCCAATATATACTAGATTATCGAGCATGTTTGGTGCTGAACAATTGTTTAGGATAGCCACTGCGTTGACAATCATACCAGCCTTTCTTATGATATGGATAACATCATCCAAGGTACCACCAGTTATCATCTCGATGATGAGGAAGACTATAGCATTGCTGAGAATAAGGGGTATAAGTGTTGAGAGGATAAAGAAAGCGTTTACATATGCTTTGTTAATATGGGTTTTACCAGGTAGTTTAATCGGTGTTTTTATAGGACCTTTCCTCTCAAGTATCCTTTACCACGGCAGAATCGATCTAGGTGAATATTTTTTAATTCTATGTTCAGTCTCCGATCCATTAACTATATCGGTTGTTGTTACAATTTCTATAGTGTTAATGCTTGGATCGATCATAAGTAGTTTCAAAACTCTTGCTAAAGTAAAACCGATTGAGTTTACAAGACCATCTATTTTTGGCGAGCTCCCCCTTGTAGAGAGAGGGGTTTCAAAAACGACTATATTATTGCTTATCTTAGGTATCTATTATATTTTGAGAACAACCGTTGTAAACCCATATACTATTAAGCCCGTGAATATCCTTATGATGTTTGTTCAACTCATACTATTAATACTAGAATCCATAATACTGCTGTTTGGCCCTATCATATTAATCTATGGTATTGCTAAACTAATGATCTCATTCCCGGATAAAATAGGTTATGTTGCTTCTAAAATAGCTAGTTCTATAATAAGGAAATACCATGTATTAGTGGCGAGGTTTGTAGAGATTAAACCTGCTAGGATAGCTCTAACAATCGTATTAAGTAGTTTCGCTACAAGTTTATTGATAGGTGGTTTTGCAGGTTCTGATGCAATGTCCAATATGATCGATAACGTCGGTGTAGCTGTCCACGGCAATATAGACTACTTGATCGCTAAACCAGTGATCCTAGATCAGAGAAAACCAATAGAATACATACTAGGTAATGCTTCCCTAACATCACAGTATATCCGTGGTAAACATACATATGCTTTTTTACTAATAGGAGTATCCGCCCCGGAGTCTCCCGGTAGAGTTTATAAATCTACGATAATTACGATTGGAAGAGAAGAATATCCAGTTTATAAGATCCTTTATATAAAGATCCCCGGCCGAATGGGTTATACTCCTTTAGGTTATGTCTTATTTATAACTGGTAACTATACCGATGTTATAGATGTAGTAAACACTATTGGTTATGATAAAAATTTTGTTAATTCAATAGAGAAGATCGAGAAAACAATTAATACTGCTATATACGTGTTTAACCCCGCAGTTGAGCGAAGATACGGTATCCCATACGATAAAACACCATATACCGGAGAAGCAGATATATATTTATCCGATAAACACGTGGATACTGTAGAGGTCATTGAAACAGCTATAAACTTACCAGTTATTGCTAGTTATAGGCCTTTACAAGGTTTTGATAGTCATTATTCAGAGCTCACGCAGACAGAGATCGCATCTATACCTATATACGCTCCTATAGATAGAGGTTTAATAACCTCGATTAACGCTGTCGAAGACTATATAATTACATTGAAGTTATTTGGTGAAAATACTACGTTTTTCGGCTATGTTTTGGTTTATGTGCGTGGGGAGATCGTTGATAGATCAGATCTTGTTAGAAACGGGTATTTAATTATATCTTTAAAGGATGTTAAAGATGAGATAACTAATATGAATACTTACATGACGCTTTCAATGGATTTCACAATAGCGATGGGTATTACATTATTCCTTGTAACACTTGTGATTATCAGCTTATTATCATACTCTATAGTATATGAGAACCTATATAGTTACACGTTAATGAGAGGACGCGGGGTTTCTAGTAGGGAGGTTTATCTATTGAGTTTTGCAGAGGCTTTCTCAATATCAATACTTAGTATACTACCGGGTATATTATTAGGTATTTTCTTAGGCTATGGATTACCAGCATTATCTACACAAACAATCGGCACTACAGACGTATATATTGACACAGCTTATGGCGTAACTCTAGTACTGACTATGACTCAACGCTCTTATGGTGTTTTAGCCACTATAGTGTTATTACCAATTATTATTTCGTGGATAATAGTATATTTAACGTATAGAAAAGTTGTTAGAGAGGCTTTAATGCTTATAGGTAGTCATGTCTAAAGGCGATGGATAATGAGCGTTAAAAAGAAAGTAAAATGGCTTAACCCAGCTAGAGTAAAACCAAAAGGATTCACAACGAGAGGTGTTGACGTCATAGTAAGTGATCTTATTAAAATATATAGAGTTGGTAAGGGTATTACAGTACAAGCGTTACGTGGAGTTAATATGAAGATAAACTCGGGCGAAACAGTCTCTATAATGGGTCCTAGTGGTAGTGGTAAAACAACTTTACTTAACCTATTAGGTGGTGTAGATAAACCATCTGGAGGTACTATTAAAGTAGACGATATTAACGTGCATGAGCTTAGCGAGGAATCTCTAGAGAAATATAGGTTGGGTGTTGTTGGTTACGTATTTCAAGCATTTAACCTGATCCCAGTATTAACTGCTGTCGAGAACGTAGAGTTGCCCATGATCGCTTTTAATGTGCCTCGCGAAGTTAGGGTTGCACGAGCTAAATGGTTGCTTGAAATAGTTGGTTTAAGTGATCGTTTAAACCATAAACCATACGAGCTTAGTGGTGGGCAACAACAAAGGGTAGCTATTGCCGTAGCATTAGCCAATGATCCACCATTAATACTGGCCGATGAGCCTACCGCCGAGCTTGATACTGAGAATGCGCTTAACGTGATAAACTTATTAACCAAGTTAAGCATTGAATACGGTAAAACAGTTATAGTATCAACACATGACCCGCGAATGGCTATTAGGACACATAGGATCTTTAGACTAGAGGACGGTAGAATAATTGGCGAGTATAAGCCCTCAGAGTTATTAACGACTGAGGCTGCCACGGAAAAAAGCATTACCGATGTCATCAAGACTAGGTTAGCTAGTATCGAGAAAGAAATTGAAGAGTTAGTTGAGAAACTACGTAGAAACGAGATTACTCTGGAAGAATTTGACGAGAAGTATCTTAAATTAAGAAATTATGCTGAGGCTCTACGCGATTTACTACGTAGTGCTGGCCACTAATTTTTGAGGAGATCCTTTAATTGCTCTTTAATATTCTTAACAAGCTTGGGTCCGAAGCCCGGTAGGTTTTCAAGCACGTGATCTGGTGTTTTGGCTAAGTCTTCTAGACTTCTTATACCTTTATTTAATAGTATCCTAGCCCTAACTCTTCCTATGCCTTCGAGCTTTATTAGTTGAAGAGCATCTTCACGTACACCATGTTCTAGTCTAATGCTTAGTCTCTCTAGATCATCGGCTCTCTCGCTATTACCTATCGCGTTTTCTACACGTGATAAAGCTCCGGCGATCCATGATGCCGTGTCTCTAGCGGAGTATATATCGCCGGGGCCGACTCCATAACGTTGTATAATAGTGTCTTCGTTTACTTCGTTTATCCAATCATGCAGCATTCGAGCTTGAACATAGCTTTCGATCCATAGGTTGTACTCATAGGGATCGGTTGGGGGTTCCGGTATTATCCCTTCCTCGGCATTAATTAATGCTTCGTCTTCATATCTATTGATTATCTTCTCGCTAATATATGGTCTACTCCGCATATAGTCTGGTGTATAGGTTATCTTGTGTAGATAATAGAGAACGCCAGGTTTCTCAGGTATATCTGTTAAGTAGCGGTGTGTTGTTAAAGGATCTAAATAGGTTATAGAGGTTATTCTACCTAGTTTAGTTGCTAAGTATTTTCTCCCATGAACAATCACCATTTTCCAGTTGATTAATTGTTTTAGGATTTTTTCTATATTTTTTCTTATAAAGATTATATCGCCAGACACTACATGGTATAACGTATTTTTAAACACTTCCATGATCCTGTCTAACTCGTTAGCTTCATTAGAAGCTATTAATGATAATACGTGTATTCTTAAGCTTCTCTCATTACCTAATTTACTAGTTATTGGTTCAAGAGAGCCTTTAATGTAACTTAGTGCTTCTCTCAAGTTTTTAGCATCATATATTATAGCTTCACCATATGGATCATATTGCGGTCTACCAGCTCTACCAGCCATTTGTTTATACTCGAATACTGGTATATTCCTAGTACTAGAGTATACTGGGTCGTATCGCTTAATAGAAACTAATACTCTACGAGCAGGGAGGTTTACTCCAGCCGCTAATGTTGGTGTAGCGAATACTATTCTTAAGATTCTTTCTCTAAACCCCTTCTCTACTACACGCCGTGCTACACTACTTAAGCCGGCATGATGATAAGCTACGCCTACTTTGATCAGTCTACCTAGTTTTTCTCTCTCGATTTTCGACGGGGATTCTTTTAATTCCTCAAGTAGTTCTGCTACTTTTCTAGTGTCTACGAGGTACTTATATAGTTTAAGGTATTCGGTTATCCTCTCAGCGTATTCCTCGGCCCTCCTCCTATTATGGATAAATACAAGTACCTGTATATCCTTCATTATACTCTGTACAGCGATGTTTATGATCGTGTTCCCATAGTTATAGCTTATTTTCTCGATCTTCTCTCCCTGGTCATCGAATAATATGATGGCCCTTAACCTTTTATCGTAATAGCCTTCAACTAGCTTAACTGGTCTCCACGGGGTATTTACTAGTTCTGCTTTCAACCATTTAGCTAATACGTGTGGATTACCTATTGTAGCTGATAATCCAATAACCCTAATATTACCACGTAGTAGGCGTGAAACTATCATCTCGATAATAGGGCCTCTCTCTGGATCATTAACGTTGTGTAGCTCATCTATAACTACGCATTTCACGCGTTTAAGCCATGTAGGCTTTAGTCTTAATAGGCTGTCAAACCTCTCATACGTAGCTATGATTATGTTATTCCTACCGAGATGCTCCGCTGGTGATTCATAATCTCCTGTTGAAATACCTATTCTTATACCTAGCTCAGCTAGTTTTTGGAATTCACGGTATTTCTCCGAAGCTAAAGCCCGTAATGGTACTAGGTATAAGCCTATATTATTACTTAAAGCTGTTTTAACGAGAGCGATTTCGCCTATGAGCGTCTTACCACTAGCTGTGGGGGCTACAACTAATATGTTTCGGTCACTTAAAAGACCCTTGTCAAGCGCGTGTTTTTGTACAGGGTTAAGTTTCTCTATTCCACGTTTTTTAAGTAGTAAAACATATGATTTTGGAAGCCCATAACGTGTTAGTATCTCAACTTCAACCAATAAACTAGTACCTCCTCTGTAGCTAAAACAATTATTTTTACATAAACGGGTTATATATCCTCGTATAATATGCTTGTTTAAAAGGTGGCGAATGTGGAGAGAAGGATATACCATAGATTAGTTAGTGTTGAAGAAATAGAGAATATTCTAAGCAAATACTATGATCTCAAACCACTTGGTGTTGAGACTATAGAGCTTAGTAAAGCATTGGGTAGAGTGTTGGCAGAAGATATTTACTCGCCAATAGATCACCCACCTTTTGACCGTAGCACTGTAGATGGTTATGCTGTGAGAAGCAATGATCTATTAGGAGCCGATGAGTTAAACCCTATAAAATTAGTTGTTAAAGGCTATATAAGGCCTGGTGAAAAACCGGGTGTTGAAGTTGGAGAAGGAGAGGCCGTTGAAATAGCCACCGGCTCGATGATCCCACGTGGAGCTGATTCTGTGGTTATGGTCGAGTATACGGAGAGAAAAGAAAATACAGTATTAATCTATAGATCGGTGGCCCCTGGCTCAAATATATCGGTAGCTGGAAACGATATTTCAGCCGGCGATCTCGTATTAGTTAAGGGAACACTGATCACGCCAAATATTATTGGATTATTAGCTGGCCTTGGCATAGATAGAGTCAAAGTATATGTCAAGCCTAAAGCCGTGGTATACTCTATCGGCAATGAAGTAGTTAAGCCTGGAGAAGCTTTAGAGCCTGGCAAGGTATATGATGTTAATGGCTACTTGATCACAAACATGCTTAACACTATAGGTTTTAACGCTGAATACCACGGTATTTTGCCAGATGATAAACAATTACTTATAGACACGTTATCGAAAGATCTAAAATACTATGACGTGTTAATAACAAGTGGTGGAACGAGTAAGGGTTTAAGCGATCTCATATATAGGGTTTTCAACGAATTAGGCGAGCCAGGCGTTGTTATTCATGGTTTGAAGATAAAACCGGGTAAACCAACTGTTTTTGCGGTAATTAATGGAAAGCTTGCCATAGGTTTACCCGGTTTTCCCTTATCCTGCTATATGGTTTTAATACATGTTGTTAACCCATTATTAACTAAGTTGACAGGGATGACCATTGGTGTTTATCAAACAGTACAAGCTAGGATTGCGTATAAGTTGAAGAAACCCCTTGGTATAACATGGTATATACCAGTGGTTTTGGTAAAGACTAGAGATGGTTATACGGCATATCCTGTTACAATGGAAAGTGGTAGTATATCCCCCCTAGCATATAGTGATGGATTCATAGCGTTACCGGAGAATAAGGATTTAATCCAAGAAGATACTATGTTTACCACGTATTTATTCCGTAGTGAGAGGGAAATTCCACGTTTAAACATTATTGGGAGTAATGATTACCTCCTCTACCGGCTTGTCTCAGAGAGAGGATTAATGAGCTATACAAGGATCTTACCAGTTGGTAGTACGGGTGGATGGTATGCTGTTAAACGGGGTGAAGCCGATATAGCGCCTACTCATTTACTTGATGAAGAAACCCTGACATATAACACGCCTTTTCTTGATAAGTTTGGTTTGAGAGGGAAAGTTGTTTTAATGAAAGGTTATGAAAGACTTATAGGTATTATTGTCGCGAAAGGTAATCCGAAAAAGATAGAGAGTATTAGGGATTTTCTACGTGAGGACGTAGTTATCGTTAATAGAACCAAGGGTTCTGGTACTAGGGTTTACCTAGATTATATGTTAAAGAAAATAGCTAGCGAAGAAAATAAAGAGTTTCACGAGCTTGTGAAAAGAATCAAGGGATATGCATATGAGGTTAAAACACATACAGCTGTAGCGGCTGCTGTTAAACAAGGCAGAGCTGATGCTGGTTTAGGTCTTGGTCTTGTAGCTAAACTCTATGACCTAGATTTTATACCGTTGACTTGGGAGGAGTATGATTTCTTAATACCAGTGGATAAACTAGAAAAGCCTGAAGTACAGTATTTTATAGAAATGTTTCGTGATAAAGAGTTTCTCACGAGGATTATTAGTAGATATAAGGGCTATTATAGGTTGAGAAGCGATACCGGATCATTTATTCAGTAATTAATATGTGTGATTTTAACGACATATTTCTTTACATACTCATAGTTACTCCTATGTATTGCTAAATGCTCGTTTATGCCCTTGAATACCTTATTAATAACATATATTAAGACTACGGAAAAAGTTATCATTAATAATATTATCCAACCGATCTTGCAGTATGGTAGGGTATCATAGTCTTTTGCTTGTGAACTAGTTATTTTTGACAACTCTTTTTCTATCATATTTTCTTTTTCAACATGTTCATTGTATCTAATAATAATTTCTCTAACTACAAGACTGCATACGATCATGTATATCGCAAGGAATAGGAACATATATACTTTATCATGTAATAACAGTAGTGATGTATATGCTGGTATAACTGTCACTGGTGAATACTCGATCCCGATCTTGTCAATTAACAATAGTTTCTCAATAGCGCTATTAAGGTTCTCTAACTCCTTTTCGTTCTTAATATTCTTTAATAAATCACGTAGATTAAGGTAGTAGTATTTAGTGAGCTCTAAATGTTGATCAAATAAGTAAACACCCATGATCAGATATATGGTTAAGATTGTTGAACCTATAAAACCAGATAATAACGTGATCAGGTAAAAGAAAGCATTATCCAGCGGTAAAAATAAGGCAAAAACAAGATAGAGTAAAACAAGTATTGACGCGTAAGAGTATTTAGTAGGTATATTTGATGATCTAAGCATTTTCTTAGCTGTATATTCCGTTATCCTCAATAGATCGTATACGGCGTCGAAGCTCATTATTGATCAACTCTACTTAATAACCTATTAACATGATACAAATATCTACTAATTTTAACCGCTTTTTCATTAACTTCGTATTCTCTACCTTTATATATAACTATATGTTTACGTTTAATATTATCGCACTTAATTATCTTAAACACTTCCTCAACCATCCAATGAAGCTGCGTACAATGCATACTACCATCAACTGTTAAAACAACTATTTCCTCTAGATTATTCCTCGCAATAATACCTGCTAGTTTAAAACCAACCATATTGACGTGTTCAGCCTCAAGACATACACTTAACACGCCATACTCGCCAGACTCTAGATACTTAGCTAGTATACTTGGATGTTCTAATTCTACACAACG
>CAZVAW010000002.1:91899-97788 GCA_964625205.1 uncultured Desulfurococcaceae archaeon
TTATAAGGAGAAAAAACTTGATCCCAAAGAGATTAATAATCTATTAAGTGATCTTAACACTAAGATCTACAACGTACTTGTTGAGAGATTTGAAGTTCCAAAAGATGCTGTTGTTAACATTGTATTAAATTATGAGATTGAAGAGAATAAGTTTGTCGTCAAAGACATATTGATCGAGGTCTATGATCTCAACGAAATACTTACAAAAAACGCTACGGCCGAGGTAAAGAAGTTATTAGGTATAACTACATAGAGTTTTTCTTTAGTCAATAATGGTGTGTTTTAAATGAGTGAATTCGTAGTTGGTATTTTGCAAGATGAATTCACCATAGATCCTAGTAAAAACATTGAGTTAGTTAAAGATAAGTTGAACAAGTTTTATGAAAAAGCGGATATCATAGTACTACCGGAATATTCTATGATAAACATACTTGCTGGTTTAACGCCGGAGGATGTTTATGAAAAGTCTGAGGTATTCGAAGATAGCGTTTTTCTGTCTAAGTTAAGTGATCTTGCTGGAGCCTATGACATATATATTCTTGCTCATATGATAGAACGTAGCGATAAGAAACCAAAATGTTATAGTTCCTCGGTCTTGATCAAGCCGAGTGGCGATTATGAGAAAATTTATAGTAAAATACACTTATTTAACGCATACGGTTATCGTGAGTCAGATTATTTATTACCGGGTACCGAGTTATCTAAAGCGATAAACATTAATGGTAAAAAATATTATGTAGCGATATGCTATGATATAAGGTTCCCGGAATTATTTAGAAGATACGCGTTATCCGGGGCTTACGGAGTCTTTCTACATGCTGGTTGGGTTAAGGGTTTCTTAAAGGAAGAAATACTAGATAAGCTTGCATGTAGTAGGAGTCATGAAAACACTATGTACTTAATATTAGCTAATCAAACCGGAGAACTATACACTGGAGGTAGTGGGGTATTTAATCCTTACGGATATCGTGAAGTTAATATGGGGTTTAAGCCCGGCTACATAGAGCATAGAATCGATCCCTCAATAGTCGATGAAGCACGTAGACAAATCCCGGTAGTACAAGAAGCTGGTAGACGTTGGTTGATCGAGTTTAAAGGATAAATACACGGTGATATATACATAAAACTATTTAGGTATCTATCGTCAACTATATTCTTAAATGGCATTAATTTATACATGGTGGATGATCTTGGGTAAATACGTACTTAGTATATTGATCTTGTTTTTAATACTTATTACGTCTTTTAATACTACTACTGTATACAACTCTACATACTCACCGGCTAGTATACGAATACCGACACTAGGCATTTCACCGCCCACGATCGATGGCGATCCCAGGGATTGGCCTAACTTGACAAAGCTTCATCCTCCAATAAAAGTCGATGGCGATATTAGTGATTGGTATACAGAATACTATTCTGACTCAAGTAAGCGTATAACACGTGGTGTTACAACTAATATTACTAGGAATATATATGTATGGGATGTTGGCAACGGATCATATTTGTATTACTGGGGAGAATTTATCTGGTTCGATAATATAAACGATACTAGGTCAACACCAACGTATATACCATGTGTTGACTTAACCGAGATTAGGGTAACTGGAGACGATAATTATCTCTATATACTAGTACGTGTAGCCGATCTAACGAGTGTAGGTAATATCAGCGATCCTAGTCTTCTCTTATCACTACCTATTGATATTGATATGAACTATAAAAACGGCAATATTACAACAATAGACTCGGATACTAATGTATCAAATTATGCCCCATGGGACTACCAGATCGTAATAGATTTAACTAATCCGAATGTTGAAGCTAATAAGAAGATATATGGTGATAGTGTACCCGTATGGGATAATGGATCACCTCTTGATATCTTTAATGCAACATATTCAGATGTGTCTACTAATAAGAGTTATTTCGTGGTTAATCTTGCAACCGACTCTATAGAAATAGCTATTGCTTGGTCTGATTTATCGGTTAAAAACCCATGGAATATTAGTAATGTTAAGCTATACGCTATTACTTTCCTCGGCAACGGATATGGTAAGCCAGTGACCAACCTATCAGGTAGTGAGGCATTAGATGTTCTCTCAAAAGATGATACTGATACAGAGGTAACTGATAGTAGGGTTGATTACTGGGTTGACATAGGGTTTACGACTGCATGTGAGCCTACTTATTATCACCATTATGTTCTTGACGATAAAGGGTTTATACAAGCATATAGTGACTTAAGTAACGATATGAGGACAGACTATATAGTTAATGAGGCTTTCGACGTTGATATCTTATCTACCACGTTATGGATCGATCAAGAAGATGGATGGCTCTATATACTTGTCCATGTTAAAGGCCTTGTGAAACCATATGGTAATATCTCACCAGCTATTGTTATATTACTTGATACTACGCCGAAAAACCTAAGCGATGGAGTAGATTCCTGGATCGATATACCATCACTCTTAACTCTTGCACCATCATCAACTGATACTGAACTTGGTATTCCATCTAATTGGAGTCTACCCTATAGATCGCTTAACTGGACACATGAGATCTGGCTTGTAAGTAAAAGCGTTGGAGGTGTAGAGCAATACTGGGTTTACGTATACAATGGAACCACTACATATAGGTCTAACCAGACGATCAAGGCTTCGGAGCACTTCTTTGAAGTATTAATCCCACTCTATACAATTGATCCCGAGCTAGGATATAAACCATTTAGACTTGAGATCGTTAGCTTCGCATATGTATTAGAAACATCAATTTTGCCTGGTATACCACGTGGTACTCTACTAGATATTACTGGTTCCAACATTTATGACGTTGTGGCACCCTATACTACATATAGTGTTGATGGTGTAACGACGATTAATGCGAAACCATATGCTATTAACGCGGAAGTATATGATAGCAACGATGACCCTAAGGATGATTCATCACTTCAAAATGGTGATCATTGGATAGACACATTTAATACGAGGAAATATATAGTGAGGATATTTAACGTAACACTTTACTATAGGTCCTTCGATAAGGATAATTATATTGAGATCGGGGAACCCGCATGGATTAATGCTACGTTAGAGTATTATAATGGTACAAGTTGGGTTCCGTTAACAGGTAAGAAAGTTTACTTCTATCTAGTTAGTATTGACGGATCAAAAATACTATACCTAGGCACAAACACAAGTACGGTTAATGGTACTGTATGGCTTGATATAAACGATATTGCTAATAAAGTTGAGTCCAACTACTATTATGTTGTAATAAAGTACAGTGCTACTGGCGAAGACTTTTTATACTATACTAGTGTCTCGAATAGAAGCTTATCGACTTATACTATATTGCATCAACCATTCACGACAGTATTAGACGAAACACCATATATAGCATTAGTGTTGACGACCGCTATTATTGTTGTTCTTCTAATAAGATATTACTCTTACAACCATTTCTAACCATGCATTTATGAAGAAGCAGTAATACATTAGTAAGTAGTTCATCATCTTCTGGGTTATTTATTACCTCCTCATATTTTTCAGCAATTTCCTTGCCACAAACATTTATTATCGTATTTATGAACTTCTCCCTACGATCCATCAAACTCGACAACCTAGCCTCAACCATATACTCGTCTCTACGCCTATGTAGAGTATTGAGAATAGCAAGTAACTCAACGGATTCTCTTAACTCTCCACATAAAGTATTATCCATTCTATCTAGCCCCTCTAGGTTTGGATCTCCATAACAAATAGTTTATCAATCCTATAGTAAACCAAACGATACTGTATGTAAGATATGCCTCTCTACCCCTAAATACGTATATTAGGAATGAGATAATTGCAGTTATTAAAGAACCTATTGTAGCTGCGAATCCAAGGATATTATATAGTCTTAGTTTTATACTCACTTTGCACAACCTATTTGTGATATTTTATTGGTTAATTTATTAGCGTAGAAACTTATTTTTCTAATATACTCTCCCCTATTTTCTGGAGATAATTTTACTTCTCCATCAACAATAACATATTCCGGTGTTGGGGAAGACGAGTATATATAGTTTACCGGGTCATCTAAACCATTGTATTTAAACACAATAATATTAGCGACTGTACCTTCAGTAATTGAACCACCATTTATGCCTAGGAACCTATATGGCTGGTATAACGTGTGATAAAGTAATTGTTTTTGCTTAATTCTATTATCTCCGTAACTATACTTGTAGAGTAGATAACCTATTTTCAACTCAAGCCATGGATTTAGATCGTGGTTGTAGAAACCTTCAACACCAATACTAATTGGTATTTTTCTTGATAGGATCTCATATGTAGGTGTAAAACTCCTCTCGCCGAGAAACATTGTTGTTAGCGGCGTTATGTTTATTAATGGCTTGTTTTCAGCTAAATAATTGATCTCCATACTGCTTACCCAGTTTAAATGAGCAAGAACCATATCACTACCCAGTAGGTTATATGTATATAGGTATTCCACGGGCCATTTACCCGTTGTTTTTCTAAATAAGAAAACCTCACGCCGAGTACCCGTTAAATGTACTAGGATCTTGAATCCCTTATCCCTAGCCTTACTAATAGCTTCCACTAACTCGTTATAATCGCTGTATTTGATCGGATATATACTGGCGACTGGTATTAACTTATCATAATTTATATTAATCGTTTCCACCGCATATGGGTATGTAGGGCCTGTTGCAATATATAGTCCTAGCTCGGAGCATGTTTTCACTACTTCCTCGGCATACGGGTATGTACTTAATAATCCGATTGTTCCTGTAAGTATTAGTTTTAAACATGTATAATGACTAGCTAATTCAACGTATTCTCTATCTATCTTATCCTCTACACCATATAATTTAGAGAGTAACTCGTACGAAGAATATTCTTTAACTAGGTTTTCTAGCAAATAGGAACCCACGTGTTGATGTATGTTTATGAATCCAGGCATTACTATTTTATCTTGTCCGTTAATAGTTATTGAATCACGTGGTTTCTCGCATTTTCTGCTCAAGCATTTTATAATATTATCTTCAATTAATAAATCATAGTTTTTCAAAATCCTTAGATCACCATCTGGCATAGGCGTTATTATATATTTTATGTTTTCTACAACGATATTCATTTAATCACCCATTATAGGTTAATTATATTTAAACAAGGAAAACAAGTATAAGGGTATCGCGTTGACTGAAGAAAGAGTATTATCTAAAGTTTCACGTGAATTTATACTAGCCCTTCTAGCTTTTACACCGTCGCGAAACTATGTTCTCCAAATACTAAGGTTACTCTACGAGACTGGTGGTATAGAACTTGATAGTTTTAAACAAATATATAGAGGGATCGTAGACGAGTATGTAGAAGAGATCCTAGCTAAACTAGGCGTTGTAATTGAGGGAGGTAAAGTATATTTAAAGTATATGAGCCCAGGATGGGTTTTAGCCTCTATTTACGACGAATTATTTAATATATTTAGAGACGAAGGTTTTCGAAAAAAGCTAAGTGAGGCATCACGAATAGAGATCCCTGATCTTTTTGAGGAATGGATTTATATAAGATTAGATACCTTATTCAAGGATCCGGCTCACGGTGATAATGCTAAAGTTGTTTTAAAACAGCTTGTAAGCAAGACTAGTGTAACTGTCCAAGAGCTATTAACTCATGGATTAAACATTGGAGAAGCATATACTATTGCTGATATTCTACAAAATCTGGGGATCGCCGAGCATATTGACGGGATTATTAGGTTATCGCCACAACTACTTGATCGTATTGATGTATTAAAGAGAGTGTTAAAGAGGTTAGAGGCGATCTAATGGCTGAGGTCAAGTTAGAGGAACTAGTTACTCGTATACCAAGTTTC
>CAZVAW010000003.1:0-82936 GCA_964625205.1 uncultured Desulfurococcaceae archaeon
CAAACAGTTTTATCCCAACCTCATACCCGGAGATCTAGGCTTCGCCCTAGTAACCTTGACTGTAGGTGCCTTACTCACTACATCTACATATTACATCATGAGAGAAAATATAGTCATGCACCTAGCATCCGCAACTTGTGGAGCATGGCTAGCTGTAGGCGCACTATTGATCCAGATCATGGTTGCCGCGGCAACAATACTTGACGCCATAATAGTGGGTGACAGCATAGACTACTCAATCATTAGTGAAAACCTGCTAAGAATGGATGTAATAATGGGCTGCATAATCCTCCCCGCCTCAATATACTATACTTCAGTGTTGAGGAAGATGATTAAGGCATGATAAGCAATATACCTGAAATAGCTGTAAAACTAGTTATTTTTAAATAATACCTTTCCCTAGTCTCTTCAATTCATCTAGCATATCTTCTAAATTGTGCTTAAGTCCTTTGACAAACAGCTTACCTATATCGTGGGCCTCAGCAGCATGAGACCAGTCATAGCCTTGCAATATATCATTAACCTCCTACACACATGCCTTGTAAGTAGCCAAGTTAAAGCTTCTAGCACTCACCCAATTCTCTAAGGAATTCTTCGAGTATCCTACCCGATATCCAGAAACCTCTTCCTACAAGTTCATCTATTATCGGCTTTGCCTCCTGGATTAATCCTCTGTACTTAGCCAGCACTAGTACACCCAACGTACCCATGACTCGTAGCCCCAGCTTTTTCGCTAGCATCGTGGATTATGTGCTTTTTGCTCTCACTATCAATTTTCTCTCCCATTCCCTAAACGTTATTTCGAAGGTTTCGAAAAAGCCTTGACGGCCTAATATAGCGACGTCGGAGGCAATATACTCTGTAAAAGCTATGGGAATCATAGTGCTTCCTAGCTCCTCTACTGATATTTTTACTCGCTTCTTGATGTAGGCTTTTACATAGCCCCCTACGCCAGCTAAGTATACTTGTTCAGTATCCTTCAGATCTATTCCGGTGTCTTCTGCGATACTTATGTGGAAAAGACTTATAGTAGCACCACTATCTACTAATGCATGGACAATGGCCTTCTCCCTACTCTCGATTACCACAGGTATTATGGGGTAGAACTTCCCTCGATACAAAACATATGGGAATACCTTCTCCCTTAAACCACCTTGAATGACATTCATTACCTAGGGCCTCCATTAGATGCGCCCAGGTAACTGTTTAGACTACTAGTAGATCGTGTCTTGGAACCTTAATCACCCCATATTCGTCCTTTTTGTAGCCTTTCCGAGTCATTATTTCACGTAGCTCTTCTAGAGTACGGGCCCAAGCAACCACACGTCCATTCACTATA
Organism: uncultured Desulfurococcaceae archaeon; assembly: GCA_964625205.1. GTDB lineage: Archaea > Thermoproteota > Thermoprotei_A > Sulfolobales > Desulfurococcaceae > CAZVAW01. Next base: position 1,340 of record CAZVAW010000003.1, read on the forward strand.
GCAGCCCAGTAGCCCGGCGGAACTTTATCTAGCTCACCAGGCTTAACTGGCTGCAAAGCCTTCTTTGGAGTTACAGTGGTCAAGATACCTACCTCCTAGATTTAATAACTGATATTAAGGGCTAAATATCCTTGCATTCATTTATCTCTAAACTTCCTACTAACTTCCAGACCAAGCCCTATTCTGGTAATATTACAATACCTATGATAAAGTGAAGTCTTTTTCTCCTACTCAAGCCCATCTAGAGGGGGCGTAACATGTGCGCATTAACTCTAGCTACCCCTACTCTTATCATTATCAATAGTCTGTTTATGCCATACTATTAGAGAGCAATTATAACCTTAAGCATCTCTGTAAAATCATTTCATAGCGATGCTATCCTTTCCTCTCCAAATTAATTGTCCCATATACTAGATAAATAATATGTATGAAAACCATACCTATCTGTCTCATTTTTCATCAGTCTATGGGACATTCGTTTATAAAGGCCAGCCTTCAGAGCCGGAGATCCCGGGTTCAAATCCCGGCGGGCCCGCCACTGACCTCAAATTTCCCATAATTTTGTTTGATCTTGGGGAGAACTTCAATGTTAAGATGCATGACCTAAACTTCTAGGGTTTTTCTCGCTTCTACTAGATAGTATGGCCAGAAAGCAAGCCACTTATTGAGGAGAATCCCCCATTCAACGCGCAAATAATCACTGTACTTCTTAATCTCATCTACTGGCGGTAGAGAGCTGTAGAGCGCATTTTGTTTCAACAGCTTCTGTCCCCTCTTAGTATTGCGGAGCTTGGGATCTAGGCCTTCATCAACTATAACTATCTTTGCACCCATCCTAGCCACTCTAAACATTTCCCTAATAGCGAGTTCCTGCATCTCGAAAGTGTTTATACCACCCACATGGAAGACTCCATCAAAGTAACTATCTTTCAGAGGTAGATAAGAAGCGTTAGCCCTAATTAACACAACATTCTGGTACTTTTTAGCAATCCTCCTAGCATATCTTAGCATACTAATCGATATGTCAACTCCTACTACTAGACCGTTCTTCCCAACCGTCTTCCTCAATAAAGGGAGATTCTTGCCAGTGCCCGTGGCGACATCGAGAACTTTATCTCTCTTTCTTAGCTCTAGTAGCTTAGCCCATTTCCTCCGAGCCCTCGTTTCTAGCCCAAGCGTAAAGATTGGAATTATTCTATGGAAAAGCCTATAGTACTGCCCAGCATTCTCGTCACACCACTTCATCCACTGCCTATCCCTACCGGAGACTAGGGAGCCTGGAAGCATATCTATAATGCCATCGTCTCCTATGCTGTAAATATGCCCGCATTTAGTATACTACGACTTGCCCTTATCCAGAAAGACTAAGGATGCTCCGCATAGAGGGCACCTGAGAAATTCCAGTACTACCTCGCCACACTGCTGCATAGACAATCGCCTTCTTATGGGATCACTTTAAGCCATGGAACTCGCTTAAAGTCCTCGTCAAATGTTAGGAGGATATCTATACTGTAGTGCTTACACGTCAAAGCTATGATTGCGTCGCTTGGCAGGAGCTTTAGACGACTCGCAGTTTCTATCATATCCCTATAGCCTATATTTTCTATTAATACCTCTACTTCAAGGTCTCTCAGCAACCTGCGTATACCGTTGACTACTAGCTCGGGGTATCCCCTACTAGCTATCAGCCTTCGTAGGCTGTGAGGCCCGCTGATTTCTCCTGTGGTTTGGTAGTACTTTCTTGTGGAGATGTAGAGTAGCTCGTTCACCACGGTTAGACTTGTATGGAACTTGCTTTCTTCATAGTCTTCTAATAACTTTCGGGCCACTTGGGTGAGCTTAGTCTCGAACAATATGTTGTAAAATATGTTAGTGTCTATGAATACCTTGTTCACTGTGCTTGAGCCTCTTCCTCATATTTCTTCAGCTCCTCTACATCAGCCTTACCAAAAATTCCAACATATTTTTCAAGAACCTCACTCACCCTGTGCTTACGTATAAAAACAACAAGCTCCTCACCTTCTCTAAACTCTAGTGGTTCCAAAGGCTTCAAAACGCCCTTCTCATACCTGACTCTAACTACCTTTGACAAGTTCTAATCACCATTTATACACTATGAATTCTACAACAATAAGACTTCTCCTGGCAAAATTCTCTAATTGTCCCACATACTAGATAATGGGTATAAATTTTTATCGGATCTGCCCCAACTCGATATTATTTAATGGGACAAGGGTTTTTAAGTACCAGCCTCCGGAGCCGGTGGTCCCGGGTTCAAATCCCGGCAGGCTCGCCATTCTACTTAAAGCCTGATTATTTAATATATCCATGACATATGATTACCGCGTCTAAGAAAGTGTTCTAGTACAAACACTATTTATGTTGCAGAATACTTTAATAAATGTAAAATCTTGTCAATGATATCTTGATTTCACGGTTATTATTATAGCTTGAACACTCCGTTCATAACTAGGATTTGAAATATAACTAGAATAACAAAGCCTATCAATATAAGCGTTTTCTTAAGAGATCTGAGTATCCCTGAATTTCTTCTAACACCAGGCATTCCAAAATATGCTCCACCATATCCTAGCGGGAGAAGCAAAAAGGCTAAGGTAAAAGGTTTAGATAGCACCACTAAACCTGAATAAACCGCTTCTACAGTAAAAGCTATTGTAGAATAAATAGCTAATATCCCAAACGACTTATACATAACAGATACGGAAATCATTATAGCTTTTACGCATTCCTTAACACATGTACAGTTTTATCACAATATCAATAATATAAGGATTACGTAGTTATCCAAGCATCTTTACAGTATTATGGAAATAATTATTTTATACACTTCAGTCTCTAGATATACAGCCCTATACCAAAGCCTTGATCTAATAATAAGATCCTTAATAAACTATGTGGAAAACTCCCTGAAATTTATATAATAACACTATTGCACTATTAAAATGACACGGAATTCATAATAGATAATTGTTGTTAGTTAAGAAGACTAAGGTATTGCTTTAAGCCAGGGAATACGTTTAAAATCCTCATCAAACGTGAGTATAGTATCTATACCATAATGCTTAGCCGTTATAGCAACTAATGCGTCTCCGGGTAGGAGATCATATCTTCTCATAGTTTTTAAAAGCTGTTCAAGACTACCTTTATCCTCTAGTACCACGATTCCGAGCTTATCAATGAATTCCTCAATATCATTTATTACATCACTAAATCCCCCAATACCATGCCTTCTTATATAATCCCTTAACTGTTCTAGCTTTCTTAACCCAAGTATCCTCCAAGCTTCTAATCGTATTAATGTGAAGATTGTCTCGTCAACAACTCTAAGAGTTACTGCAAGATCTTCTCTTTCTACTAGTATCTTCTTCACCATGGTAGCATAGGGTTCAACTCGATGGAGAAAATATACTATGGCATTAGTATCAAGAAGTATCACTGAGCTTCAGCCTCTAACATAAATTCATCAAGCAACTCCTTGGGAGCAAAACCTCGTTTTCCATAAAACTTATTAACTACCTTTTCTCTATCATCAAGTCTTTCTATCCTAACCACAAGTTCTTCTCCTTCTCTAAGCTCTAATGGTTCTAATGGTTTCAACACGCCCTTCTCGTATCTCACCCTAATAATCCTGGACAATTCTCTATCACCAATAATACATTATAAACCATATAACAATTAGGCTTTTCCTAATAAAATTATCCAATTGTCCCATATACTAAGTAATAAGTAGGTATGAATTCCTATCAGATCTGTCCCGGATTCTCATCAACTTCTGAGACAAAGCGATATAGACTCCAGCCTCCGGAGCCAGCAGTCCCGGGTTCAAATCCGGCGGGCCCGCCACATAAATACCCTATATTTAAGCTTTTCCTCAATGTCTCAAACAAGTTTTATAGTCGTGGGTCTTTCTCAAATTATGAGAAAAGAAGCACCTAGTATCTGTGGATACAGATACCAGTTACTGTATCTTGGAGGAGTGGTAGACAAAGGAAGCTCTTTAGCATAACTATCGTTAACCTAAGAGTGTGAGAAAACTGACCAAGTTATTGCACGTGAGTAAAAGTGCTCTACACTACTGTCTACATGGGGGGAGAGATCTATACCTTTAGTGCTAGGAGTGAGGCTTTGCGAGGTTCTACTGAGAACAGAGCTTAGATGAACACTAAAGTTTGAAAAGCAACTTACCGATAAGAAACTCAACCTATCTCCAAGCACACTTTAAAGGGCTATTGGAACATCTAGTTCAAACGTTTAAATAGAAAGACCCCATGCGGAAGGGACGGAAAAATATGGGCGGCTAACCCGATTCATCATCTGTAACTAGAATGGATAAGAAGCCGAAGAAGCCGTTAACTATATCTATGGAGGAAATAGAAATATATAGATTGGAAAGTCCCCTCGTGTAGAAGCTAAGACGGGTATAATATGGTGAATGCTTGTATCTCCTGTCCATAAATCGTCGCTGCCGTATGGTGAATAATGTGATAGAGGTTAAGGATCTGAAAAAGAGCTTTGGTACGGTTAATGTGCTTAAAGGAGTATCTTTCATAGCTAAAGAGAAAAGAGTTCATGGCTTAATAGGACATAATGGTGCCGGTAAAACAACAACTTTAAGAATAATTCTTGGACTTTTAAAACCAGATCATGGAAGTGTAGTAGTTAACGGATATGATGTCACCAAAAGACCAGAAATAATATGGAGAAAAAGCGGCTATGTAGCTGAAGAGGAGGGATACTATGATTATTTAAATGCTTATGAATATTTAGAGTTCTTTGCCAAAACCTATGGTCTTACTAGACAAGAAGCATATAGGAGAATAAAGGAACTTTTAGAAATGCTAGGAATGGAAAATTATGCTCATAGAAAGATTATAACGTATTCAAGAGGAATGAGAAGAAGACTAGCGTTGGCTCGAGCATTACTCCACGATCCAGAAATTTTAATCCTTGACGAACTTATGAGTGGTCTTTCCCCTGAAGTAGCTAAGGAGATCAGAAATTTAATCTTGAATCTAGCTAAAGAGGAACTAGCAGGAAAAACTATACTGATATCATCACATAATTTATGGGAGGTTGAGCAATTATGCGATGATATAACCATATTATATAAAGGGCGTGTAGTCTTCACCGGCACCTTAGAGGAGCTAAAAAGTACTATAGGCATTAAACCTAAGTTTAAGATCAGAGTTTCTCGTCCCATTGACCCTGAGTTTCTTAATGATCTGCAGTCTTCTCTAAACTTCAAATTAGTAAGTATCAATAATACGGAATATACTATAGAATGTAGCGAAGAGAATATTATGAAGGTTTTAAACGAGATTTCTAAAGCTGGTGTTAACGTTTTATCTTTAAGCGAAGAAAAGATAACATTGAATGATATATATAATGAATTATGGAGACGATTAAAATGGGAGGAGTAAGAGTAATTATAACTAAAGAGTTGATACATATAGTAAAGAATAAGTCGCTTTTAACTCAGCTTATTTTTATCTTAGTTTTCTCTATAGTATTTCCCCAGATCTTCGCCTATTCAATGATTAACTATGAACGTGTTACTCCACAAAAGGTATTTACGCTAATTGAGCTTGGTAAGTATTATCCATTAATGATAGGTGTGCTTTTTGCAGCTATTTTAGCTGGTGAAAGCTTTGCTGGTGAAAGAGAGAGGAAAACCATGGAAATACTAGCGGCAACGCCTCTTAGTGCTAAATCAATATTTATAGGTAAGTTGTTGTTCTCAATACTCATAGCACTACTTTTAGAAATTCCCACATTCATTAGTTTCACATCCGCTGTTTACTACTTAAAAGATGCAACACAATTAAATATCGAGTTCCCCACTTCAACATATCTTCTAGCATGCACCCTCTCCTCATGGTCTCTTACAATCCTAGTGACAACAGTCGTCATTACTGCATCTCTATTAGTTAAAACAAAGTCTGCTGCATCAGCATTCGCATTTACTGTGTTACTACCTATAGCATTACTAATAACTGCTGTATCTCTATACAATATAACAATAAGTGACGAGTTAATCATAACTATATCTATACTATTCTTAACAGTATCGGTCACGGTATTATCATTAATGCTCAAACGTATAAGTAAAGAACTAATGATCTTAGGGTTCACGAGAAAGTAGGATATTTACAACAGTAATCTCTATTTAATATCAATTCTATTAATACGCGTTTCACACTATTTTAATGTCATTTCTTATTGTTTTAATACGTATCAAATCCCAAGCTCTAGGTTAATTCTAGATTCTCCGTTTCTAGCAATATTTAAAAGCTTGATAGTCTAAATCTCAGGAGGGTGTCAATAGATTAGAATTACACCAGTATTCTTCAAAATTCTAGTCGTTTTTCATATACGTTTTCATATACTGGGAGCTCCAACAATCATTATAATACTCTTCAATGCCTTAAACACGATCTTGAGGCATTATATACTGTTTCCAAAGGTATTTCGGATTCATCTACAACCATTTAGGGTTCCCAGTCAATAAAGTATCTCTGGTATATCATTAATAGATACCCCCACGCTCGCACAGCAGACCTTTCACTATATTTGTTATATTTGTGAGGAATTCTTCCAAGCTACTCATAACCAAGTAGAAGAACCACCTCAAGTACCACTAAACAGTACTATCAGAGTCCATGTTTTATCGCTTTTGTTTTTTAGGAATAAATTATCCCTCAGTTCCTATGCCTGTATAATTTCCTATGAATCAGCTCTAGTTTCCCTTCTAACACTTCAACGCTCCATAAGAAAGGTTAAAAAAAAGTAAGGAATCTATATGAATTACGGATTTAAATTTTATAGTCTTTCAGCTGGTTCTTGATCTCTTTTATTATCTCTAATGCTTTCTCTCTAGGTATTCCTGTTGCTATAGCCCTAGCTATTATATCAGCAAACTGCTCTTTACCAGGTGGTGAGGGCAATGAGGGTAGTGGAACTGGTACATATTTTTTGATAATCGATAATGGATCTATAGCGGAGTTAGTTATAATAACTTTGACAATTTCAGCAAGTACTGAAGGGGCTTCCATCTCTGTGAGCTTCTTCTTAAAGATTGTCATATAAACATCCCCACGATAACATATATTATGCTGAAATTTAAATACATTACTATCCAGTTAACTTTTGATTATACAGTCTCTACAAAGGACACTTCTTTCTCTTTAAACAACTTTCTTTAAGTTATCATATAAAGCTTCGATTCCGAAACACTTTATGAGCTTCTAAAAATACTAAAGTTAAACTTATCCGATCATGTCGCACATCACACTACATCCTTAGTGGTTTTTTAGCAGATTTCACTCTGCCCCCAAAAGAATACATAGGCATAGTTACCATAAAGTTATAGGCAATACACATGCAAAGCTAAGGATCTAGACGCATAGCTATATCATGGCTAGTTATAATGAACGAAACCTCTTTAACGTTTAAGTACCCTATTTCCATACTCTTAGGTTTTTTTGTCCAATCTTCTTGACCTCCTAGTCTACGACTTTAGAGTTATATTTAATTTACAGATTTAGTAGCACTTGGTGAGACGAAGTATGAGGTCTGATGAGGCCTTCGAAGCGATAGCTCATCCTCTTAGGATTAAGATTTTGAAGTTGCTCGCAGAGAGGCCCATGGGCTTCTCAGAGTTGAAGAGAGAGTTTGGAATTAAGAGTAGTGGTAAGTTAGATTTTCACCTGAAGAAGCTGGGGGGCCTCATAATATTGAATAGTGATGGTAAGTATACTTTAACTAAAGAAGGTTATGCAGCACTACAAGCTATAACCACTATTAAGAAATATGGTTGGCAGAAAAGAGCCTACATCATAAATACAGTAGCCTGCACCATAGTAGTGGCCTTTACGTTATCGAGGATTCTATTGGAAAGTGTTAAGCCGATATACTTAGCTGTATTAGTGTTAGTATCTTTATGGTTTGTCTTCTATAGCTACTGGTCCATTGTGAAGAGGGGAGTTTTCAGAGTGTTCTAGGAGTATGTGGGTGCTAGTGAGTAATAGCGTAAAGTAGGAGGGTGAGCTAGTAGTGGAGTGGGTTATTGAGGTTGAGGGATTGGTTAAGGAGTTTAATGGTAGGAGAGTACTTCATAATGTAATATTTCATGTAGGGAGGGGCGAGGTTTTTGGGTTACTAGGTCCAAACGGTGCTGGTAAGACTACTACCGTTAGGATTCTTCTTGGACTACTAGAACCTACTTTGGGTAAAGCTCTTGTCCTAGGTAGGAGACCTAATGAGAGCAGGAAGCTTAGGAGTAGAATTGACGTTGTCCTAGAAGGTGACGGCTTGTCCTCCCAACTTACAGTTTATGAGAATTTGGAGTTCTATGCTAGAGTCTACGAATATAAGAGTACAGTAGGGAGGGGTAAGAGGATTAGGGGAGGTTTTAGAGTTTGTTAGGAAGAGCTAGGGGTTAAGATGGGAGTAATGCTATTGCAGGTTGTTGTTTGGAGGGAGTTTAAGAAGGCACTTAGAGATAAGAATCTACTATCGAGCATATTTAGTGTTTTTGTATTTCTGGAGATGCTGAATGTTACAGCATTGAAACACTTAACTATGTATCTAAAAACACTCTAATACTATTTTGACCTCTAGATTCTGTATACTAGGTTCGATCTCGCTTTGACTAATCCTCGGTTTTACCTTGCATGTAACTTATAATGGCTTCCGGGTTTAATAATACCTTGTATTTATCGCGAGACCATCGTCTTAACTAATCCTCTTAACGTCCTAATGTTAATCCTAGAATATATTTTCTCAATCGTCTCTGGGTCTTTTCTAATACCTTCCACCCATTCCGTCATAGCATCTATTGCTTTTTTAGCCAATTTAATAATTATTTTACGTGCTACTGGATTCTTTATATGCGATAAGAGTTTCGGATATATTTCATAGGAGAACTTAATGCTTAGCCTCCAACCGGTCACCATAGCCTCTATAGCTTCTTGTGGTAGCTTCTTAAGTGTTAAGAACTCCTTATAACCACTTTTCTCAATTAAAGTTCCCCCAATAGGTACTAGAATTAATGGGAACGTCCAGCCCTTAAACCCCTCTTCCTCTAATTTGTCGATTAATTCCGTCGTCAGCATATAGTCATCGGGTGTTGCATCCGGGAATCCTATTATATACGTATAGCACGGGTACCAGTAGTTATCGTTTATAAGCTTACTGCCACTTATAACTACATCCCACCACTCACTAGGTTTCCAGGGATAAGGTTTACCTCCAAAATACTTGGCAACTATTTTAGGACTACCACTCTCAAGGCCTACTTGAGGAAATAATAGACGATCACTATTTAATCCATTAACTTCACTTATGTACTTAACAGCTTCTTTAGCAACTAAGGCAGTAGATAATGTTACGTGACTAAATCCTATGGGATCGGTTACATGGTATTTACGTGCTAAACCGGCTAGGTGGTCAAACAATTTTTTAACAGCATCTATGTTGGGTTTTAGACCATGAGCACCATAGAGTAGAACATCTTCAGTGGCTAATCCTATAGCCTTTATACCCGACCTTAAGTTAACCTCAACCTCCTTTACTATAGTCTCTAAAGGTATTGATCGGAAGTCAAACATTGTTGGACTACAGAACCTGCATCTCCTAGGACATCCCCTAGTAATTTGAATTATTCCATTCCTCGACGGTGTCACTATAGGTGGTATTAGGCTAGGTGGTACGGATTCTCCAAGAACATACCTAGGTACTTCTCTACCATCCAAGATACCCTTAACTATCTTGGGTAACGTTAACTCGGCCTCGCCCTCAAACAATATATCAATACCATACTTATCCTCTAATCCCCTAATCTGCCAAACACCCGGCCCTCCAACAACGACGTAAAACCTATATTTTTTCTTGAGATTCTTAACAACATTCATCAGCTTCTCGAATTCATAGCGAGTACAAGTATCTCCACCACCAGTAAGTACTCTTAATGTCCATGAAACAGGTGCTAACCCCATAGGATCTAATACGTGAATACCTACTATAGCCGTATCCTTATCAACTACTCGGCATAAATAATTAGGAGGCACTATACGAACATCCTCATGCTTAAAACCACTAGCTAGTAAAGCCGCTTCAACTTTACATAAAGGGTAAGGAGCGAACGGAGCTCTACCGTTAGTTAAAGGTACGGGGGGTGATAGAAACCTATACTGAACAAATGCTGGTACTAACCTATGGGGTAAACAGAGACCGAAGCCTAAAGCATCCAAACCATTAAAATCCGTGAATGTAGCTTGATCACTAGTTAAGATTATTTTAGGCATTTTACCTCAAACCTCCCTCACTATTAAACAACCTAATACCAGAATATACTCTCAGAATAACCCATTATATTATAGTATTGCATTCGTTTGTTATTAACATTTATCTTTATATCCCTTATAAAGAATTGTTAATAACTATAAAAAGTAAAACCAAATAGCCAAAAATACATATGAATAAATATATTTACAGAATATCCTATAGTATATTTCATTAGGAAAAATTTAGAACAGCAACATTGAATTATGATTTTATATCTTCTGTTTATAGCAGATCATATCAACAATATCATAATGGGCACAATAAGAGCTCTCTCAAGCCTTATAAAGACAAACTTATTGATAATTTTATGAACTCTATTTCTTTACTTAAGTGCTTGCCTATGCAGGGTATTTAAGTTATTTTCGAAACTATGAAAACCACATAGACATCCCTCATCCCCTCTTGGGGTTGCATCTGGTCGGGGGCGTTCAGGACTCAACAAGTATATACCCATAAGTTTATTTTTCTTTCTTTTTCGCTTATTCCTCCATGTGCTCCTAATATTTTGTGTTCTTCTTTTTCAAATGGATATTTGAAACACACGTCACCATTGGCGATCACTATTGTTTCTCCATATCTTTCATAGCATTCGCGGTTTGGGTTATGGTATTGTTTCAGATTTTCTAATAATGTGATCTTGGCTGGTATGTTTTTATCCTTTAGTATTTTTTCCACCGTGTCTGGGTCTAGGTTTTTATAGAATGCTACTCTACTGCCACCAACTGGTACTACGTTATCTATTACTGGTAGTCTGTATACATGTTTACATTTTATTAGCCCATGATCCGGTAGTATGTAGAGTTTCGTATTTTTAGGTAGTTTACGTAGCAGTAGTTCTATAAAGTACTCTATCATCTTAAGTTCTATGTAGAATGCTTCGTCCTCGTATCGTTCATGTAGTATAGCGTCTATTGATGGCCAGTATATGAGTGTGAAATCTGATTCTCTCAATGGAAATACTTGAGATAAGTACTTTATATCCACCACATTAGCTCCAACACTTATAGCCTTGGAAAATGTGGATCTAGCGTATGGTGTATAGTACGTTACGGTAAATCCTTTCTCAACTAGTATTTCCGAGAGAGATTTAAATGGGAAGACTTCTTCGCGGGTAACATCTTTATCTAATTCTAAGACACGATCATGTATAACATCCCTCCAAGGCGGTACAGCTACTATTGTATCTCTAAACCTCATATACCATTCAAGGAAACAATGTTTACTAGGTGGTAGTAGCGAGTGCAGTGTATACATGAACGTGGATGTACTCGTTGGAATTACTGTTTCATATGTTACTTTCCGAAATCCCGGTATGCTAAGCTTATATTTACCTAAACCATCTATGATGAACAAGATTATTCTACTATCCTCTACGAGGACCGGGATCTTCTTTATAAATTCAAGAATATTCTCCATTTAATGGCCCTCGCACATCACTAGTTCCTATATGTACAGAGGCGATGGATACACTGATTTATTTAATATAGTAGTATTTAAGCACCCAGGTTAATCAATAGGTATTAGGGTTACCTAACAGAGGTGCTTGATATGAGGAAAGCATTGTTTATTATTGAGGAGGGATTTGATGATTTCGAGTTTTTCTACTTCTACCATAGGCTGATCGAGGAAGGTTTTGAACCAGTTATAGCTTCTTCTAAAAAATACGATGATATACCTATCTATGATCCAGTTGAGGATAAGGTTAAGCCAAGACCTAGGCGTGTTAAGGGTAAACATACGCTTGTGGTGGAAACCGATCTATCGTTTAAAGAAGTATTGGAAAAGATCGGTGAGTTTAACGTATTAGTTATACCTGGTGGTAGAGGACCGGAGAGAGCTAGAAGATATAGCGAGGCAGTTGAAATTGTGAAGAAAATGGTTGAGTCTGGTAAACCAGTTCTTGCTATTTGTCATGGTCCACAGTTATTGATTAGCGCTAATGCTGTCCGTGGTAAGAAGTTAACAGGTTATTGGGGTATTAAAGACGATATTGTCAATGCTGGCGCTGAATACGTTGATGAAGATGCAGTACGTGATGGTAACATTGTCACCATAAGACACACTAGCGTGATCGGTAAGGGCTCAAAACTATTTATAGAGCTATTAAGAGAAAAAGTCTAAGGGTTTAATCTTTAAGTGCTTCATATAATGCTTTTAAAGCATGTATACGCGCTGTATCATATAGTTTCACATTATCAACGCTACCAGTTAGTAGGAGTGGTAACTCAGTACAAGCTAGGGCTACTGCTTCCACTCCTTTTTCCTTTAACCTCTTAATGATCCCGATCAAGGTTCTACGCGACTCATCACGTATGATACCCTTTACAAGCTCGTTATAGATAATATTATTCACGGTCTCAATATCGGGTGGCTCAGGAACTACTGCTTTGATACCGTGTTCCGCTAGCCTATCGACATAGAAGCCTTTTGTTAAAGTATATTTTGTGCCAAGTAACCCGATTACTTTAACACCATCTTTAATAGCTTGTTCAGCTAATGCATCTATGATATTAATTAATGGTATTGGCGATTTACTCGCAATATAGTCGTAGAACATATGTGGAGTATTAGCAGAGATCACAACGAAATCAGCGCCTGCACGATGTAATGCCTTTATAGCCTCTACAATAATGTCGGCGGCCTCACGATCCATTCCTTTCTCGACATACTCGGTGAATAAGCCGAAGTTGACACTATAGATTATTATGTCCGGGTATTTCTCGTCACCCTTAATCCTTTTATACTCGTCAACAATGGTCTTGTAATACAATATTGTTGATTCAGGGCTTAATCCCCCAACAATACCTATTTTCTTCACAGTAAAGCCACCAGTATAGAAATACGGTTTAAAATAATAAAAACCGTTACAATTAGGATTTATACTTACTGGATAATACGATGAATAAAGTGGGGTGTTAAGAATGACTAATGAGAAGATAACAGGTATTATTGTCGGTTATGCTCGCGGTCCTAACACCCAGTATCCCCAGTTCGTACTTGTAAGGTTAAACGTGTCGAAAAACACTAAGATAGACAACTATATAGGGCGTAAACTAGTCGTTGTTAATAAACATGGGAATAGATATGTCGGTAAGATAGTTAGGAAACATTCTCGTAAACATCCAATAGTTAGAGCCAAGTTTAAACCAAATATACCGGGGCAATTGATTGGATCGACAGTTATAGTTGAGTAAATGGTTTCATAATGATGAAATGCACCTCCTCAGATAATTAATGAAGAAAATATAGGTTCTGAGACATTGGGGTCAGGAGGGGCGAAACGCATCATCTAAGGTTTATCAGCTTAGGACACACTTCTTCATCCGATTCAATAGTTAGGCTGAAGTCTCTTTAAAACATTATTACCCGGGTATATTCCATAGGGTATTATCTAGTGTTACGTTTATATCTAAGTACCCACTAGCATTATACAAGTTTACCTCAATCCATGCTATGAGTTTCTCGCCTTGATCCAATATTATTGATGACACATAATTCGGGTATGGCAGATCACATCCATCTACATGTCCCCACTCATGGTATCCTATCCCCGTCTTATAGGGTCCATGTAAGTAAGTGTTAATAGTTTCCATTGAATAGTTTCCATGTATCGTGATATTGAAATGATCTATTCGTACTGGCAGCTCACCATTATTCTCTATGATAAGCCCAATCCATATAGTTACGTTACTTAGACCATCATGGCATGAGCAACAACTAGAGTCTATGTCTCTTAAATACAATGTCTTACCATCACTACTAAGGCTCATCTGATAATCTTCGAGCCCATGGCATGAGCAACAACAACAGTTACAGTGCGAGTGTATACAACATACTTGTGCTTTATACGATCCTATCTTTGTATCCGATGATGCTGTGTCAACATATACGTTTACGGATAGTTTCTCGAACCACATGCTATACCCGATCAACGTTATAAGTATAAAGACGAGAAACAATGATAATGGGTAAAACCAGTTGTTCATGGTTACTCAACTATATAATATTGGAGAGCGTTATGTATTCTAGATTTATTAACTATAATGTATCATTCGTACGTATCCAAAATATTCAAGTCCAAGTAATTATTTCCTCTCTACCAAGGTACTCGCCTAACTGCGAAATATAAAGTCTATAGAAGAGGCCTTTTCTACTTATTAATTCCTCGAACGAGCCAACCTCAACTATCTCGCCATTCTCTAACACTATTATTCTATCAACATCGTTAACAATCGATAATCTATGTGCTATTATTATTCCGGTTCTACCTTTCATTAGTTTCTTAATAGCTCTCCTAATAATCTCTTCAGTCTTAGGATCAACGCTTGAAAGAGCCTCATCTAACACCACTATATCCGGGTTACGTAGCATTGCTCTAGCGATCGCTATTAATTGTTTCTCACCAACAGATAATCTCTTACCAGCTTCACCCGCATCAGTGTAGTAGCCGTTAGGGAGTTTCTCGATAAACTCGTGAATCCCCAGCTCTTTACAAACTCTTATAACCTCTTCATCACTAACATCAGGCCTCCCGATCCTGATATTATCAATAACGGTTCCAGGGAAAAGATAAGTTTCCTGTGGTACATAACTGATTCTACTTCGTAGACATTTCCTTTTTACATTTCTAATATCGATCCCGTCGATCAATATGCGTCCTTTAACTGGGTCGTAAAACCGAAGTAGCAGATTAGCCAATGTTGTTTTACCAGCTCCCGTGTGCCCCACTAATGCTATTAACTCGCCTGGCCTAATCTCGATATTGATGTTTTTTAAAACTGGCTTGCCTGGTTCATACTCGAACCATACATTATCAAATACTATTTCTCCCCTAAACTTCTCGATCACAAGCCCTTCTTCATCCTCATATTCTCTTGCATCAAGTACCTCGTATATTCTCTCTAATGCAGCAAAAGCCGATTGTAGTGAGTCATACATACTTATCAAGCTATTGATTGGTTGTGTAAATCGTTGTACGTATTGGATAAAAGCTACCACAACACCAATGCTTATAAGTCCTTGAAGACTTAAGTAGCCACCATATATTATTACGATGACCATAGATAATACTGATGATAAGTTCATCAGTGGCCAGAAAAACCCCATTAAAACAGCTACTCTAATATATGTTTTCACAGTCTCACGTGATACGTGTTCGAATTCTCTCATAACGTTTTCTTCGCGTCCGAAAGCCTTAATGGCTTCAATACCAGCTAAGCTTTCACTAACAACGCTTGAGATCCTAGCTATTTTCTCGCGCGTCTCCTTATAGGCTTTGCGTAGTCTTCCTCCAAAGTATTTGGCTACGATTATCATTAAGGGTATGCTAGCCATTGATACTAGGGTTAAACTAGGACTTAATATGATCATAGCGATCAATATACCTATTAGTGAGAGTAGATCACCTATAACGCTCAATATACCGGAGACTAGTACCTCGTTTAAAGTTGAAGTATCATTTATAACTCTAGATACTAGATCACCTACTTGTTTATCCTTATAAAAATTAATATGTAGCCTAAGTAATTTGTTAAATAATTTATTCCTTATAGAAAACAGTATTTTCTGACCAAAAACTTGTATAACAAGGCTTCTAGCTGTAATGAATCCCCATTGCCCAATTAATGCTAAGAGGTATAAAATAGCTATGAATGGTAGTTCATTGAAACGTCCCGGTAGAATATATTTGTCTATAGCGACCCCAAGCAGATATGGACCAGCTAAAGTCGTAGTTGTTGCTCCTATGATCGTTAATATTGTTAATACTAACATTTTCTTATACGCGAAAATCTCTGACATGAAACGTCTTAGCAGTAGCCATGACGATTTACTGGACATTAGCATCACCTAACATCGAGCGATAGAGTCTATAATATAATCCCTTCTTAGCAATAAGTTCCTCGTGGGTCCCAGTTTCAACTATCTCGCCATTATCAAGTACTATTATCCTATCGGCAAGCTTGACAAGCGAGAGCCTCTGTGTAACTATTAACGCTGTTTTATCCTTCAGAATCTCCCTTAAGTCATCAACTAGTTTCTTCTCCGTCTCAGCATCAAGGTTTGAAACAGGATCATCAAGTAGTAGTATCTTAGGGTTAGTCACTAATGCTCTTGCAAGAGCTATCCTTTGTCTTTGTCCACCCGATAATGTTACTCCACGTTCCCCCACAACTGTATCATAGCCTTGTGGAAGACTAGCTATAAAGTCATGTATTTTGGCGATCTTAGCGGCCCGTATAATGTCTTCTAATGATGCTGATGGATTACCTAACGCTATATTCTCTCTAATGCTACGATTAAATATAAAGGGTTCTTGCGAGACATAAGCTACATATTTACGTAGTGAATTAAGTTTTATATCACGTATATCAATACCATCGATCAATATACGTCCTTCATCTGGGTCATAAAACCTTATTATTAGTTTTAATATAGTTGATTTACCAGAACCTGGTGGCCCCACGATCACTATTTTTTCTCCCGGCCTTACTTTAAAACTGATGTTTTTCAATACCTTCTTACCCGGTACATAGCTGAAACTAACGTTTTCGAAAACTATTTCTCCTTTTACATTTTCTAGTTCGATAGCGTCTTCTTTTTCATAGACACGCGGTTCTGCATCAATTATCTCAAATAACCTCCGAGTAGACGCTATTGTCCTCTGTATATCTCCTATAGCGAACCCCAGCGCTCGCAGTGGCCACATAAGCATAACCATATATGCTAGGAACGCTGTTAAACTACCAACGCTGAAAACTCCAGCTATAATTGCTTGTCCACCATAGTATAGGATCATTGCCATAGAAACTCCGAGTATAAGCATTGAACCATTACCATATAATGCCCTGATCCTTGCAGCCTTGATATTGAGTTCTAGGAATTTCTGGTTCTCATTTATGAATCGCTTATACTCGTGATCTTCTATTGCGAGGCTTTTAACAGTTTTTATACCAGCTAAATCACTAGTAGTTATACCAGCTAGTACTCCTACTTGGTGTCTGATCTTATCATATAATGGTCTTATTATTGTAGCATACCTAGTATTGATCGCTATCGATAATAAGAATGCTGTAAAACCGATTAATGCAAGTAATGTGTTCATCGTGAACATATAGTAGAGAACTAAAGACATCATTAGTGTAGAGTATATAAGCATTCTTAGACGCCATGAGAGAAAACCAGCTATTCTCTCGGTGTCATTTGTTATTCTTGATATTAACTGTCCGATCAAAGTTTTATCAAAGAAATCCATTGACTGTCTTTGTATTGATCTAAAGGCGTCCATTCTAATACTATATACTGTTTCTTGTGAAAGCCTAGTTGTAACGTAACGTGCTATAAAACTTAAGAGACCACCAATTGCTGTAGCGATTAAGACTAATAGCGAGTAATAAATCGTCGAATTAAGATCCTTTACTAAAATACCATGGTCGATCGCTGATTTAATGAATATTGGTATAATACTATTTGTATAAGCCATAGCTATTAGTAAAGCTATACTTACAATTAGTAAATACCATTTTCTCCAAACATACTTCATTAACCGAGTAAATACGTGAAAACTACTATATTGCGCCAAATCGTATTATCCTCATTCCCAAATATTCTCTCCTATCAAGCCCTCTTGATTATTCAGTTTATAGAGTATTTTATAGTATTATTCTCAGGAACTAACTGGAATGTATAACTATGACCACAGCCATAGGGCGTCAGTGAATTTACTCCTAGTTATCGGTTCTCCTTTAAGTTCGATGATCTTTGTCTCAGCAACGAATACTTTTCCATGCAGTAAATGTCCGCCATATACTCGGCCTTCATGATCGCCTAATGTAACATGTAGATGGAGAAATGGTTTATTGTACTTTAAACTAACATTCCCGACGGCTGAGAGTAATTCGTAATACCCATTTAGTTTTATTTCTAAATACTTATCTTTTTCAACGCTATAGTAGCCGATCTTAACATCATATAGAGATCCTATAGCGATAACTATGGCGGTTCTAATATTATTTTCCTCGACATATCTTGTTATATAACTAATTATCTCTTCGCCTTTTGGAATACTCAGTAAATGGATCTTCTCAACACAATATTTCTTAGACATAGGCATATCTATCACCATGTATAGTAAATGCCACTACTACGAATAATAACCTATATTTGATGATTATTTGATTATATTGAATATGATGTGGAGAAAGAGAGACGCTGAATAGATGACGAGAAGCCGGAAGCTGAATGAACTTAATATGGTCCTTATTTATAAGTCTTTTCAACAAGTAGATATTAATTAGTTGTATGCATAGCATATCATTATACCTGTCCCCTATGGCGATCTATAGTGTCTGAGTCAGAGTTTTGGGTTTTAGAGCTGGCGTTACTGATCTTGACTGCTAAGATGCTTGAGGGCTTGTCACGCAGAGTAAGTGTCCCACGTATAGTTTTCTTCGTTATGCTCGGCGTTTTACTTGCTTTCGCCCGATATTTCTTCGGATATAACATAAGTGGGGTTTTAGAAGCATTTGCTACGCTTGGTATAGTATCATTGCTTTTCTTAGCCGGTCTTGAGGGTTCTCTTAGATACTTTATACGTGGACTTAAAGATGCCGGCATTATAGCTTTAGGTGGTGTTTTAGGAGCTATTGGATGCGGTTTATTAACAGTGTTTATTTTCAACCTTAATATTATTGAGGCTTTAGCCATCGGCATAATTTTATCAGCTACATCAGTTTCTATAACAGTAGATGCTCTAAGTGAAATGAATAAACTAAATACTCGTGAAGCTATGCTTATAGTGGAGGCTGCTGTTGTTGATGACGTTATTGGTCTTGTTTTACTTAGTTTTCTCAGTACTTATGAGAATGGTATTAACCTATTGTCTATGACCGTGATCCCTATATCGGCTTTCATTATATGGTATTTTACTGCATGGTTTTCAAGTAGATATATGGATAAGATATTGAAAACTATTGGTCGTTTAAACGTATTATACGGCGTTGAGGCATCTTCATTAGCTATATTGTTAATGCTTGCTTTTGTAGCACATGGTATTGGTTTATCATATATTCTACTAGCATACGCCTATGGTATCGGCTTAGCTACAAATAGGTACTTTGCTAAGAGAATACGCGAATCAACTGGTTTAATAGCAGCTATTTTCGCGCCACTCTTCTTTATATACGTTGGCTATAAACTTGATCTTGAATACCTACTCGCGATTGACGTAGCCTCCATAATCTACGTGATCATAATCATGGTTCTACTAGGTTTTATCTCGAAACTTATCGGATGCTATATAGGTGCGCGACTAGTTGGTCTAAGACATAAAAACGCGTTAATCGTTAGTGTTGGGATGATGCCTCGCTCAGAGGTAGCAATGGTTGCTTCCACATTAGCTTATGAACTTGAGCTAATCGAAGCAGATCTATTCGCGGCAAGCCTGGTAATGATCCTCTCTACAGCATTACTAACTCCTATCCTATTGAGGAAGATTATATTTACATGAACAACACACATGTATCTACATAATTATATTTAAGAGAATAATTAGGTATTTAGAAGCCTTTTACAATATATAGGTAATCATGATAAAAACTAGATGCTATATATAGAGGAGACTCTATGTAAACGGTGTTTGTGTTGAGCGAGAAAACTAGTGATAGGGAGAAGGATAGTTTACGTGAAAAAATATTGTCCTGGGCTGAACAAGCACTTATCGAGAAAGGTTTTGAAGTTAAACGTAAAGGACTCGTAAATGGAGATGGTATCAGTCACGTATTTGATTTATTGGCAGAATACTCGCCGTTACCTGGTTCTTCAATAAGAGTCGGTGTTATCATAGTTGATCAAAACGATATAACCGTTGACTATGTTGAGAAAATGCTTGGATGGCTTGGTGAGCTTCATTCTCTTAAGATCATATTAATACCATTAAGAAAAGTAGAGACCAAGGCTAGGTTACTTGCACAAAAATATGGTATTGATATTGTAGTCCCACCACAAAATGTTTTATCTAAGATAAAACATGTTATACCGACCAATTATACTGATAAATACTATTTAGAACCAGTTGTTGATTCGAAGATCATAACTAAGAAGATAATTGATAAGACGAAAAAATCTCTGTTTAGGAGTTCGAAGTGTAAATTCGAGAAATTAACCCTGACGTATTACCCATTGATCGAGTTCGAAGTAGAACTACCACGTGTTAGGACAGAGATCGAGGAGGCCGAGGTTGTTGAGGGGAAGATAGTATTTGATGGTCTATATGGGTATATAGTTACAATAAGTGGTGGCGCATTAAAAGTAATGAGAGAATATGGTAGTTTTGCAGAGATCCCTGAAGAAGCATATAGTGTTTTGAGAGTATTAAGTGAGGAACGTTCAGCCGAGTTAGACATATTAAGTGCTAGAACTAGACTCGATCAACATACTTTAAAAGCTTTGCTTGTAGAACTTTCAATGCATGGACTCGTCGAAATATATAGTGATCTTGTAGAACTTAAACCATTAAATACTGACATACTAACTGATCTTAGCGGATGGATCACTAACAATGGCGGTAAAATAGTAGATGGTGTACCCGAAGAAAAAGAATACAGCATAATATTATGGAAAAACATACCGTTATATAAGATAGAGGAAATACTCAATAGTCTTAATGCCAAAATAGATAAGATAAAAACTATATATTATCCACTTTATACAGCTTTATTAAAAGAGCTAAGTAACGAGGTTGCGAAAGAAAAAATAGCTGTGTATAACGGGTTAACTGGTATTGAATGCGAAGATCTAGAGGTATTTCTGACTACACCAGAGTTTATCAGTCGTATACGTGAGAAAGAGGGTATTCAAATAGATCTTGGTTCTGAGGAGAAGTAATGTAGAGTTGTTGTTTCTTTGACTAGGGAGTATAAGGTAATAGTTTTTACAAGTATTAGCGTAGATGGAGGTATTAGTGTTAAGGGCAAGAAACTAGTTCTAAGTAGTCGTAATGATTTATATAGATTACATTATCTTAGATCAGTTTCTGACGCTATAGTTGTTGGTGCTAATACAGTGTTAGTTGATGATCCATTGTTAACGGTGAGAATAAATGGCTACCATGGAAAACAACCATATCGTATCGTTATTGATAAAGAGCTTAGAACTAAACCATATTTTAAAGTATATGATACCTCTATAGCACCATCTATATTAGTAACCAGTAGTAATAATAAAGATAACCCTTGTATTAGGGATTTTCAAGCCAAGGGGGTTAAGATAGTATTTACAAATACTTTACCGGATCAAACACTTGATCTTAGGGAAGCATTTAACAAGATCAACACAGAATACGGTGTCAAGTTATTCTTAGTAGAAGGTGGCGGATATTTGATCGGTAGCCTCGTAAAGCAAAAACTAGTAGATCTACTTATAGTTTCTATAACGCCTTATCTCATAGGGCTTAACAGGGTTAATTATATCAATACTGAGTTAGATAGAATAGTAAGGCTAAAGCTTAGATCCGTATATGTTGATAAAGATTTAAACGAGGTTATCCTAGAATATAGGCCTATCTATGAGTAGCTATGTGTCGGGAAACGGATATATTATGACCAAGGACATTCCTATTCTTTAGAGTGGTGGATAGAAATGAAAGTTGTTGTTAAAGAAATAACTTTGTCTACCCAGAGTAGGTTTCAATTAATAGATATTACTAGTGAGGTAGAAAGCATAGTGGAGAATAGTGGAGTAAAGAATGGTATAGCATTAGTCTTTGCTCCTCACGCAACAGCAGCTATTATCGCTAATGAACACGAGTCTGGATTAATAAATGACATTATTGATAAAGTGAAAGAGTTTACAGAACCCGGTAGCTCTAAGTGGAGACATAACATTATAGATGATAACGCGCATGCACACATAGGCTCTGCATTATTTGGTGCTGAACGTGTATTTCCCGTAGTCAATGGCAAGTTGATCAGGGGCACTTGGCAGAACATATTCTTATTAGAAATGGATGGGCCCCGCTCACGTAGAAGGGTATATGTTGTTGTTATGGGTGAATAGCCCTGCCAAGATTCTATATTGCTAGTGAGGAAGACATAGTAGAAGGTATTGTTACCGATATCTACTTTGTTAGAACTAAGAAGATCTTAGATAGTAAGGGTATTCGAAAGAAAGTGCGTATGGAGTTTCATACTACAAACTTACCTCGTGGGTATGAATGGGCTGTCTATGCTGGTTTAGAGGAGGTTCTTAATCTTCTGAAGGGGAAACCAGTCACAGTCTATAGTTTGCCGGAGGGAACGTTGTTTAAGGCTGGGGAACCCTTAATGATTATTGAGGGTTATTATAACGATTTTGCTATCTATGAGACGCCTATTCTCGGTATACTTAGACACTATACAAGTATAGCTACAAAAGCTGCACGGATAAAGAAATTAGCTGGTGATCGAACCGTATTGTTTTTTGGCTTAAGAGCCTTACATCCAGCTATTGCTCCAATGGCTGATAGAGCTGCCTATATAGGTGGCGTTGACGCTGTATCTGGCGTTGCTAGTGAGAAGTATTTGGGTTTAAAACCAGTTGGTACAATGCCACATGCATTGATCATAGTATTTGGTGATCAGGTAAAGGCTTGGAAGGCGTTTGATGAAGTAATTGAGGAAAACGTGCCTCGTATTATGCTTGTTGACACATTCTATGATGAGCGTATAGAGGCTTTAATGGCGGCTAAAGCTTTAGAGGGTAAATTATATGGTGTTAGACTAGATACTCCAAGTAGTAGACGCGGTAATATACGTGCGATTGTTGAAGAGGTTAGATGGACTCTCGACATACATGGTTATAAAAACGTTAAAATAGTTGTTAGCGGAGGCGTCGGCGAGAAAGAGATCATCGAGCTACGAGATATTGTAGACGCATTTGGTGTTGGAACCACAATTGCTTTCCCTAAGAGCATTGATATAAGCGCAGACATTGTCGAAGTATATGAGAATGGGGTTTGGAAACCAATATCTAAACGTGGAAAACTACCCGGTGCTAAACAATTATATAGAAAAAGACCCGGGTTAAATGACTATATAGGCTTATTAAATAGATCAAGGCCTCCCTCTAGCGATTATAAACCTATATTGAAGAAATATATGGAAAACGGTGAACTTATAGAGGAGTTACCTAATCTCGAAGATATAAGAAAGTATGTACTTGAGCAATTAAACGAGTTACCAGAACCTACTCCTATTTCTTAAAACATGATTATTTAAGTCCTTTTACGATAAATATTCTAGTGAAACAATTAGTTTCTAGAGAGGGGATGGAAGTGAGTGAATGGTGGAGAAGGAGGAGAAGGATCTTTGACTTAATAGATGAAATGATGAGAGAGCTTTTCGAGGAAATGGAGCGCGACTGGAGCTACGAGAGAGACCTTGTTGACGAGATAAGAAGAATAATGAGAGAGTTTGACGAAATAGCTAGATTGTCTCCAGAAGAAGCATCAAAATACGGTGAGAAGAAGATCATAGGGCCATACGTATATGGTTTCTCCATAACCATAGGGCCTGATGGCAAACCTATTATCAAGAAATTCGGCAATATTAAGAGTATTCGTGGTAAACCAATGGTCACTGAAGAGCGAGAACCACTTGTCGATGTATTTGAGAGTGACGACGAAGTAACAGTTGTAGCAGAGTTACCAGGTGTTGAAAAGGACAAGATTAGTCTTGAAGTTACAGATGACCGTAGAAAACTAATTATCAGAGCTAGTAATAGTAAGAGAAAGTACTATAAGGAGGTTGATCTACCGGCAGAAGTTGATCCGGAGTCCGCAAAAGCCAATTATAAGAATGGTGTATTGGAAGTTAAATTGAAGAAGATTAAGAAAGAAAAGAGAGGATACGAGATCAGGGTAGACTAGTCTTAATTCCAATAAGTACCTTGATTTAAGCTAAGCCGAGTATGGGTGAAGCAATTGATTATTGGTATAATGAGTGATACACATGATCATGTGGATAATACGTTGAAAGCCATAGATGTTTTTATTGAGAGAAAAGTAGAGCGTATTATTCATTTAGGTGATATAATATCGCCTTTTATACCTCGTTTTATTAAGAGGAAGCTGGACGAAAAAAACTATAATGTCGATTTAGTAACCGTACTAGGTAATAATGATGGTGACGTATACTTATTATCGAAGATCTATAGCGAGTATGGTTGGATACTTTTATCTAATCCTTCAATAATAGAGATCGAGAATAAAAAGTTCTATATTATGCACGGATTTAATGGTGTTGATTTTACAGAGAAAATAGCTAAGGCTCTGCTTGAGAAACTCGATGTTAATGGTGTTTTATATGGTCATACACATAGGTTAAAGAAAGAATACTTCAATAACAAGCTCTTGTTAAACCCAGGAGAAGTTTGCGGTTATTTAACTGGTAAATCAACTATAGCGATCTTAGATACAGATACCTTAACTGTCGAGATAATAGAGTTATAGATATTTTTTACCACTATAATAATATAAAATGCTTCTATATGGGGGTATAGTCATGGATGGTAAGAGTCTTAAAAGTGCTAGTAGGCCGGAGACAGAGGAAGGAATGCAGTATCATTTGCGTGTAAAGCCGGGTGATGTGAGTAAGTATGTGTTATTACCTGGTGATCCAGGTAGAGTTGAAAGAATAGCTAGTTTTTGGGATAAGGCTTGGAAAGTAGCTAAGCACCGTGAATATACAACTTATAGTGGTTATTACAAGGGAGTTTTCATCTCAGCCACGAGTACTGGTATAGGTGCTCCTTCAACAGCTATCGCTATCGAGGAACTCGCACGTATAGGTGGTGATACGTTTATACGTGTAGGTACTACTGGAGCGCTACATAGAGATATTAAAGTCGGTGATCTAATCATATCAACTGGTGCTGTCCGTTTAGAGGGTACTAGTAGACACTATGTTATACCAGAGTACCCTGCTGTGGCTTCAATTGATGTAACATTAGCTTTAATTTTCGCGGCCGAAACCCTAGGCTATAGATATCACATTGGTTTAACAGCTAGTAGTGATAGCTTCTATGTAGGGCAGGAGAGACCAGGATATCGCGATTACCTACCACCTTTCCAGAGGGGATTGATTAGTTTTCTTAAGAGTGTAAATGTTCTTAACTTCGAAATGGAGGCTGCCACGATCTTCGTATTAGCTAGTATTTATAGATTAAGAGCTGGAGCTGTTTGTGCCGCAATAGCTAATCGTGAGACTGAGGAGTTCATAGTAGATGCTGGAGTGGATGATGCTATAAGAGTAGCTAATGAAGCTGTTCGCATCCTTAGTAAATGGGATGAGAAAATAAAGGAGTTAAATAAGAAGTTTGTCACACCAAGCATTATTTATGAGTGGTTTAAAGAAGAGATGAAAAGGTAGTTGATAATGGGTAGGGGGTATCTTCATGTTAGCGTTGGCAACCTAAATATAGATTTAACACTATATATCCCGCGTCTTCCAGTTTTTGACGAGAGTGTTATAGTTAATGACATGTTATTAAGCCCTGGCGGATCAGCCTCCAATTACGCCTCAGCCGTTGCATGTTATGGTCATCGAGCTACATTAATAGCTGCTGCTTCAACTAATCCCATGGTAGATAATATTCTTGAGGAACTTAGGAGACGTGGTGTTGATACAAGATTTGTTAAAAGAGTAGATGGTGATCCAGGGCTTGTCATAGTAGTTGTTACAAGCAATGGCGAGAAAATAATGCTTAAATATCGTGGTGTCAACGAGTTGTTATCACCCAATGATGTTCCAAGGGAACTACTTGACCAAGCTAACATCGTACACCTTGCAAGTATACCGCCTAATATAGCCGAGGAAATAGCTGGTCGGGCCTCACGTTTAGGCATAATAGTTAGCTACGACCCTGGAGTATATGCTGTTTCGGAGAAAGAACGGGTAATTAAAATGCTTGATAAAATCGACATACTATTCTTGAACCGTGTTGAAGCAAAAGAATTAGCTGGTGCTAATATGGAATCTCTACTTAAATACGGGTTATCATTACTTGTGATCAAGAAGGGGGCGGGAGGAGCGTTTGTGGTTCAACACGGTAGTTTCTATTACCGTGGTAGATCAAAACCTATTGGTAAACCAATAAATACCACTGGGGCTGGTGACGCTTTCGACGCGTTTTTCAACGCTGCATACCTCGACTATAAGGATCCCGGGAAAGCGCTTTCATATGGTTTAGCCGCTGGTACTTTACAGACTATGTGTAAAACTAGCATAATTTGTTGTGATATGGAATTGTTTAAGAAGCAATTATTGATGACTACTGTTGAGGTCATGAAAGAGCCTGATGAATGGATTATTGAGGATTGAAATGCTGAGCCTTAAGAAAATACTGGGTATTCTAACTAGGTATTCCTTCAATAAAGATTATGCTATAAAATGCATAGATCAAAGGATAGTTGTCGAACTTTTAGGTGAGGAACTGGTTAGAGTATGTAGGGAAAAAGGTCTTTTAATTAATAACTATTTTGAAGTAGAGATACCAGCGTTTTCAAAACCATGTGTTATACCACGTATACAGTATATTGAGGATTTTCATCGATATTTACATGAGGTACATGGAGCTTTTATACTAAATAAAATAATCAATTGTAAAATACCCATAACTACTTATATATTTATAAGTACGCATACTGATGATTTCTTATTTACGACATACTTGTATAATAGACTTAAAGAAGAGAATATTAAGCTTGAAATAAATCAGCTTGTAGAGTATGGATTTAAGCTTTTTCAACTAAAACAACTCTATACTCGAATAAAAGACTTGGAAAAGATTCTAAGAAGAGAGTATAACGAGAAACTTTATGATGAATACCAAGATCTAATAAGAGAACTTGATCGCTTAACATCGCAGGTTAAAGACTTATGGGAATACAACCGAGAATTATTTGACAAAATATACTCTGTTATTCTCGGTATTGATAAGAACTGGAATGACTTAATCGATTTTATACGTTTAAATATTGTAGTTTATAAAGATGATATGGAAGAACTGATTGGTACATGGAAAAAAATCTATATGGATATAGCAAATATTTATCAAGTTTCCCCAATTATAATAGACACTTTAAACGAGTTGGAAGCAACATCTACTTATTTAAATGATATATTTAAGAAAGTTATAGAGTATTTGAGAAATAAGGGGTGTAATGAGATCCTTATAGTAGATGGGGAAGAATACCATATTTTAGAAAGAATAGTAAATAATAATGTAACTATTATTCAAGTTTGAGTCAAATCAAAGTAGTAGTGGTGAGTAATTCTTGGTTAAAATATATAGGAATGAAGATGTCGAGGAAATAGTAATGGCTATTCCTAGAGGACATTATCACGTGCGTGGTATGTTGAAACTAAGAGATCAAGTTATAGTATTACAAGAGGCTACTCTCGCAGCTATAGCTAGGGCTTATCTTTCTATAATTCTACACCCTACTAGACGTGGTGTTATTTTAAAAAGAAAACACTTGAGTAGAAATGGCCGTAAACCCGGCTATGCTGAATACCAATTAATAGAAGTTCCTAATTCGGAGGAAGAGGCAGTTAAAATAATTGATGAGGTCTTATCTGATTCTACGTGAGAATTTATATTATTTATATAATGTATTTTTGTATTGGTGGTAAGTGTGAAGTTGTTTGAATATGAAGCAAAGAATATTGTTAAAAAATATGGCATACCAGTCCCTAATGGCGAAATCGCTGATTCTCCGGAAAAAGTAAAAGAGATTGCTAGTAGATTCGGTAAAGAAGTAGTGGTTAAGTCTCAAGTCCTTGTCGGTGGTAGGGGGTTAGCTGGCGGTATAAAGATAGCTTCTAACCCAGATGAAGCCTATAATGTCGCTAAACAATTACTTGGTTCAAAGATTAAGGGCGAAGTTGTTAAACTAGTTTTAGTCGAGGAAAAGATCTGTTTTGAGAAGGAATACTATTTATCCTTAACGATCGACCGCTCTAATAGAAGCCTAGTATACTTGGTCTCACCATTAGGTGGTGTCGAGATCGAGGATTTAGTTAAGAAACACCCAGAGAAATTATTGAAGATACCAGTTGATCCGTTGACTGGGTATAAACATTATTACTCAAGGATAGCTGGTTCTTTCCTAGGTATTCCTAAGGAGTATTGGCGTGAGCTAGACACTATCATGTATGCTATGTATAATGTTATGCATGATTACGATGCTGAACTTGTAGAATTTAATCCACTTGCATGGCGTTGTGGCGGTGGCTTGATCGCATTAGATGCTAAAATATTAGTTGACGATAACAGCTTATTTAAACACCCTGATCTAATGGAGAAATATGGTAGAGAACTTGGTGAGTATGAGAAAAAGGCTAAGGAGCTTGGTTTCTCATATGTCGAGTTAGATGGAGATATCGGCGTTATAGCTAATGGTGCTGGTTTAACAATGGCTACTATGGATACAATACTGTTACATGGTGGAAAACCAGCTAATTTCTTAGATGTTGGTGGTGGTGCTTCACGTGATCGTGTAAAAGAAGCTGTTAAACTCTTATTGACTCATCCAAGGGTGAAGGTGTTATTAGTTAATATTTTCGGCGGTATAACACGTTGTGATGAAGTAGCATATGGTATTATAGAAGCTGTTAAAGAAGTAGGTATATCTAAACCGATTGTGATCAGATTACTTGGTACTAATGAAGAAGAGGGTCGTGGAATCCTAAGTGAACACGGATTCAATGTTTTTTCAGAGGTCGATGATGCAGTACACAAAGCTATAGAACTTGCTAAGAGGTGATATAAATGGTTATCTTAGTCGATAAAAATACCCGTGTACTCGTACAAGGTATAACTGGTCGTGAAGGAAGTTTTCATACTAAACTAATGCTGGAATACGGAACGAAGATCGTGGCTGGCGTAACACCGGGTAAGGGCGGACAAGAAGTTCATGGTGTTCCAGTATACGATAGTATTGCTGAGGCAGTTAAAGAGCAGGGATCTATTGATGCAAGCATAGTATTTGTACCAGCACGTTTTGCCGCGGAAGCAGTTTATGAAGCGTTAGACAATAATATAAAGACTGTGGTCGTCATAACGGAGGGCATTCCAGTACACGATGAATTGGGATTCGTACGATATGCTAAATATATTGGTGCATACATTATAGGGCCTAATACGCCAGGTATAATGTCACCTGGACATACTAAGATCGGGATCATGCCTGCACACGTGTTTAAACCCGGTAATATAGGTTTGGTTTCACGTAGTGGTACCTTAACATATGAGATAGCACGTGAACTTGGGAAACAAGGCTATGGAATATCTACTGTGTTAGGATTGGGTGGTGACCCGGTTACTGGTTTGAACTTCATTGAAGTATATAACTTGTTCGCCGAAGATCCCGATACAGATGTTGTGGTGTTAATTGGTGAAATAGGTGGTGATGCTGAAGAGAGATTCGCTAAATATTACTCTGGATTAGAGAAGAAAAAACCTGTTGTAGCTTATATTGCTGGTAAAACAGCACCTCCGGGTAAAAGAATGGGGCATGCAGGAGCTATTATTTCTATGGGTATGGGTGATTATGCTTCTAAGAGAAAAGCATTAGAAGAAGCTGGTATACCAGTAGCTGATAAACCATCTGATATACCATTGCTTGTCAACAAGGTTTTGGCTAAATAATAGTCAATTTTATTTTTGATAATAGACTTCATAATAGATTAGGTGATAGTATTATGTCAAGCGTAGTACGCGAATATACTTCTTTCGCAGAATTACTTAAATCTATTGACGAATCATTAAATGTGCTAAAACAACAACTTGCAGAGTATCTAAGAAGATTAGAGGATATAAGAGCAAGAAGCGAGCAGGAGAAAAAACTTAAGGAATTGCTTAAAAGGCTTACAGGTGAAGAATCGCCTACTACTGGTAAAGTAATTGATATGCGTGAGGTAAAACTATTTATTAATCCAGATGCTGAACAAGAAGCTAAGCTTCTCGAGGAAATAATTGATCGCATAAACAAGAATATACAATCACTACAAAGTATTCGTAAAACATTAGAGCCCTTATCTAATGTCGAAGTTGAGACAAAAATAGTAACAATTTATAGAGAAGGGGTACCAGTAGCTATTATAATAAAACTTTCCAGCTGATAACCTACGATTAAATAATTATTAATATAGTAGGAGGCGGGTGCTATGTGTAAGAGTAAATATGATGCTATAGGGCCGGGTGAGAAAGCGCCTGAGATAGTAAATGTCGTTATAGAGATCCCTATGGGTAGTAATGTAAAATACGAGTTAGATAAAGAAACCGGAGTATTATTTGTCGATAGAATATTATTTACATCAATGGTCTACCCCTTCAACTATGGATTTGTACCCGGTACTTTAGAAGAAGATGGAGATCCCGTCGACGTCCTTGTATTGGGATATGAACCTTTATCGCCTGGTTCGGTGATCAAGGTTCGCCCGATCGGTGTCTTGGAGACTGAAGATGAGAAGGGACGAGATGCAAAGATCGTGGCAGTACCTATTGAGAAAATAGATCCTCGTTTCGAGAATATAAAAGATATAAATGATCTACCAAGTAATTTTAAAGAGAGAATAGCTCACTTCTTTGAGCACTATAAGGAGCTTGAGAAGGGTAAATGGGTTAAAGTGGTTGGTTGGAAGAATAGGGATGAAGCGTTAAAACGTATTGAAGAAGCTATTAAGAGGTATAAATCTGGATGAACACTTGGTTTTTTACATTAGCTTCGTTTCTTCTCATATCCGTATCGTTGATTAATCCATTATATTATAAAGCTTCTGAAATAAGACCTACTGAATTAACGTTTATTGTTGTATTTGAGGGTTCTAATACTAAGTATGAATTAGATACTTTATCTCTACAATGTTTAATTATTCTTAAACTTCATGGCGATCGTGTAGAGATTACATTGAAAAACCTAGCTATTGAAAACTTGCCCTCAATAACTATGTATACTGGTAGAGCGGAATTTATTAGAATGCTTGCAAATGAATGGGTAGATAGCATTGAATTGTTTAGAAAAATAGGTAATAATACTGGTTTGAAAACATATGTTAGTGTTAATGGGGAGATAGTTGAGGCGTTCATTTTCGAAGAGACTAATGGTAAGTCTTTCAGGGACCCTAATACTGGTTTGTTTCTCGGCGGCTATCATATTTTCTTACTCAAATTTAAAAGACATGATTATGAAACAATATATAGGATTGAATCTACGTCATATCTGATCATGGTAAAACCAGATAGTTTAATGAAGAATCTAAATGTTGTAAACATTAATACGGTACTAGTCACTATAGTGTGCCTCGTGTTTTCTATAATAATATCATTTAATGCTATTAAAACTATAATTAGACATAACGAGTATGAAATAGTTTAATTGGTAATGGGTCGTCTCGGCTCTTCCATCCACATCTTACTTATTCGGTTCCACGGTTTTACTTCATCCCCTAAATACCAAGTTTTTCTTCCACTAATTTAGTGATTTCTTCGTGGAAACGGGTTCGGTTAAAGTATTTAGCTCTTTCACGAGAAGCTATGCTTAGCTTAGACCATAGTTTATCATCATATATTATTTTTGTTAACAATTCTTTTAACTCATTATAATCACTATATGATAAAGCTATATTAGCATTTTTTAATGCTACGTCAGTCCATGCACTATTACTTCGTGGTATAATTACTGGTGTTCCTGCCGCCATGGCTTCGATAATTGTTATTCCAAAATGTTCGCGTGAAGTAAGATGAACATACACGTACGCCTTCCTATATAGTTCGACTAGCTTTATTCTTGGCAAATCTCGGAGAAAAATAATGTATTTATCAAGATTTCTACGACGTGCTATTTCTTGTATTGAATTAATTAACTTATCCGTATATATGCTAGAAGAACCTGCACATATTATCTTCCAGTCTTTTAGCCCAAGCTTTTCCAATACCTCAGCTACAATTAATACTTTGTATGGTTGCTTTTCATATGATAGTCTTGATACAAATAATATGATCTTATCTCGTGTAGTCCTTGACAACGGTTTCTTATCTAATATATCTTCGAGGTTAACTGGTGGATAGACTATAACAATATCTTTGTCAATGTATTGTTTCAAGTATTTTTTCGTAAAACTGGAGTTAGCAATAACTAGCTTTGTCTTTTTGAAGTATGTTGATTTATAGATTAAGTTAGCGATATAATATAGGTTAGCGGATAAGGAATACACGCCATGTAAACCAGGATAATAAATCCGGGGTTTAGCAAAAACAGGGAAATGCATATATACGATATCTGCTTTCCCCGATAAGAAGTCCCCAGTTAAATTCATGGTAATAGAGTTATTCTTTACACATTTTCCTATATGTATATTAATTAGATCGTGTTCTGGTACTCCATAGAATTCTTTGATCTTCATTAATAAGTTCCTGGTTTTTTTATGTAGAAGTATAGGATCAAAGCAGACGTTATAGCCTTTCTTTGCAAATGCAATAGCTGTTTCAAAAGCTACATATAGTGAACCGCCAAACCCGAGTAGCGTTGGCCCGATTACGTTGTATTTAACAATTATGTTTTTAGACAAAGCCTAAACCCTATTCAAAGACAATTCTACTTCTTCTCGGGCAATACTATTGCGTTCCACCCTCTTTTTCTAAGTTCTTTGGCAAAAGTGTATGGGTAGCCTTCTCGTGAACCATCAACAATTACTAGTTCTGGTTGCGATTTTTCCACATACTCTATTAACTCATCGAAATCAGCGTGATCACTAAATGCTGCAAGCCAAGTGTATTCGTCTATTTTCTTGATCGGTTCACTGTGTTCGTGGCCGCTTAAAATAATATTTAAAGCTCTACCATCTAGTCTCCTATACTTAGCTTTAACCATATGTTCAAATAACAAGTACTTCTCTGAACGCATTATCTCACGAGCTTCTCTAGTATTTATGTTGTAATAGTTTCCTATACTCCAACCGTATTTCTCCGCTATCCTCGTTATAGCATATATTTTCTTATTCATAAGAAAAGGTTCTCTTATACCCTTTTCACGTAATATCCTCATGATCTCTTGTAGTTTACCATAATAACCATATACTATTATCTTATCATATTTCCTTAACCCATCAATCACTACATCAAGAACTAGATCGATTACATCATTTTTGAATGGCCTCCTACAACTGGGGCTTCCATAAGTAGCTTCTATTATTAGGATATCGGGTGATTTTATAACATCGGTTTTATCGCCCATTTTAAAATCGCTTGTGTACCCGATAACGTATCCATTATAGCTAACCTTAACTTGTGCCGAGCCTAGTATATGCGTTGATGGGATAAGCTGTATAGCGTGGTTGTAAAATGTTTTCTCAACATAGTATTCTAGTTGAACTTTTTTACGCTTATATAGATGTGAATGGTTTCTCCCCACATACCCTAGCTCGACTAGGAGATCATGTGTCGCGGGTGTAGCTACTATATAGTTTGAGTAATAAATACTATCTTTCAAACCACCAACGTGGTCGGAGTGAGCATGTGTTATTACTCGAACCTTACGTTGAGCAAAACCATCAATTGTTATCTCATCACCGACCAGGATTGCTTTTGTCTTATCAATAATATTCACTATTTTATCGTATCTCAACTCCAAAAAACGGCACCTATCATCGCTTCTTCTCTAAAACTATATTTATAACCACGTTTGCATCTACTTAAAATATTCCTTGCTCGCTGGTAACCATTTCTTCTGTCTAGGATCATAGTATATTAGTGACTCTTCCTTCAATTTCATAAATAACTCGTAGCCCGGACTACCCAGTATTTTCCTTATTGCTTCCTCATTACTTGTATTTAGTTCTTCAAACAACTTCTTCTTAAATTCTTCCCAGTAATCTGGGTCTACGGCTACACGTTCTTTACTTAAAGGCAGTATTACAGCTCCCTCACGTTCTAGATAGTTAAAGAAGCGATCTCTTCTAAGCCTTGGCGGCAGGTTACTTTCAAAAACAACTTTTTCTTCACGTAATCTCTCGATCCCGGTTTTCCTAGTTGCTTGTTTAGGTTTTACACTTGGTTGTTGCTCTAACTGCTTCTTTAAGCCGTCGATCTCCATGGATAATTGTTCTATTCTTTCCTGGAGCTCAGCTATTTTTCCGCGTATCTCATTTATAAGCATTAAATATTTACTGGTTTCATCCTGCACTATACGTTCTATCCGTGGCTTTAGCTTTTTGATAATATGATTAAGAGATACTGGTTCTTCTCCTGCAATAGATCTCTTGATTAAGTAAATGATATAATCAGTAATGATTGAGTAACCCTCTTTTTCCGCTTGCTCAACCAGCTTCTTATAGGTTTCTTCGTCTAATTCTATCGTAATTTTCCTCGTCTTAATAACCACTTAAACCACACCTAATATGATAATGTAGTTGTAACATTCTATAAAG
Source organism: uncultured Desulfurococcaceae archaeon (assembly GCA_964625205.1). Taxonomy (GTDB): domain Archaea; phylum Thermoproteota; class Thermoprotei_A; order Sulfolobales; family Desulfurococcaceae; genus CAZVAW01. The sequence continues at coordinate 36,166 of CAZVAW010000003.1, forward strand.
TATTAGGGTTGTTATGCGATTTCCTTATTAGTCTGTAGAACTTCTAATTGTCTATTGATGATGAAGCCCCTACTCTTAGATCGGTGATAGGGTCCTCCCGAACTACTGATTCACGCGTGATATACTATGCTCTATGCTGATGCACATTGTCATTCTAACCCTGTAAAAGGTTTGGGTGCTGAAAAAATAGCAAAGAAGTTTCGTAGGCATAATGGATGGTTTATAGCTCTCGTAGCTCTTCCGCCCTATCACTATGGTTTAACTGGGGGTTCTATAGAAGATTATGAAAAAGTCTTGGAGATTATGGTTTTGGAGAAGAAAAGAGTTATAGAAAATGATTTAAAGGCTAAGTTATTCGCTGGTTTTCACCCAGCTGAGGTCGACGAGTATTTTCGCCGTGGAATAAGTCTTGAGAAAATAATTAAACTTGCCGAGGAGGTGTTACGTCTTATTATTAAATACTATGAGAAGGGATTGGTTGACGGTATAGGCGAGGTTGGTCGCCAACACTATAGTACTTCTCCACCACGCTATGTTACCTCGGAGCTTATAATGTTAAAAGCATTGACTTTAGCACGTGACTATGACATACCTATTCATTTACATTTAGAACAAGGAGGTTATACTACGGTATCTTCTATTGAATTATTTATTAGCTCCTTAGATATTCCGAGAGATAAAGTATTGTTTCACCACGTAGATCGTGATACTGGGATTTGGTGTGAGAAAAAAAGATTTTGGCATACAATACCAGCTAAACCTAAGGATCTAGAGCATGGATTAACCAGTGGGCGTGCAAGGGTTTTGGTAGAGTCTGATTTTATAGATGATCCTAGGAGGCCCGGCGTGTCTAGTTATCCATGGGATATAGCTTTGAATATTGAGAAGCTTATCAATAAAGGAGTAGTCAGTGAAGAATATATTTATAGGGTTATGGTTGATCATGTCGTGAAGTTTTATGGTGTAGAACCCCCTTAACCGTTCCGGCATATAGTGTTTTCTCGTCAATAAACCTATTGTCTTCTTTCCTTAAAACGTGAATATAGATCTTATTATTCTCGTCACATGCTGTTATCATATTTTTAACCTCGTTAATTAGTTCATTAAAATTTTCTGCTTTGACTACTAGGTCTAAGCATTTAACTATTTTTACTCTATACCACATAGTATCTACACCTAGGAATAATCTATAATTAGATGGGGTTTATCGTCTTTGAGTTGTAACATATGCGAAGTCAAACCAGCTAAATATACATGCAGTGTTTGTGGTAGACGGGTTTGTGAGGAAGATTATGTATTTGAAAAAAAGATATGCAAGGTATGTGCCGAGACTTTATGTGAAATATGTAGAAAATACCCATCTATTGGTTATTGTTCATCATGTGGTAGACTTGGATGTGAAGATTGCTTAGTACAAGTCACGCCAGTTTCTTATATTTGTCGATATTGTTTAAGAGAGAAAGGTGGTAAAGATGGGGTTTAAAGCGGGTAAATTACCATGGAATTTTCTCTCAAAATTATTAGCTATGTTACCTACTAGTGATATAGACTTAATAATGGGGCCAGGGGTCGGCGAGGATGCTGCTGTTATAAGATTTAAGGATGGTTTTCTCGTAATTCATACTGATCCAATAACTGCTGCGTCGAGGAGAATTGGTTGGCTTGCCATACATATAGCTGCCAATGATATAGCTGTTCGTGGTGTTAAACCTAGATGGTTTTTGCCAGTAGTGCTTTTACCAGAGAATATCAGCGAGGATGAAATTACTAGTATCTTCAAGGATATGGGAGAGGCTTTGAATGAGATTGATGGTATAGTAGTCGGCGGCCATACCGAGGTTACTCCGGGGCTTGATAGACCTATTATAACGGTTACAGCGGCTGGTTATACGAGTGGCCGTGTAATACTAACGAGAGACGCTAAACCGGGGGATGAGATCTTAATTGTTGGGGATATAGGTGCCGAGGGTGTTAGTGTTGTTGCATGGGATTTCCCTGATCTACTGCTTAATAGAGGAGTTATAAAACATGTTGTGGATAAAGCTAAAGATTATCTATGGCATATTAGTGTTGTTGATAAAGCATTAACTATTAAGGAATATGTTAACACAATGCACGATCCAACTGAAGGGGGGATTCTACAGGGTCTTAGGGAAATAGCTCTTGCTAGTAATACCTCGATAGTATTAGATCTTGATAATATAGTATTAAATGATATAGTATTGACTATAACCAAGGCTCTAGACCTTGATCCGCTTAAAATACTTAGTAGTGGTACATTAATAGCTACTGTACCAGCCGAGAATAAGGAAATTGTTAAAGAGAGGCTCGAAGAAAAAAGATATCCATACATGTTTTGTGGTTATGTGGAAAAAGGCGAGCGTGGAAAAGTTTTTCTAAGGAGAAACGGTAATATAGTGAGTGTTATTGATAACGATATTATCGATGAAATATATAAGCTATGGGGTTAGCCTAAGAGTAAATCATCGAGTGGTGAAGCATATGGTTGCTAAAGACTTATTACTCGAAGCGAGAAATATGTTTTTAACTGCATCCACACGTATAGAGGATCGCGTGTTAAGTCAAGCTGAGAAATTAAAAGCTGAGACAATAAGCTTAGTATCAAGGGTGAGAGATCTATTAAGTAAATTATCAGAAGTAATGGGGGGTTTAGCGGATAAAATAGGTGATAAAGTAGGTGATGAAGGAGTCTATAGTCTTGGTAAATATCTCTATATAGTGTTTCATAAAAATGGATTTGTACTAGTACGTACTAGGCCATTCTACCTAGTATTATCGTATGATAAAAACTCTGGAAAACTAAGTGTTAAGTCAAAAAACATAGTAGCTGATATAACCTCATCTGAGTTCAACGCTGTATTCCTAGCAGTAAAAGCGTCAATCAAGATCGATAATGTGAAGGACTATATATCGCAACAAAACGAGCTTAGATACATTATGAAGAAATTCGGGAGAATAGTAGAACAGTACCTGATCCCGATCATAGAGGCTAGATTAAAAACTATTTAGAAAAAAATTTACGAGAAAAGCATGGTCTTATATAGTGTTTTACACAGCTTCTTCTGATTTCGCTTCTTCCTCGGTTGCAAGTATCTTTGGTAGCTCTGCGTATTTCTCCTTCACAGCGTGTTCGGCAGCAATCTTGGCCTCCTCCAATACTTTACGGGCCTCAGCATCTAATCCTACGTCTAATTCAACCTCCCAACCAGCTACGCCAGTACCCATTGCTGATTCTAGCTCGCGTATTGTAGCATATAGTTCAACCCAAGCCTCGGAGCCAACTGATCTTGTGAGATTTACGGCTTCACGCATAATATTGATTATTGGTATTAACTCTTTGGTAGCTCCACCAAATATGAGGAATGTCTCTAGTTTTAACGCTACTTGCTCTAACGCGTACTTAGCCGTGATTAGTTGTTTTGAGATCCTCCTGATCTCTGCTACCTCTCTAGCGTACATCTTAGCTCTTTTCTCATCTTTCTTCATTAATGCTTCAACAATGCTTTGAAATAATTCACGATCTCTCTGCTCTAGCTTATCTAAATAACTATTTATCCTACCAAGGCTAGTCTTAACTCTATAGTGGGCTAATATGATCTTTTTATCAATAGGCTCATTATTGCTTTTAAACCAAGACTTTATTTTCTCGCCAATAGTTTCTTCACGCCTACCGAAGCCCTCATTAATCATACCTAAACACCTATTCAGTTAATCTCTAGTAGTTATGGTTAAAAAGGCGTGGACATAATCATATTGGATAGTTAGGGTTAACAAGGTGATCAATATGACTACGGCAAGGCAAGGCTTTATTGTGAATAAGTTACTGGAGAAAGGAGGTGTAGTAAATAAAGTAGCTGCTAATTATGTAAAAGCAGGTTTTAGCGTTAAAGTAAACCCTAGTATTAAGAACGTTGACTTAATAGCTACTAGGGGAGGTGAACGCTATTGCATCAAAGTATTATGGGAGAAGAAAACCTATGGTGAAAAACAGCTAACTGGTTTCATAGAATCATGTACAAAGATCGGGTATAATCCAGTAATTATATTGTATGGATCTGGGCCTCGACTAGACCCTGGGTTTTTAGATAAGCATAAGGATATTAAAGTAAGGAGAATCAGGTTCAAGGGTTAATAACCATGGATAACGAGAGTTTAGCACTTGAGCAATATATTATGTGTAGAGAAAACTGCCCTTTATACTATCTTGAAGCCTTGGCTATGAATGGGCTTGCAAAGAAAGCTTATATCGAGGATTGTGACAGAGCTAATTTTAAGAGAATAGTGTTGATCCTAGTAAATGACGAGAAAATTATAAGCGAATGTAGATATTATGAGGAAGTAGTCCAAAGCCTACGGATCATAAACGTGTATATCGGTTTCAAAAGGAGATTCGAAAAAGAAATTAAACATAAGAAACCTTAATTCTACTACTTGGATGATGACTGGTATTACCGATGAACCCTGCTTGGTTGTGATTAAGCCCCTAAAACTGACTTTGAACTCTAGACATTAATAGGGTGAACCCATATAATGCTTAAAGGTGGATGGATCCTAGTCTTAGTTACTGCTTCGGATAAAAAAGAGGCTATGAAAATAGCTAAGAAATTGGTTGAAAATAAACTAGCGGCTTGTATAAACATAGTTGATAATATTCATAGCATTTATTGGTGGCAGGGTAAAGTTGAGGAGTCTAACGAATCTCTCCTTATAATTAAGACTCGTATAGATAAGCTAGAGAAACTTATAGAGACTATTAAGTCTCTACATAGCTATAGTGTTCCTGAGGTAATAGCTCTCCCCATAATAGGTGGTTATAATAAGTACTTAGAATGGCTTGAAGAGTCAATATCCTAGGATCGATTAATCTTAATTTGGTTTTTAAGTACCATATATATTTTAGGAGAAGATTATTCAGTGGAAACACATGAGGACTATCACTATTATAATGTTAATAATTATATTATCAACTATAATGTGTTGTATTCCTAGCTTATCTTCTCCAACTATACTACCCATGCTTACTATTAAGTTGGTGTTATGTGATGGAGAACCTTTACCCAATGCTACCGTTAAGGTAGCACCTAGTATTTATTATATTGATGATAAGAACAATACGGAACATGTAGTTATAAATATAACAGATAAAGATGGTATAGCTGTATTATACAATGTGGAAGTTTCAGACTTTACCAATAAAGTATATGTAGCGATCTATTACAGTATATACGGCAAAATACATGCCGATAGTTATACTTTCGACCCACAAACACGTTATATTGAGATAACTCTACCCTATAAAAAACTTAGTTTAAACTATAAAGTTACCGATGAATACCTTAATCCGTTAAATGGCTCGTTTAAGTTAATCTATACAGATTCTAATGAGAAAGTATATGAAGGAATAATACTTGATGGAGAAATCACACTTAACTCTATTCTTTACAGGGGACGTTATTTATTAATAGATAATGGTCAAGCATCTAAGCATATATCGTATCAATTATTGGTTAATGTGAAAGGGCAGAGCTATACATATACCATTACATGGAATAGTTTAGCTCATGACATAGTCATAGATTTATATAATCCAGTTGTAAATCTAAGTGTGTCGAAAAAAGTATATACTCGTGTTAATATAGCGTGGATTACCGTATTGATCAATGTTTCAGACGGTGTATACTCAAATAAAATAAACTTAATAGTCTTAGCTAGGTGGATAAAAGCAAATAAAACTATTTATAGGAATGATTTTCCCTTACCGGCCCAGATCTATGAATTCAAAGCAGTATATAATACTACGTTTCACGTATTACTTGATAAAAACTATGAGAATGATTTAATTGATTTAATTGTTTATGCAGTTGATCCTAGTGGTAAAACTACTTGTAAAGAAACATTAATTGATCCGTGGCCAGAGACCGCTGAGACTCTGATTACGTCTAGTAAACCAGTTGATAACACAAGTATTAATGAAAGTATGTTGCCGACTCCATATTCCAGTAGTGGAATTAACGGCGAAAATCAGACAAATAGAGGTAGTTATTTTAATCCTCCCAAAACTAGTCAGGTTTTGGGTTTTGATAAGAGTATTTATTTCATTGGTATTATTGTGTCGCTGGTTATACTCATTATTGAGATAAAGACTCGTCCGTCAACACGAGAACATTCTTAACGTTATTGCCAGATCTTATGTTTTTCAACGCTTTAGCAGCTAATTCTAATGCTTTTCTAGCTTTGAATGCTATACCCACACCTACTTTTATATAGGAGGGAATAATGTTAAGAAACTCCTCATACCTATCTATTGGCAGTACTGCTATAACGTTGTCTCCGCCTAGATAACTAGTTATTCCAGCATATTTGAAGGCATAGTCATTTATATATTTATAGATCGTCATAATCTCGAGATAAGATTCATATATACTTGTTTGCACCGCTAGTTCCGTTACCTTATTTAGATCTATATGTGCAATAACAATATTATCCTCTACGCCATCTTCATAGAAAAACTCGTTTTTACCAAGTATTTGATGAGCTCTTAGTAAAGCTATAACAGGATATTTATGAATAGTTGATACTACACGTACGCCATATGGTGTGTAGGGTTTTATCTTCTCAATTATATTCTTTAAAGTATTACAGGTTAAACCATTACTTAATACTATGTAGTAGTCGTATCTAAACGGTAATACAAAACATTCTTTCTCCCAAAAATACTCTTGGAGTAAACCGTATAGTTTTGATTGTTTAACTTGAATAACGCCTTCTCTATCGTATCCTAGTTCTTCTGTCCATTCACGATACTTTACTAGCTCTATAAGGGTTATGCGGGGCAATTAGATCACGTCATTCGATAAATATTGTTTCACCACTATAAATTTTCTCGGAGAACATCTTTGATCTCTTGATCATCTTAGCTACTGATTCAACAGCTCTACGTGCATAATCTTCGACTCTCTCTAACGCTTGTCCTCTCGTAGCACCAGGCCCTATTATACCTAGTCCTACTGGTTTATTGTACTTGATCATGAGATCTAGTATTTTACGTGCAGCTTGATTAGCTATTACCTCATCATGTTTTGTCTCACCTTTTATAACAGCGCCCAATACTACGACGCCGTCGATCTCATCGCGGCTAAGCAATTGGTTCACAGCATATGGTATCTCATAAGTACCGGGTACTCTATAGACATATGCTACCTCAAGTCCGAGAAAGTTAGCATGATCAATTGCTTTTCTAAGCATTAGATATGTGATGTCATAGTTAAACTCGGATACAACAATACCTATTTTACCCATATAAACCCCCTTATTCCTCCTTAATAGGTCCTACATCTGGTATTCCTTGTCGTAATCCTTTACCAGCATATTTTGTTAATGCTTCACCACCATATTTAAGTAATTTTGCTAGATTCAAGGCATGTTTTCTCGCCCTATCAATTGCTATCTCATATAACTCGTTGGGATCATTAGATTCGTCTTCATGAACTGTAACATCTATAACATGTTTACCAGTCAAGACCTGTAACATTATCAAACCTATGCTCATAGCGAGATAACTATATTTATCCACAATACCCGGTCCTACCCAGCCTAACGTTATAACGCCGTCGCATTTCATATCAATTAATAGTTTACGCGCAGCTACTGGAATATCCTTTATACCAGGTACAGTATAGCGTATGATCTCGGCATCTGGTAGTTCTTCGCGTAAAACTTTTACAACAACGCGAGCCATATCTACACGTGCAAAAGTAGTATCTACTACTCCTACTCTAGTCATTTAGCAAGCCCCTCTGCTCAGCCTCAGCTAATATATCTGCGCCCTCAATAAATACGAGGTTATTTCTCCTAGCAAATCTTCGAGCATCCTCATAGGAAAGGCTGATACCCTCATCTAGCATCTCGGCAATAACCATTGCGGGGGTTAAACCAGTTATTAACGCTAAAGCAGTTACTAGCTCAGTATGCCCTTTTCTATTAGCTAACCCCCTTGAAGTAAGTATGGGTACATGACCCGGTGCATAAAACTCTTTAATAAAGAGATCACGTGCCTCGTTTGCGAAACCCTTATAAACTAGCCTGGCTACTTCGGCTAATTTCTTAATTGTAAGTGCTCTATCATTATCACTTATACCAGTACGGGTTCCTATATGATTGACCCATATATTAAACGCTGGTGGATCGCCATATCTCGGGTTTTTACTGCTTAGTTCACGTAATATATTATGGTTTAACATTAGATCACGCATAAATGGGAGATCAAGTATCTCCCTAAATAATCTCCCCGAAACAAAACATATTAATCCACCAGCGTTTCTCCTCAAATAAGCAATTTTACTACCCTTTATTTCCTCGGCGTAGAAAACCATATCGACTTCTGCTTCTCGTTTTGCACTATCAAATACTAGGACTGGTTTTCCAGTCACAAGTTCGTTTCTTACTCTTACCCATTCCGTCATAGCGTGGGCCTCTGCATGTTTTAACCTAAGGTAATAGTCTTTACGGTTTAAGACACTTGCGCTTAAAACTATTTCCTAACTAACCATATAATCCCAATAATAACAACTGCTATAATGATGAAAACCATGATCTCTAGCATTGGAGGGGAATTTGTATATTCTTCTGCAGTTACTGTGATACTTTTATTAACTCTTACACCGATATCAACTGTTTTATTACTATGAGGATCAATAGCATATATTAGGAATGCTTGAACTAAATAGTTCCTAGTTGAACTAGCGTTAAGAAATGCCATTGTTTTCTTAAGGTTAACTATAACGTAGCCGTAGTTATCTCCATCATTGAATATATTTATCTTACTCGAATTTTTCTTAAACTCCACTCTAATCTTAGAACCTGGTAACCCACCTATAATAACTTCTATATCACCTAGATCTAGGTATCCATAAGATGCAGAATGAGGCAGGTTTTCTTCATCAACGTCAAATGCTAGTTTGAGCGTCATATTAAGTTCTTGTTCCAAAGTATATGAACTTATACTGTAAATCAACTCACCTTTAACGGGGGTCATCAACCCTAAATGATCATATACGTATCCTTTAAGAAAACCAGAAACACGACCATACTCTCTATTCCATCCACTAACATTACCTTGGATTGTAAAGATATTGACTGGTAAATCTTTATAGTATTTTGTGCCCTCATAGGATATCTTGATATTTAAAGTTACGTTTTCACCGAATTTAGATGTAACGACTTTTCTCAAAGTTTCAAAATAATAAACTGTGATAAAGGTGTTTCTATAGAAGTCTTCCATATCCGTATATTCAATCTTATTTTTAATTGAACGACAACCATTTGAACCTGGCGTTAATGATTTTATTTCAATGGAAGTCCCTGTATTAACGCGGATCCATCCACCAGTACAAGTTGTTTCTACTCTCCTAGTAATATTTCCTTTACTAAACATTATTGTATTATTTATTCTCATTTCCATATGCATAAGCGAATAAGCTTCCTTGGGATAACCTGGTATCTTGTATGATATTGACACTTTATTTTCCATAATAGATTTTAATACTAAATTATATTGGGTAGTGTCATTATTATTATTAGCTTGGATTATGTCTGCATTGGATAGGAGGAACATCAGCAGTACTAGGAATGGTAATATTCTCATTTATTCAACACCACATATTATTACGTAGTAAGGTCTAGTATCTATACCACAATATATTGGTCTTAACCGATTATTAATTTAATCAGTTACTCTTTAGTTTTAAATAAACTTAAATCTACTCTTAACAACTATTTTACTTTGGTGATGATGACTCCTAGTCCAGCCAGATATGTGAAGAGGGGATCTCCGACGCTGAACCTTACTATAAATGTTCATCACCTACTATATGGAGAGGATCTAGAGGATCTGGGTAGATCGCATATTATTGTTGAAAATGGTACTATCAAAGAAATAGGGCAAGGATGGCGTAACGATCCCGACTTTATAGGTGGCGTTGCTTTACCTCTCCCATCTAATGCTCATGTCCATTTAAATGACTATAGGGCTTTAGATCGCTATTACGGGTTATCTTTAGCAGAATATGTTGGTTCTAAGGGTTTAAAACATCCGCTTATACGTTTATATAAGGAGCCTCTCTTAACCGAGGAATTATTAAATGTTCTTATACAGTATCGTGTTATTGTTGATTATCAAGAGTTGTTTCTCCTATGTAGGGAATACCAAGAGATCCTGGGTAAATATGGTATATTGTATTATGGATTATCTAGGCCTAGTAGTTGGCATGATGAAAATGAACTGTTTAATGTTATAATGTTATGTAGTGGCGTGGGGATCTCTAATCCTTCACGTATTCCATCTACGGCATTACCATTACTTGCTCAGATATCCCTATCTAAGATCGTCTCAGCACATGTCTCAGAGACCAAGTATATGGAGGAAACTGGAGGACTCCACTATTTAATTAACAGTAGAATAAAGCTTAAACATATAGTACATGGGGTTTATTTAGAGGATTGGGAGCTTAAGTTCTTAGCCGATAACGATATAGCGTTAGTAATTACTCCTCGAAGCAATATATGGTTTTTAAACAAATTACCTAATGTTTTAAAAGCCTTAGAGTATGGCGTAGTGTTAGCGCTTGGCACCGATAATGCTGGGTGTTTTCATCCGGATGTATGGTTAGACGCATATTATCTACACAGCTTGTTAAAGATAGAGCCTAAGAAGGTTTTAGAAATGATACTTATAAATGGATATAAAGCTATTGGTGAAAAACCCGTTTATATATATGAGGGTGAGAAAGCGTTTTTCATGATAGCTGATCTCGGACTTGCCAATGAAAGATCAGGGAATATATATTTATCACTAATTAATAGGATACTATGGAGTAAACAAAAATTAATCATTAAATACGATCGAATGTATTTGTTGGGAAGTAAAATGGAAAAGATGGTGATTAGAAGCAATGAGTATAAGGCTTGATCCATGGGGTCATCTCGATATTTCAGATTATAGTAAATTATTTAAGCAATTCGGGATTGAGCCTATAGATAAGATCTTGGATCTATTACCAAGTAAACATTACTTCTTTACACGCAAAATAGTGTTTGGGCATCGTGATATGGATAAATGGTTAGATGCCTTGAGGAAAGGAGAGAAAACAATAGTGTTAACGGGGTTTATGCCTAGTGGTCATACACACTTGGGTCATATCATGGTTTTCGAGGAATTAAAATATTTGCAACAACTAGGTGTTTACGTTAAAGTAGCTATAGCTGATGCTGAGGCGTATGCCGTCAGAAGATTAGACCGTAGTAAAACTATCAAGTATGGTCTCGAATACATAGCACACGCATTGGCGTGGGGGCTTGACCCGGAAAAAACTAGTTTCTATTTCCAAACAAGCCATGGTAAAGAGTATTATAGATTAATCCAGTTGTTTTCTAGAAAGATAAGTATGGCTGAAATGGAGGCCATATATGGTGAGCTTTCGCCAGCAAAGATTATGGCTGCCTTAACACAAGCAGCTGATATTCTCCACCCACAACTAAAGGTTTATGGCGGTTATAAGTATGTTATAGTGCCAGTTGGCGCTGATCAGGATCCTCATATAAGGCTTACACGGGATCTGGCTGATCGTTTCGAGCATGAACTAGGCCTAATTAGGCCTTCTTCGATGTATCATAAGTTTATAACTGGTTTAGATGGTAATAAGATGAGTAGTTCTAGACCAGATTATGCTATATTTCTATTAGATGATCTAGATACTATTCGTAAGAAGATAATGATGGCTTTAACGGGTGGTCGAGCAACTGCTAAAGAACAGAGAAAACTTGGTGGCGAACCACATAAATGTACTGTTTATCAGCTACACATGTATTTCATTAATGACGAAAAAGAATTGTTAGAAATATATAACGATTGTATCTCTGGGAAAATCTTATGTGGACAATGTAAGAAGAGAATAGCCGATAAGATATTAACTATTATAAGGGAGCACCAAAAAAGGTATCGCGAAATAATAGATTCTGGTTTAATTAATAAAGTTGTTGAAAAACCGAGTTTTTAGATCAATCCTAGTTCCTCTAAGAACATACGTGTAGATTTTACTGGATCTATAGCTTTAGTAATAGCACCCCCAACTATTATTATATCAACTCCTATATTGAGGAACTTTTTAGCATCACCATGTTTGATCCCACCAGCTACTGCTATCTTAGCGTTTATTTTCTTCCTTAACTGTTTAAGTTCAGATAATAGATCTGTTACTGTAATACCTCGTTTCCTCTGAACATCTATCCCCACATGATACAATATTATATCAACACCTATATTATCTAATTCGATAGCTCTTCTAAATGGATCAGGGTGGTTGATGAGATCAACAATAAGTGTTTTTCTGTACTCCCTAGTCTTCTCTAATGCCTCTTTAATAGTTTCATCGTCAGCAACGCCAAGTACTGTGAAAGCATCTGCACCGGCTTTATAGAAGATCTCGGCTTCAAGCCCGCCAGTATCCATTGTTTTCGCATCCGCTACTATAAAGCAATTAGTTAGTTCTTTCAAAGCTTTAACTGCTATACGTCCCCATGACTTTATCAATGGTGTACCAGCTTCTAACCATATGTTTTGACACGATACACTAGACACTATCCTAGTGCTTAGATCAAGCACTTTGAACAGATCTGTTAGATCAAGCGCTATTTGAAGTATGGGCCTCAAATTCTCCTCCTACCCCTTAGTATTACAACAATCATGATAGCTAATAGTATTGCTACTAGGATAAATGCTATAACTATTGCTAAGAAGAACTCCGATACACCACCTCGTGTTGCTTTTAAATTTATATATCTAAGTATTAAATTATTTTGAGAAGCACTCTTCAGTTCAACTGTAAATGACGTCTCGTTAACAAGCGTCCTATATAGTATATACTGGTTATTTAGGTAGACATCAGTTAATTTTCTATATGCTACTTCGGACGGTTTTATAGTCACAGTGTATGTTCCGGGTGGTAAGTATATTTTGAATACAGGTTCTGTAATATTGTATCTCCTATAATAACCATTTTCGCCTCGGAATTCTACAGTTATTGGGTGATCACGTATTATGTCCAGCGAGTAATAGTTCTCGTCGACAAACAATATTGTTATCCAAGCTACTGGCGTTACCTCGAACGTTAAGGTAATAGATACGTCACGATACACTGGTATGTAAGCCTTACTTATCTCCATGTTATTTACATATGCTTTTCCATAAATATGGTTTCCATCAAGAGTAAAACCAGTCTCAGGGATTATTTCAAACATGTAAAGCCCGCGGCGTTGTAGTGTCACTGTATATGGTATATCTGTTAGAGAAATATTCTCGACAAGCTCAAGAGAACCATTCTCTCTTACATAGTATATATTTAGAGTAGCGTTTGGATAAAGATTTTTATTAGCCGGTTCTATATTAATCGTCAACTTATATTCGTTTTGAATTCTATATTCTGGTATATAGTCAGGGATCCTCTGAACATGCTCAGTACGTAATCTCACAACTATTCCTTGTAAATTCAACTCACTGAGTAAATAATAAGTTATAGGGCCCATATAGACCCTATATGAGAAGGTGGTATTCGAACCAGCACCTAGTCTTAATGCTTTCATTTCAAGCCTTATTATACTTGAATGCGGAACACCAGATAATCCTTGGCCAGCTATTTCATACCATACGCCGAGAGTATATTTTACTGTATCACCCTGTGGTATTAGAATAATGCCTTGTGGAATGTCATAATCACTTGAATGCGATATAAGTGCTATAAACTTAACTTTTCCTTGCAGATTCTCCAATGTTCCGGGTGAATAACCTTGGTGGATATATAGTTTATTATCTGTCGTTCCACATATTTGGAAATCGTCTTCGGCATCACCACCAAATGATGACGCTAATTCTATCGAGAATGAAGTTGCACGTAGCCATGCCTGACTTAAATCCATTTTCAACTCTATATTTTCATTATTCACGAATATGTATTCGATATCAAAGTATGGTTTATCGTAATAGAACGTATATTTTTTAATGAGATACGCATCATATACATCGCTTATTTTCGTCTTTATCACCACTACGGATTTATATGGTGTATTTTCCAAGATCTTATAGGTTGCTTTATGCGAGAATATTTCACCTGGCCATGTTATCGTAGTCGTGCCTGTAACTGGTGTAACAGATGGTATAATCTCGTAATATAGAGCCTCATGTATTGTTCCCGGGCCGAAGTATCGTAGGTTCTTTACTTCTATTCCATCGTATTCATAGTTTTTTACAATACCACTATATTTTAAATCTATAGATATACTGGTAAAGTATGTTTTTATTGTCAAGGTATCTACGGTTTCACTATACTTTACATTTATATAGCTATATGTAGGAGTAGTTAGTAATGCTACTAAAACTATTAACACTACTAATATAAGGCGTGGCTTAGACAAATAGATCACCACATTATTATATTTGGATACTTCAACGTTTAATAATTTTTAGCTTTAACAATACATGTGGTGTAGTATATGAGTAATAATGATGTTAAAAAGATAAAGCAGGAGATAAGAGAGAGAATATGGCGTTTACTTGAGGAGAAGAATATTGCTAGGTTTCCAAGACCAGTTTATGGTAGAATACCTAATTTCGAAGGTGCTGATAAAGCTGCTGAGAGACTGTTTAGGACAAGCATTTGGAGGAAGGCTAAAATCGTTAAAGTTAATCCGGATTCCCCACAACGACCTGTCAGGTATCGTGCTTTAGTTGAGGGTAAGAAATTGGTTATGGCCACACCTAAGCTTAGGAAGGGCTTTCTATTGCTTGATCCAAGAAATATACCTAGTAGTAGCTATATGTACGCCTCTAGTATTAAGGGCGCGTTCGTCTATGGTAAAATATTAAGATTAGAAGAAATCCCATGCATAGATCTTATTGTGACTGGTTGTGTAGCTGTTGATAGATACGGTAGACGTCTCGGCAAAGGTGGCGGTTATGCTGAGTTGGAATACGCTATTCTACGCGAGATCAACGCTATCGACGAAAACACGTATGTCGTCACAACGATCCATGATCTACAAATCGTTGATAAAATACCGGTTGAGGAACATGATTTAACCGTTGACATTATTTTTACACCAACAAAGACGATCTATGTAGAACCAAGACCACCTAAGCCAAAAGGTATTATTTGGGAGAAACTCGGCGATAAAATAAACCTCTCCATTATTAATGAGTTAAAAATGTATCTACTTAGTAAAAGGTAATTGTTTTTATTATTTCAAAAGTAAATAAACCTATTAGGGGATTAACTTGAAGGATCCTAGGTCTATTTTAGAAGAAGTAAGAAGTATTGTTAAAGAAGTTGTTGAAAACGAGATGAATAATTTATCAAAGGAAGCTACAACTTATTCCTATTACTTAAATGATCTAGTATATATAGCGAAAGATTTTATGCTACGAGGCGGTAAAAGACTACGTGCTTTTCTCGTATTAATTGGTTATTGGAGCCGTGAATGGGGTCTTGACATATCTAGAGTTAAATATTTATTAGCAATGGTTGAGTTTCTTCAGAGCTATCTTCTTGTTCACGATGATATAATGGATCAAGACGATGTAAGACGTGGAGGTCCTACAGTTCATGTATGGTTTTCGAGAAAATGCCGTGATGAAAAACTTTTAGGAGATTGTAACCACTATGGTGTTTCACAAGCTATAACTGTTGGTGATTATCTCGAGTCCTTGGCAGTTAACATGATATCAAAACTCGATCTGCCGGGTAATACCTTATCTCTCCTTATCAAGACTTATACACGTGGCTTAAGAATAGTATCGTATGGTCAGTATCTCGATGTTCTAATGTCTTATAAGCCTCTTAGAGAAGTTAGTGAAGAAGATATACTTATGATTCATAAGTTGAAGACAGCATCATATACTGTCGAGTTACCATTACATCTTGGAGCTATCGCTAGTAATAGGTATAGTAACGAGTTATTAAATGAACTAACCGAATACGCCATTCCAGCTGGTATAGCTTTTCAACTTAGAGACGATATATTAGGTCTTTACGGGGATCCTAGTGTAACAGGTAAACCAGTTGGTAGCGATGTGAGGGAGAAAAAGAAGACATTGTTAGTGATCTATGCTTATAAAAATGCTTCAGAAGATGACCGTAGGTTTTTGGAGGAAATATATGATATAAAGAAGAGAGAGGAGATAAACGAGGATGATATTCGTAGAGTTCAAGAGATAATTAGAAAATATGGTGGACTCGAATATGTTGAAAAGAAAATGATTGAGGAGGCCGAGAAAGCTAGGGACGCATTACGTAACGCGATCCTTATAAACGATAATGCTAAGAAATCGCTTGAGTGGCTTCTTGAATTATTTATACATAGAGAGAAATAAACGTGTTAAAATAATGCTATAGTTATGGATGATGAACTTCCCTGCACATGAGCGGTGATGAAACGGGTGAGCGTCTGAATAGTAAATATTTAGTATAGATGGTTAAAAATGGGGCGTCGTAGAGGAGAGATTGAGGAATATTTGAAAAGAGTATTTTTCCATGGACCCCGCAAAGAATACATAATTTTTATTAAGTATAGAACTGGTGAAGGCGAAGAATATAGACCTATACCAGTTGAGTTAATAGATGATGTTAGAGGAGGATATATTATTATCGGTGAGGATAAAATTCCTTACCATCGCGTCGTTGAGATAAGGAGAAAGAATGGGGAAATAATTTATTCTAGGGTTAAAAAAGGATAAGGTTTAGATCCATCCACGTAGTTTCATAGCTTTAACTACACGGTCAACGGCTATTGCGTAAGCTGCTGCTCTCATTGGGTGGTCGCTGTATTTCTTCTGCCACTCATCATATACTAAGTTGAAGTTCTTTGACATGATCTTGTCTAGTCTATCTAATGCTTCTTCATCTGTTAACCAGCAGCCCATTCTATTGTGGCTCCATTCTATCCAGCTCATTGTTACACCACCAGAATTTGCTAAGATATCTGGTATAACAACAATACCCTTTTGATGTAGGATCTTGTCAGCCTCCGGTGTTGTTGGACCATTAGCTCCCTCACTAATGATCTTGGCCTTTATGTTTGGCGCATTCTTCTCAGTTATAACATTCTCGATCGCAGCCGGTACTAGTATGTCTACGTCTAACTCTAGGATCTCTTCGTTACTAATGTGTTTAACCTCGGTCTTCTTATAGTTCTTTACAGCGCCAGTTTCTTGTTTTACCCTGATAACCTCTTCTATATCTAAGCCGTTGGGGTCGTAGATACCGCCTTTACTATCACTAACTGCTACGACTTTAGCGCCCCACTCTGCTAAGTACTTTGCAGCAAATGAACCTACGTTGCCAAAGCCTTGTACGGCTACTGTTTTACCCTCTAACCCTCCTAGTACACGTTTAGCTGCTTCACGTGCTGTTAATGCTACACCGTAACCAGTACTTACTGTTCTTACGTATAGTCCTCCTAACTCTACGGGTTTAGCTGTTACTACGCCCCATGCATTATAGCCAACGATCTTACTATATTCGTCGAAGTACCATGCCATGGTCTGTGGATTAGTATATACATCAGGTGCTGGTATGTCAATGTCTTCGCCGACCTCACGTGCTATAGCTGCGAAATATTTACGGCTTAGTTCTTCTAACTCGCGTTGAGTCAACTGCTTTGGATCAACGCGTACTCCTCCTTTACCACCACCATATGGTATTCCTGCCAACGCGTTTTTCCATGTCATCCACATTGATAAAGCAACTACTTCACCAGGTGTTACATTTGGACTATATCTTACACCTCCTTTGTATGGGCCACGTGCACTATTGTGCTGTGACCTCCATCCTAGGTAGACCTCGATCTTACCATTTTCACGGCGTACTGGTATTTTTACTTGTACTAGCTTCTCTGGGTGACGTAAAATCTCTACAATCTCATCAGGTAGCCCCAGTAGTGATGCTGCCTCACGTAATTGTTTTACAGCCATTTGATACGTTGGATCTTTTTCATATAAGGAAGCGTATTCTTCAGTCATCCTATACACCTCAATAGGGATATAAATAATTGATCTGGGTATATATGTTAATCGTATGGATAAGTATGTTATATTCGTATATGTTTATATGGGAGAAGTATATACGTCTATAGATGTATATAGATTTAGTGTGAAAATACTCCCAGTATAGTGATCAGCCCTCACACGGATCTTCATCGCAGAAAAGCTCTGCACCGAAGTCGTTCATCACACGAACAGTTCATGATAAAGATAATAACTACTATGGTTTATCATGGTTTTCCTAAACCAAAACGCCATATCTACTATTTTAGTGCACATATAATCAGAAAAGTGCACAAGATATCATAATAACAAATAAATTACCAAATAACGATTAATTAATATAGACACTAACTCCCAAGATCCTATGAGGCGGTGATTATGAAACCAGCTATTATAGTTATTGATATGCTCGAAGAGTTCGTTCATGGAAGATTAAAAAGTCCGGATGCAGAAAAAATTGTTCCCATAATTAAGAATGTCATTGATAAAGCACATGAGAAAGATATCCCGGTAATTCATGTCATAGATCAACATTTTCCGGTTGATCACGAGCTTAAGATTTGGGGTGAACATGCTTTAATCGGTAGTAAGGAGGCTTCTATAGTCGAGGAATTAAGACCTAGTGATAAAGACTATGTATTGTATAAGAGAAGCTATAGTGGTTTTAGAGATACTGGTTTAGACATGTTATTAAGAGATCTTGGAGTAGATACTGTTGTATTAACGGGTATACATACGCATATATGTGTATTACATACTGCATGGGACGCCTTCTATTATGGATACAATATTGTCATTGTAAAAGATGCTGTAGCAGCGTTTAGTAAAGAGGATCATGAATATGCGTTAAAGTATATGGAGAAAATATATGGGGCTAAACTTGTTGAGTCTACTGAATTAATTAAAATGATTGGAGATAAACAATGAATTGTAAAGACTTAATGAGAATCTATAGAGGCTTAGCCGGTGAAGATTTCTTAGTTCTAGCCTCCATGATCGTTTATCTTACGAACAAGTGTATTGGACGTGTACGTTTAGCAAAAGAACTTGGAATAACCGAGAGGAAAGCCCGTAATATAATAGATATACTAACTGAAAAGGAGATCATATATGGTTCAATCAATAAATGTATTGTTGACGAGCTAATGAAATATTATGTTGACATGGTTAACACCCGCGAATTAGATAACAGGAAGATAACATTCTTTAAAGTAATTGATCAGGAAATAGCATCACTTATTGAAAAACACGTTGTTGATTTAAGAGATTACATTATTCTAGCTATTAAGGATCCATATGCCATAGAGATTATAGGCTATGTTGACGATAAAGGAGAGATCCGTATTCCAGGCGTGCCAGTAGAGTACTATGAGGAATATGAGAAACTCTTATATACTATAGATCTTGGTGAAAACACGGCCTTTATTATTTGGAGGAAGTATAGGAAGTATTATTGCGAGGCTTCTCTGATCTATGGGCTTTACATGTTATGTTCTAGACATAAAGAGGCATAAGCAGTTTCTTTTTCTTTTCTTCAACAATATTTATTTTTACACCATATATTTTCTCGAGTAACTCCTTATTTAATACTAGATCGTCTAAATAACCAGCAAATACCAATTCGCCATTGCTAAGTACTATGAAGTACTCACCAATACTACTACCATATAGGATATCATGGGTTGTGAAGATCAGAGTTCTTTTACTAGCCCATCCCCTGATTAGTTTAGATAATAATGCTTTAACACCAATATCAACATGTGCGTCAAGCTCATCAAACAATAGTATTTTCGGATTTTTGATAAGAGCCATAGCTAGTATAACTCGTTGAAGCTCACCACTACTTAGTTCTGATAATTTGCGTTTTAGTAAATGTTCAAGGAATAATTCCTTCGCTATATTCTCTACAGCTTTATAATCGATTTCTTTCTCAATAAAACCAGTTGATACCGGGTAACGTGCAATCAGTAATGCTTCATAAACGGTTAGTGATAATAGTTCGTGCACATATACTTGTGTAGCGTAGGATACAAGTCTTGAAATCACTTTTAACGGTTGCTTTGATACTTCTATTCCATTCAATAGGATCGAGCCATTAAACGGGATTATTTTAGAAATTGCTTTCAATAGGGTAGACTTACCAGCACCGTTTGGACCCAGGATACAAGTTATTTTATCGTCGGGTATTTCTATTGATATATTTTTTAATGCGGCATACTTGTTGGGATATGTAACCTTTAAATTTTCTATCTTTATCATCTTAGACTCCTCTTAAATCTACTGACGATTAAAAATAAGAAGAAGGGGGCGCCGAAAACAGATACTATAGCGCCGGCAGGTACTTCTCCTACAACTTCGCTTAAAAATATTCTTGCAAAATCATCAGTTATCAACAATAGTATTGAAGCAGTTAAACCGGATAATGGGATCGTAAACCTATGATCCATCGATTTCAGTAGAAACCTCGCAATATGTGGAGATACTAATCCGATAAAGCCTATAAGCCCATAGAGCGATACTATGATCGAGGCCGATATACCAGCTAGTACTATAGCTATTCGCCTATAGATTATAGGGTTATAACCTAATTGCATAGCATACTGATCACCCAATACTAATGTATTTAGAGGCTTAGCTAAAAATGGGTAAGAGACTAGTAGTATTATTAACGCTGAGAATAGTAGGGGATAATACTTAGGTGTTGCTGTTACAAAACTACCTATTAGCAGATGTATTGCGAAAGGATATTTTGCTGAGATAATATATGTTAAGAGGATCGAAGCACCAGAGAAGAGGGAATTTACACCGAGGCCTGCCAATACATATGCTGTGTCAGATCCACCGATTGCTTCAGCTATTAAGATTGTTAGCGCTAATGCTGATAAACCACCGATAATCGCCGATAGAGGAGCTAGGGCTATATCGTATCCCTTTAATAATATTGATAAATAAACTGCAAATAAGGCACCACTGCCAATTCCCAATATATAGTGATCTACTAAAGGGTTTCTAAGACAACCTTGTAGATAAGATCCTGTTATACCTAATATGAGCCCCGACAATACTACCGAGTATACTCGTGCATATCTATATTCTAGAAGAAGCTTTGTCACTACGCCATAATATATGGAGTAATGCATAAGTATTATCAACGCTATAGCGGTTAAAATGATAAATATTATTTTGTAATATATCCTTTTAACGTTGACACTCAATTTGCTATCTCCTTGATCTTCCAGTTAAAAACCCTATTATAAACCCCAGTATAACTGCTGGAACAGAGTATGTTAGTATTAGCATTAGATCAAGCCCTTCTACTAAACTCTTTGGCGTAGATGTTAAATTTACACTATGTAGGAAAGCATCATATATTTTCTTAGGTGCATTCAAAATAAGAGGTCCTGGTCTAGATAGTGAGTCTACACCCTCTTTATCCAAGAATATTACTGGTGCACCTAAGTTGTATATACCGAGATCCCTTAACGTCTTCTCCGTAACAGGCCCCGAAGCTACGAGAATAACGTTTGGAGACCACTCATATATCTCCTCAATACCCACTGCTTTCCACCCCGTGGTATTTGCAGCGTTTTTCAACCCTAGCCTTGATATTATATCATCAATATATGTCGCTCGACCCGCAACCCATATACCATTATATACACCAACTATAACTAGAACACTTAGGTTATGGTAATCATCTAGTTTTTCTCGATACGTCTCAAACGTTTTTTCAACTTTATTTATGAAGTCAACAACTTTTCTCTCTAGACCATATATTTTCGCAATTAAGTCGAAGTCAAAGTATATGTCATTTATTGAAGACGAAGAGCCTCCATTAAGATAGACGACCGTTAAATTATATGACTCAAATGTTTGTAGAAGTGGTTGATGTGCACCTTTATCCGCTAATATAAGGTCTGGCTCTAGTTTTAGTATCTCTTCTATCTTAATACTACTCCACCAATAACCACCTACATCAACTATATTGTTCCTCTCTACATAGTTCTTTATACCATAATATGTGTCATTATATGATATACTATCCACTCCTACTATGTAGTCTTCTAAGCCCATGTAGAATAAGATCTCGGTAATGCTTGGGGCTAATGATACTATCCTAGTAGGTTTATTACCAAGGACTATAGTTCTACCTAATGCATCCACTACTTGTATTTCTTTGTCACCAGAACTTAACACATTAATAGTATAGGGGCTCGCCTTAGAAAGAGTTAGTGGACAAGTATAAAAAATCACTATAACTAACAGTATTATGTAGGTGAGCATTTTAGTTGTTTTCACATTGGACACCATGTCCAATATAATCTCTTAAGATAAAATGTATAGTATATATTAATTAAGATTTCGATTAAACTCCTATGGATATGTTTTCTTACTAGCAATTTCTTCATATACCTCCTTCGGTAATTTACATAGAAATCTTAGATTATCAAGTTCAATTGGATGAGGTTTAGCAACCACAATTATAGCATGCGGCGGTTTCGGGTATTCCTTATTACGTAGATGAGCTAGTTTATCGGCAACAATATATTCATCATTAAAACCAATTCTTGCTAACCCCACGCCAACCACATTTGCCAATATATTCTTCTCGTCAAGATCTAAAAGAATATCAATAGCTTCTGGTATACTCATATATTTATTTTCATCTCTACGAAAATCAAGTAGTACTAGTGTATGAAGGTTTCTACCGAGATTATCGTATATAGTCTCTATGGTAGAATATGGTTTAAAATAATTAGGATACACAAGTGTTACTGTTTTTCCAAACCTATATACTTGTAACCCGGTTCTTGAGACTGCCAACGAATATATGGTTAAACCATTAACTACTACTACTTTTACACCTCTCCTAAGTGCTTCAACACGTATAGCGTCATGTGTGGTGGCTATAAATGGGTCTCCTGAAACTAGTATAGCTATATTTTTATGTCTCGCCTCTTCCACTAACTTATTTATAGCTTCTCCTTCTAAATCACTTCTGCTAGCAAATACTATTTCCTTGGCTCTTCCAATGAGTTTGATAAACTCTTGATCAAAGCCCTCGGTGATCCCAGTATATGTATCTACTATGATCTTGTCTACAATGTTTAAATACTTGATAGCTTCTATCGTTAAATGCTTTACGGACAACCCGAGTCCAATGAATACAAGCAAGGAAAACCAACCTTAACTAATGCCTAGCAAAACGGGAGGAAACAACTAATAATACGATAATCGATATAGTTGCGAGTATCACTGTAAATGTTATACGTGACATATTTGCTCTTATAGTCGTAGTATTGGTTATCTCGGCGTGTGTAGATGTAGTTGCAATGTACTCTGTAAACCTGTTATAATACATTAATTTTATAGTAAATACTAGGTCGCCATAGTTATTAAAAGCATCTAGTCTAATAAGCAACCCGGTTTTATTATCAACATAGACTTTATATGAGTAGCCAAATTCGGAGCCTGTCAATACGTATGTATATAGGTAGACTACCCCACTACCAATTTGTAATTCATATACTTGTTTATCTTGGAGCTTTAACGATAAAGCTTTAGCCGCGATAGGGGAGGACTTGTCTACTGGTTCATTCCAATCTTTAACGGGAACAGGAACGGTTAATAGTATAGGTGAAGAACTAGACATGGTTATATACTCGATGTTCTGCACAGATGGTATATACATTGATAAGTCAAATATTTTTACTGAACCATATTTCTTACTTAATGAACCATATACTCCATTATATTTTACCTCTAAGGTGAAGTATAGTTCCGTGGAAATATACTTGTCAACAATGTCTACTTCATAGTAATCAGTGGAATAAGGGACATTATTGCGATAGTATATGATTTCATATAGTAGTTTATCGTCTTTTTCGAGATAAGAAGCTAGATCAGCCCCTACGTTCACTGGGTAAATACCAACAACTACTAATACGATCAGTATTACTAGTGGTTTTTTGAATTCCAAAATAGTTCACCAATCTCACTCTATGTATAGACAAAGTCTCTTAATAAGCTTAATAACCTTGCTAAGTAGGTATAGCTATTTTTCTTTTTTCTCCTCTTCTTCTCTAGGGTATAATTGCCTCATACGTTTAATTTCCATAAAGACTTTCCTAATTAAGCTAATTAGCTTATCTGGGTCGAGCTTATAGATTGTAAACTCGTACGAGTAGAAACTACCCTCTACAATAGCGTCTTCAACTGGTTCTGGTAAAACTGCTAATAGCCTATAGATTCTTAGATCAACATTATTTATTTTAATAGTTGCTAGTAGTTCACGCGATTTCTTCATATAGATTGCTGCATATCCTTCTTCCTTATCTATCTTCACAGGATCTAGTATAGTTACGTGAACGCCTCTATACCCGTAGTAACTCACCACTACATAGTACTTATTAGTTTTTAATACACTCGTATATGGTGGTGGGGGTGTTTCAAGTAATTCTACATGTGTAGTATTCAACGTATTTGCTACTTTACTTATTACGTCCACGAAGATCTTAGCTTCATTTAATACATTGTGTGCTATTTTATGTGCTACTATATATGTTAAAACGTTTATTGGCACAATGACTAGTGCTACAAGATATATTAATAGATGTACAAGATTTAATATACGAAAGACCACTATTAATACAATCGATGAAGCTAGGGCGAGAATTATAGATACTATAATGCCGGTTGTAATAGCATGCGAGTATGCTTCTTTAGACAGTAGGTCGATGTACTCCTCCTTGTACTCTAGCTCCAATTACTGCACCTACTTTAGCTACGTACTACTTTCAATACTAAATATATTAAATAGAGGTTATATAGTGACGCATAGATTACATATGATATGTTTATCCCCATGTACATCAATGAGAAAAACCAATAGGCATTTGCACGGAAATACTCCGCTAAGATATACTGTAGAGTAAATGGATCGAATGAACGACTCGCTAGATCGGTTGCCGAGTAATAGGATAAGTCTTCTATTATGAAAACAGAGCCTTGAACTACAAATGCTGTATAAAAGGTTGTGAATGGAGCTATTATTACCATTACTATCGATATGAATATGTAGAGTGTTGCGAACAAAGTATCCTTATATAGTTTCTTATATGTCGCGTATATTGTTATGAACGGTAAAGCCCATATGAAGTAGTTTATATTTCCAACCTTATTGAATAAGAAAGATATTAGGAAAACAAGCACGTAATACTTAGTTACTATAACTTCATCTACTCTTTTTTCACGCCATAACATTAGAAGTACAGTTATAAGAGCTAATAGGTAAAATGGGGTCCAAGTATACTTTAACCAAGAAGGTAGAACGGTTACATCATAATTAGCGATATAGATCGGGATCGCCCATAGACTATATTCTTGTGGATAACGATTTACATGGAAAAACACGGCTTTATACAGAAAAGAACTCGGATCTACACATAGGTATGGAGCCATTACTAGTAAAGCCGTTGCAAACCCTACCACTATATATGTGGCTATTTTTCTATACTCGCGTTTTTTAAACATGATCGTCAACGGTACAAAAGCGGTTACCACAGCTAAAGGCTTAACTAAACCAGCCAATGCTGTATAAAATGCCGATTTAACAATGTCGTTTCTACGCGTATATGCTGTGAATCCTAGTAAGAGAAATAGTGCAGCCAATAAGTCTGCGTGGTAATTAAATATTGTTATGTACGAGAATTGGCTTAAAAGCCATAATAACCCTGCTTTCCAATCATAGTTTTTTCTTAGATAATAATATATTAGGTTGAAAGTAATAACTAAGGGGAGTTTATCTATTAATCTAATGATCTGGAGCGAATTTGTTATCGACGAAGCTATTGAATGTGTAAATATGAATAACCATATAGGTAGTGGTGGGTAAGCTGCTTTAGTAGCATATACATAGACATATAGTATTCCACGTGGTATAACTAGAAACGTAGGCAGTAGTGATGCGTGGAAATTATTTATTATAAGGACATAACCATTGCCCCAAGTAATATCAACCCATTCATAGTAGTACCGGACATCGTAGTATAGCCAGGAGAACGGGATAAACGCTAATAAATATATATTAGCAGCTATGAATAACAATAAGCCTTTACGATATGTTAAAAACCATATTATTGCTTCTAATACCTTGTTTCTCCTCAACTATATTTACCGTTGCCGTGTTCTTCTCAACAATATTATTGTTATCAAAGATATAATCATTACCCCTCCTATATAACTGGGTTCTGGTAATGGTTTTGCAACATAATAATCTCTTGAACCAAGATATAATAGTTTCTGCTTTACCGCTGGTAGGTAGCTACCATTACCTTTGAAATAAACTCGTACATATACCCAACCATACAGTCTAGGGTCTTTAATAACTAGTGTTCCATTTGTATAGAATGTTTTTCCTATTAATAAGTTCTTCTCTAGATCATATACTTCAATGCGGATAAGACCCTCTGCGGGTCTTCCAAGAATATCTTTGGTTTCAACAATAATACTTCCCCTAGAGACGTTGATCTTGACTGGCATTGGATAAACTGTTAAATACGTCTTATTGATTATTCGTATGTATCTCGTCTCAAGTATAGTGGTTATTTCTTTATAACCAGGTTCTATTGGTATCCACGTTATGGATCTGTTACCGGGCTTTAACGTATATACTTTATCATCTATTATTACTTTAACCAGTGCTTCATCCATAATTACGGGAGGAATGATATAAGTGTTTAGAGCAATCTTTACTGGGACTAAGGTATACGTTGATTTATTCAATACTATGTAATCTTCTAGTTTTTCATTACTAAAGTTATGTATTATTGATGGCATGGTTTTTACGATGATCCGGGCGTACGGTTTTATAATTGATACGTTAAACCTATACATGTTTGGCTCGTAGACAAAACTATAGTTTTGTGGATATATTACTACTGTGTAATTACTAGGTTTTATTTCACTAGTATCAATTATAGAAACACCATTAATGTTGAAGATATAACCATTGTTTTCACTATTA
Organism: uncultured Desulfurococcaceae archaeon; assembly: GCA_964625205.1. GTDB lineage: Archaea > Thermoproteota > Thermoprotei_A > Sulfolobales > Desulfurococcaceae > CAZVAW01. The sequence continues at coordinate 63,300 of CAZVAW010000003.1, forward strand.
AATACTACTCGTAGAGGTACTGACAAGTTTCTCCACGTGGTATTCTCGATATATTCCCGTGTATTAATCAATAGCGGTGATCCATAGATAACGATCGTATCATTTTCTAAACTCGTATTATCCATTAGGTCAATAATATCGACGTACAACCTTAGCTTATTAACCGTATAATTACCACTTAACACTTTCTCTTCATAATATATCGAAGTCGCAACATATTTAACTATAAAGCTATAGTTTCCAGGTAAAACGATATACTTGTTGATACTTATCTGCATGCTTGAACTATTAATCTCTACAGTATAGTTGGAGACTAACTCATATTTGTTCATCGTTGTATTATATACCTTTAGCTCCAGGATCCCATTATTTAGTCTAGATGAAAACCATGTGCCATCTTCAACTATATAACTATATGTTAGATTTAGGGATATAGTATAGGTAGTCAATGCTGGGTATTGCATGAAATACCTCATGTTTATTTCTACGGGATATTTGATTAAGAAAATACTTTTAGTTAGTTTTGTAGGCGCGTAATATGTTGTTCCTTGATATTTCACATATATCTCATAACTTCCCGGATACTTCACATATGTAAACACGTAATTATATACTCCATTGCCTAGATCGTATGGGAAGAACTCATATGTTATCGTTTCATTCCTTATACCTACTCTTAATACTGGCTTTTGTCTCGGCAGTTCTTTCCACGTATTACTTTTAAAATCTAAGTATTGGAGCTTAAATGTTACACTTAATCCATTTATGTAGAGATTAGGTGTTAATATATTAAGTTTAGGTTTTAACAATATTATTCTCGTCTTATATCTAACGTTTACGATATATATGTTATCCAGTTTTTTAATATAAGTTATAGTATCGGGTATGTTTCCGCCGTCGATCCATTCGTTGATCCGGTATCTTGTGTATAAGATTAAGTCGATATAATAGGTCCCAACATTATCAAATACTATCGTGTTTGAATATTGTTTACCGCCATAGAATCGATCCTTATAAATCACTACTCCATATGCATTCTCTACCATTAGGTATCCGTACGAGATCTTTGTTGATTCATAATATATAATTGTTTCTAAGTATCTGCATGTTTCATCAGTGCAGTTAAAGTTTGTATAGACTACTGGTTTATCAAACCAGACGATAAATGCCCTATTATTATAAACCTTAGGGTGCATCCCCATTACCCCGTATGGGTAGTAGGAGTAGGGTGTGTAGTCACAGTAGTACATTATAAACACATACTCATTTACACCATCACCATCAATATCGAACTTACGGGGATTAATAGTTGCAGGCGGATAAACCGTGTATTGTGGTACTACCGGGTAGTATTTGTTTACGTGGAATAAAAGCTCTACGCCATTAGCGTAAAATGTGTTTAGATTAACAGCATATACTTCATTACCTAATCTATTAACCGTGACCTGAAATCTTCGCCTGTCACCTGGTATTTTCTTAGACCATATAAGATATATCCGGTCTCCACGCCAATCGTATTTTATCAGAGCAGATACTAGTTTATTATTACTACTATAAGCTAATACACCGACATACAGATATAATCCGTATCGATCAGGGACTATGCTAGTGATCGCTACTATAGTATATAATACATTATTTACCCATATTCCACGACCAAGTATTGTACGTGTATATATCCTATTATAATACGTATCATATACTAAAACACCGGTAATCCTCTCGATTCTAAAGTAAATACCGTTTTCAGAGCGAGCCGGGCTTTGATAGACAAACTTACCTAGGGGTATTACTAAATCGCCAAACGAGAAAATCATTTGGAGGCGTTGCGGGCTTCTCCAGTAATTCGTCATAGTACCTGGGTTTGAAGTATAACCCGCTACTGAAACGGCTGGTTCACGACGTGCAACTACTATTTGATTATCTGTCCATCGACTAGGCCCTATTGTCGCCTCACGTAGAATACTTATCGAACCAGATTTATAAGCTACTCTAATTATCTTATCTAAACCCATAGTGATTATAAACATGTGGTTCAAAATACCAGTTATGTAGACCTCATAGTTTGTTGTATAATCATTTGTATTTGGTAATCCTGGATCGTAGAGATAGTTTGTATAATATGTTTTAATATTATAGAGTCTTGTGTTTAACGTTTTAGTATCTAACATGAATAATCCTATTTTTGAATAGAATTTCTTATAGTAGAAACCATTTGATACATAATAGTTAACAACCGTTGGTATGAATAATTTTCTGTTGTAGAAGTAATAGGTTGTTGTCACTATGAATATTCCGCGATAAGTTTTCAATAACCGTTTATACCCGGTATTGGGATACCATATTGTAACAGTTGATTTAATAGAATTTAGTTCCGAGCGACTGTATATTCTAGCGTCGAGGTAAGAGTTTTCTACTACAACAACATAGTCGGTCACACCGTCTTTATCCACGTCAACCGGAATAGGTCTAGAGATATACATGTTTATGCCGGCATAATAAAATGCATAAACTCCTTTACTAATACTCCAAACTATTAATTTCGTTGGATACCATATAAGCAAGTCTGGGTATGCATCCTTGTCAATGTCTAAGACAAAATAATCGCGAACCATTGAGTCTTTAAAACTAGTTCCAACCGGTAACCCTATATATTTCATGTAATAAGAATTACTTAGAACATGTTTATCCGCTAAGTACTTGGAATAATATATTCCGTCTTCTATTAACGAGTATTTTATATCACTATGTAACTGGATAGGCCAGTGTATTAGTGACATAGTTAAAGCTATGACTAGTAATGCCGTGTACCACTTTGATCTCATTAGTCACACCTATATATGGTGGAGAAGATTAGATTATGGTGGTTAAGGAAAAGCTTTTATAAGGTTGACAGATATGGGGTTCAACGAAACTAATGCTTACGTCTACGTTAAACTAGGTGGAAGTTTCATAACATATAAGGAGAAACCATTTAGTATAAACTATGAAGCACTTGAGAAAACAATAGAGATCCTCTATAATGTTAGGGATAAAGTGAAACTAATACTTGGAAACGGTGGAGGTAGTTTTGCACATACAGTTGTTAAGGCTTATAAGGGGAAAAACCCAGTTTTAACCCTCACTATGTGTCAAAACAGCACACGTAAACTCAACACTATTATCGTGAATTACCTAGTTTCCCATGGTATACAAGCTACAAGTATACAGACCTCTGCGGTTATAATTGAGGAAAATACTACCTATCGTGTTTTCCCGGACCCGATAAGTTTTGCACTAAGAAATAATATCATACCAGTATTATATGGCGAATGTATATTCTCAACTAATACTATCTATAAGATAGTGTCTACTGAGGAGGTTTTCAAGATCTTAGCGAGGCATTTCAAGCCTCAACATATAGTGTTACTAACTGATGTTGAAGGAGTATATACTTGTAACCCAAGTACCTGTAGTGAAGCCAAACTAATTAGATACATAGGTAATGATAATCTAGAGCAGGTATTAGAAACACTAGAAAGTACTAGTGCAAGTGATGCAACAGGTAGCATCTATGGTAAAGTCTTGTTAATGTCAAAATTGTCAAGAGAACTTAATGTAAAAATATATATTGTTTCTGGTTTTAACGTTGAAGAAGCCATCAACGCTATATTGGGTAAGGAACCAAATATCGGTACTGTGATCGACACACGTTAAACGACATAGATCGTTAACATATGATCTATTTCTTCATAGAAAGACTTCTTCTTACTAGATAAAACGACTAAAAGCTCCTCGCTATTAAACACGATATACTCGAAGAAAAACATGCCTGGTAATATTATTGTATAGTACTCATCGTAGTAGGTTTTAACATATCTTACCTCGTAAAAATCCATAAGCCGTTGAATCAATTTTACCTCCCCGTCGCCTATGTATGGTTTTAACTCCTCTCTGAAATATACGTAGATGTACTTTTTCTTATTAGATGCTTCACGGTAGTGCTTATACCCATTAACTATAACTGTGCGTGGTCTTACCTCAAAAGATGTTTCTGGAGATATTATTTTGAGATATTCGCTCGTATAATCAACTATCAAATACCCGTTTTTCCATGGTATTTTCCTACGCATTACTATCCTCTCATAGAGGGTAAGTTTAATTTACCTCAATAGTTATGTATAGGTGAAGAGAATATAAGAGAGATGCTAATGTGGTGATAAAATGCCTAAAACACCTAGTGTAGTACTTCGTGATAAAATGTTAAAGAAAGGGCTTGAACTACTAGATATTTATCATATGAAGGATAAAGACCTAATCAGATTTAAGGATAGAATGACTGGAAAAGTCTATTTAATTGAGTCAAAGAAGCATGTAAGAGATCTGGTTGAGGATAAGGATTACGACGAGTTAATTAATAAAATGATCGAATTAACCCGTTCATGAAATTTAATAATAACGTAGTTTAACACAGATCCTATATCTTGAATGAATTAATTCACTAAGTAGGATATCTTGTTTACTTCGTTTAGAAAGCCATAGTATGGCCTCGTAGTCTCTTAATTTAACTTCTTCTAAGTCAACGTTTAATTTCTCAGCTAATTCTTCTATATCATTTCTACTAGGGTATCTTAATTCAGATCCCTTATCAGTCACTAAGTTTAGTCTAATCATTTTCCAACATACCTTCCTATGTGTATATAGATTAGCCATACATGCTTCTGGAAAGAATATTAGTTTATTCTTTATCACGTATTTCCTGATCTCATTCTTTAAATCACTAGTATCTATAGACACTTGCTCCTTACCACGTGGTTTACGTGGTGCTCTTCGTAGAATCTCGTCAACTGGTAATCCAGCGTTTTTGAGGCGTTTAATGATTGAAAGAGTTATTCTTAATGAACCAGCAACAACACCTACTGCTCCATATTCTCTAGCTTTGTCTATAATATCCATGTAATCATCTTCGATAATACCCGGTATTATGGGGCGGAGAAAAAGAAATGGTTTAAGACCAGCTCTACGTAGATTACTTATGGCCTCGTATCTTTTCTCTGGTGATGGAACATATGGCTCTAATTTTTTCGCGTACTTAAGCGAGATGATCGTGATCAGTGGTGAAACGCCTTTATCGTTTTTCGCCAATGTTTCTGCCTCTCTTAATGACAAATACATTTTTGTAGAAAACTGTATAGGGTTTTTAAGATACTTGCTTATTTTCTCAATATAGTCGAAAGTCTTATGTCGCGTGACACCATGGAAAGGTTCTGTAACTGACCCAATAGCTATAAGTGAACCATTCCCACCTGGTATGAAATAGGGATTTACTAATAATGCATATACTAGTTGATAACCATTTAATGGATATTCTTTAATACTCCATGGAAACCCCATATCGCCTATGTAGCAATATAGGCATTTTAAACTACAACCTATTCCAGTATGTATTGTGAATCCACAGGGACGTGGTTTTCTATGAGCGTGATGATCTCTTTCTGCTTCTTTTATTTCACTTGGTTTTAAAACCTTTCTTATCTCATCTTTTAATACTCTTTTAATATTGAGCTCGTTGATCTCAATCATCTAATTAAACACCCATACATATCATTTTTAATTAGGTTTAAACCTCTAGATATTATTTATAGGCGTGTATAAATGCTACGGATAAGGTGGGTATGCCTAATTGGTTCATACTATAGTAATTCATAAGGAATGTAATATTATAATTAATGAACTTAAGAAAGAGTTAGAAAACAGTAAAATAAGCTATCATGAAATACATTTAACAAATTCTGTATTTAGTGATCTATATAAAGTTTTAAAACATGGTGGAGCTTTGAACAATACTCCAATTATAATTTGTCATCCAATTACTGGTGATCTACTTGTTAAACTAGCTATTATACTTTCCTCTAAACCACGTAAAATAGTTCTACTTATACCACCTAATCCAAAGCATAAAATAGATAGCACTTATGTAAAAATAATACTTTATCTTCTTAGAACAATGCTTACTTTTATGGAAAACATTGGTGTTAAGCAATTGCTAGTGTTCACAACACCTTATGAACGCCTACTACTGGATGAAATCATACGTGAGACGCGATATGTATTCTTCCCAACATATGCGATTGAAAAACCAGGATTTAATGACCTAGTATTTAGTGAGAAACCAGTTATTAGTTTCTTTGTACTTGAACAACAAGATATAGTGATCATTAAGGAAGCGCTTGATATACTTGAGGAACTTGGTTTTAAACCCTTCTTTATATTAGGTTACGCTAATGAGAATATAAGAGATTGTATAGACGATTATAGAGTAATGTGTATACATACCGAGGATATTGATAACTTGATCAAATACTCTACGATAACCGTGGTTAAAACACCGACACCTGAGACAAATAGTGTTATCTTAAAAAGCATACTATACTTTAAACCAGTTATAACAACGTTAGAACACGGAATAGCACTATATTATAGATACACCGGCTTGATATTTCTACAAAGGAAGTGGGATGGAGAAGCACTTGCTAATAGTATTATAGAAGTATTGAATAACCTTGACAATATCAAAAAGAAGTCCTTGACAATGGTCATCCTTGATCTAAAGAAAGACTTTGGAAGCCACATTATAACTAGGTTTTTAAAATCATCATAAAAGCTAAACAACGTGATAAATGCTTATGTTTTTAAGTATTGCATACGAAATATTGTATATGATCTAGGATTTTATGGGGGTAAAATGCAGGTAAAATACGTGTCGTTACCACTGCTCTTACTTGCTTTAATAGTATATGTTGTTGGTTTTTATTTTACGTATACTCTTGTTACTGACCTACTGGAATTAGTAGAGGTAATGGAAGCAGTATCGAGTATTAACTTCGATCTTAGAATTGATAAATTGAATATAATTGAAGAAAAACCAGGATTGATACGTATTACGGGAGAATCATCTATTAATATTACATGGGGGAAACCAAGTGAAAAACCTGGTCCTACGATCATTTTTAATTACAAGGATGAAGTATTGGCTAAAATAATTCTTAGTAAAATGAACCGAGAATACTATAAGACATTTAATTTCACATTACATGCTTCACCATCTGATATAAATAAGTACATAAACGTACACGTTATAGTAAATACTAGTGCTGGCGAGATTAAAGTTACAAAGAAACTATTTAATATATCAAATATAATAGCGTTTGCTGGTTTTTCGATAGAGAATATGAGACTTTACACGAGAGACAATGATTTAAGATTAGATTTTAACATTAGGACAAATTACCCGGTGAAAATACCTATATCCATAGTATTACGTGATAAGAATGGCAATATAGTGGTTAATTCTTCGTTAACTGACTTTAATACGTTTGAGAACAATCCATACCATGTAAGTATAACTCTCTTCAAAGGTTCAAAAACAATCAAATTTATTTGCATTGAAGTCTATGGAGTCGAGATCATTAGAACTGAGATAAAGAGGTGAGTATGTGTCTAAGCCTTTAACACTTAAGGAGATAGGAAAATCCGTAGTGATCGGTATAGTGAAAGGCATTGTCTACTATATAGTGTTTTACGTGATTGTGATAGGACTACTAATTTATTACTTAACGCCTTATCTAGTTTCGGCGTTAGGGGCTAATGAAGGTATAGATATTAATAGTTTGTCAAATATTGTTGAATACCAACCTCTCAACTATAATGTACTTACCATATTTATTATATTATCAGTAGCTAGTTCGATTCTCAGAAGAAATATACCATATGGTTCTGCTATTGCTTCGTTCTTTGGGTTTGCAATGCTGTATATTATTTTAGTAAATCTAGAGTTTGGAAAATTCACAGGCGTTTTAGGCGAGTATGAGTACACGGTTGATCTATCACCCTTAATAATTAAGCTACTTTACATATCGTTAATATTTACAACAGCAGGTGCTATATTATCTATTAGAAACGAGTATATTAAACGTTGCAAAAAGACATTGTTTAATTAATAAACGGCGTGTGCTGGATCAGAAAAGATGCTACAAGGAAATATATTAACGCTGATATAATATCACCCAATGTTGTGATCAATGGAGCCGATGCACTCGCTGGATCGAGTTTTAGTTTAGCAAGAATGATTGGAAGTATGGAACCCATTAGATCAGCTATTAACATTGAAGTAAGTAATGCTATCGAGACGGCTAGCCCAACTATAGAAGCCGCTATATAATTGTTGTAGGAAATATACGTTATTGTAAAAGATATAGCAAAAGCAACTGGTAATAGAAAAACAGCCATAACGAGAGATGTTAAGACCTCTTTACGTATGATTCTAAAGATATCTCCAGGTCTAATGTCTCCAAGTGCCAATCCACGTATGATCAGCGAAGAAGCCTGCGATCCTATGTTTCCAGAGTTATCTGCTAACATTGTTAAAAAAGAAGCAAGTATAGCCATTCTCTCAATCAATGTTCTAAAAGATGCTATGATCCCCCCGGTTATAGAGTTCATTAAGTAAAGGAAGAGTATAGGTGGTACACGTCTTTTAACTAAATCCATAATTGATGTTCCAGCATAGCTTGTTTTTACTACTTCCATAAAACCACCCATTTTGATCAAGTCCTCTGATAATTCGTTAACAGCTATGTCTAATAGGTCATCGATCGTGACAATACCTAACAACTTACCTTTTTCATCTACAACCGGGATCTCAACAAGATCATATTTTATAGCTATTTTCGCTGCTTCCTCACGATCCATTTCTGGATGTAGTAGTATAGGTGGTTTAGATATGACTGTATCAATAACCTTGTTTCTATCAAGCGTGAGTAATGTCTTAACATCTATCCATCCTAACAAACGGTTTTTATCATCCACTATGTATATATAATTGTGTCTATCATAATATCCGATCATGTTCTTCTTAACATACTCGGAAAGGATCTCACCAACACGTGAACCACTACGAAATACTGGCACACGACTAGTCATTACACCACCGACACTCTCGGGTGGGTAACGAAGTAGTTCAGCAAGTTCACGTGCACGTTTTCGCGACATCATACGTAGTACTTGGTTTACTATTCTTGGACTTAATCTTTGGATAAGGTCTACTGCCTCATCTACTGGTAACCAATATATAAGTTCTAGGATCTCGTTGACACCCTTATACATCTCGATTTCCCTAAGTACTTCATCATCCAATTTATTCACATAACTCCCAAGTTTAAGGAGGTCAATATATGGTATGATCTTGATCCTATCCTCGTGATCAAGGTTATTGAGTATATCTACTAGCGTTGCTGGTTCAACGCTATCTAGTATTCGTCTAACACTATTAAAATCCCCAGCATCAATGGCATCAGATATATCGTCAATTAACTTGTTAACATTAATACTCATTAACAACACCATGTTCTTACTGCTTTGAATAATTCATAGTTGATAATAATTATTATGTTTGAAGAGAAGTAAATATCTATGAAAAGCTTTTACTATAATTAAATGCTGTAGAAAAGACGTTATAGGTATTTCCACATAGTTAATGGCGTGATCTTATTATCTTCAATAGGTGATATTTTCCCCTCTCCTATCCTTTTTAATGCTTTATTTAAGGGTTCAGCGTCTAATGCTACAGTTACGGCTACTGAGGCTAAACCACTATATCTGCCCCAGATCGAAACCCATTTATCCTCAGCTTCTTTCTCCGAAACCCCATAAACTACTGAGATTATTTTTCTAAGCCATCTATCAACTGGTGGTAATTCATATCTTCTTAAAGCAAGAACAAGTGCAAGCCTAGCTGTGTATTCTCCTACGCCTTTAATAGATTTAAGTATTTCCTCGATTTCCTCGGCTTTAGATCTTTGTAAGGCCTTGCAATCAACATTATGCTCTAAGAACCAGTGAGCAATAGAAAGTATTGTTTTCCACCTATATCCTGTTCCAGACTTTTTTAGAAGCTCTGGTTTCTCGATAATATCTTGTGGTGTAGGTGTTAGGTACGTCTCGTGATCCTCTAAGACTATTTTTCTACCATAATTTTTAACGATATTGTATAGCATTTTCCATCCTTGTCTAAAACTAGCGTTTTGTTGACAAACACCAACTACTAATGCCCACCAAAGACTAGTTGAACGTAGTCTCCATCCCGGATATTTTGATATGAATTCTCTTAATAAGGGATCCTTTAATGCTGTTTCATGGAATTCATTTAAATTTTCTCTTAAACCAAGGCTCCAGTAGAGTTTATCCACGTGATCCTTACATGATAGCTTTGTACATGAGTATATTCTATAGACTCCCCCTATACTTATCATAGCTATAACATTACCGTTGCGATCAAGTTGTATAAACCCGTTTTCGCCATTAAACCAAAAACTAAAATTGTATGTTGAAAGAATTAGCTTGAGATCAGCATTATCCCCCTTAATTTTACCCCGACACCTAACTTTATATTCCAACATAGATTACCCGTCATAGAGTTTAATTTACTCCTCGCCTAATAGTTTATCTAGTTTTTCGATAAACCCTCTGAATTTTTCACGTAGCAATATTATTTGCGCATGTAACCTTATTTCTTGATAATTCCTCGTCTTTTTACCAATAATTCCTTTATTTTGTAGTCTTTTGATCTTTTTAGCTACTTCACCTATAGTATTGTTTGTTTTCTCGGCCAATTCCTTAATAGTTTTAGACTCTACTATTTTCTCTAGAAAATCCCTTTCCTCCGGTGTAGGTATTGGCGCATATGTGATCGTGTCTAGTATTTCTTGTAGTGTTTTCCTTATAGAGGCGTATACAATGGTTTCTAATTCTTCGGCGTCAACTATGAATCGATCACTTAGAGTATATACTTTTACGCCTAGTTCTTCTGCTAGTTTCTCGGCCGATTCATCCGCGTATCCCTTAGCTACAACTAGTGGTTTATAGCCTAGGATTTCAGCGTTTACATATATTTGTCGGATACCATGAACATCTATATTACCAGCTTTTACCTCGACGGCATATTTCTCTCCATTACTATCTTCCACGATAGCATCTACTTCGCCAACTTCAACGCCATCGATTTTAACTTTATGGTTTCTCTCAAGAACCTTGTATCCTAGTTCTTCGAGATACTCTAATGCTATATCCTCGCTACTTCTCCATCTACGTTTTGCAGAGATGCTCATTTACGTCTCACCCATGTTGTCTCCATTCCTTTATCCATAAGTATTATCCCTTCTTTACCGAGTTCTGCTCTAATCCTATCAGCTAGATCATATAGTTTCATACGTCTAAGTTCTCTACGTATATCAACTATTACCCCTATTAACCGGTCGATCATAGTTTCTAATTCCTCGGGTTTCTCGACAAGATATTTATCAAGAACTCCTAACACGCGGTTGTATTCCTCGATCAACTTGTATGCAGTATATACTGTTAGATATGAGGGTTTATACTGGATTTTACCAAAGACTATATTTAAATACTTGTTAATAGCAGCGAGTGCTTGTGGTGTGTTGAAATCATTTGATAATGCATAGTGAAACTCCATATGGGTCTTTAAAAGCTCCTCACGTATTCTTAGGTCTTCTTCGTCAGCCTTGAACGGATCATTAGCTTCTCTAGCTAATTTCTTAATAAGCTCAACCGCGCTTACTAACCTATTATAGAGCTTCACAGCCTGCTCAATAGATTCTTCAGAGAACACTTGTGGTTTACGATAATGAGCCATATAATACCATAGCCTGAGTGGTTCTGGGCCCCATTTGTTAAATGCTTCTCTTAGTGTAATGATGTTTTTAAGTGATTTACTCATTTTCTCAGAACCTATTATCAACATACCAGTGTGTATCCAGTATTTTACCCAAGGCCTTACACCTAGGGCTGCCTCACTTTGTGCACGTTCATTTTCATGATGTGGAAATATCAAGTCTGAGCCGCCACCATGAATATCGAATTGTTTACCTAGATACTTAGTGCTCATAACACTACATTCGATATGCCATCCAGGCCTACCCTTACCCCATGGCGCCTCCCAATAAGGCTCACCAGGTTTCCACGCCTTCCATAATGCAAAATCATATGGCTTCTTTTTCTCACTCACGAACTCTTGTTCCTGGCTCCATAGTGTTTTCTCTAGACGATTACTTAATCTCCCATAGTCTGGGTATTTATCTACTTCGAAATACACACTACCACTTGGTGCTACGTACGCGTATCCCTTATCAATAAGTATTTGTATAAAATCTATTATCTCACGAATATGCTCCGTAACACGTGGATGGAGATCTACTTGTACATTTAATTTCTTAAGGCTCTCCATATAGTCTTTCGTATAATACTCTACGATTTCACGCCAATCTTTATTTTCTTCCCTAGCACGATTTATGATCTTGTCATCAATATCCGTTATATTCATAACATGTATTACATAGTATCCTCTCAACGATAAATACCGCTTCAACGCGTCAAATAATACATATGTTCTACCATGTCCTATATGGTTATAATCATATACTGTTGGCCCACATACATAGATCTTTACTATAGGAGGGTCTAGTGGTTTAAATATTTCAAGTTTACGCGTAAGTGTATTATATAGTTTAATACTTAACGACATTCCAACATTACGGCACCTCGTAGGAAATATGAGATTATAGTTGAGACTTATAACTTTAATGGTATCTCGCGAAAACCTCTAACACCGTTTTTGCTACCTCAATAAACCTATTACGTAGTTCTTCGAGAGAAGCCATATACTTCTCCTCAGATACAAGGTTATCGCTTATAACAAGAACAGCTGCTGTCTCCCATCCACGCATCCAACCGAGTGCGAATAACCCAGCTGCTTCCATTTCAACGGCTAATACGCCTCGTTCTCCCCATTTACGTGCAAATTCCGGATCCTCCGCATAGAATGCGTCACTACTATATACTGGGCCCAACCAGTATTTTATACCATGTTTTTCAAGTTCTTCCATGATCCTAGTAGTTAGTATTGGATGTGGTGCAGTAGGAGCGCATACGCCAGGTAAGTACTGTTGTAATCCACAACCACCACTAGTATATAACGCAGAAGACGCTATAACAACGTCTCCCATTTTTAACTCCTTAACTAACCCGCCTGCTGTCCCGATCCTAACTATTCTTTTAGCTCCAAGCATACCTAGTTCTTCGAAAACTATCATAGCAGAAGGACAACCCATTCCATGCGTAGCTATAGTAACTGGTACACCCTTGTACTCGCCAGTATATGTTAATAGTCCTCGATTATCATTTACTAATCTGGGTTTTTCAAGTAGTTCTGATAATAATGTTGCTCTACCAGGATCACCTACTACTATAATATTTTCTGCAATGTCTTCTTTACGTGCCTTGATATGAAAAGGAGGCCTACTCATTTCTTTTTACCACTCTTTTTCTTTCTTTTTCTTCTACGTTTACTTTTCTTCTTACTCTTCTTCTTTTTAGCCTTTTTAGTCTTCTTCAACTTTTTCTTCCCGGCTTTCTTAGCTTTTGTTGAAGTAGTTTTCTTCTTTTTCCTCCTACGTTTCCTTGTCTTCTTACGTTTCTCTTCAACTAATTTACTACGTGTAGGTGTTATTAGTTCCTCTTTTAAAACCAATCGTTTATCCTCTGGAGTCTCTACAAGTATAGCATCATATTCTAAGTCTTTATCATATATTATTGAGTCATAAACCCAATTCTCTCCTTTGAACTCAACGGTATACACAGGTTTTAATTCTTCATTTTCTTTCTTTAAGAAAACCATACGTGTTATAGGACTAGGTATTGGATACAATATTGTTGAAGACTCCGAGACTTTACCTTCACAACGCATGGCTTTTAAACCAGGTAGTTCAACCTCTACAACCACATATTTATCTTTTAATTCGCCGCTAGAATCTAACATTGACACTATGTTTTGAGCATGTGTAAGCATTTTATCTAGTACACTAGTCTTACTTCTAATGTTATGTTCACTCCAGTCCTCGTGCTCGATCTCATAAACCATAACCTCGACTTTATTATCACTATAACGTTTTGGTCTTAACAATTTGGTCTTTACTATTGTTTTCAATTCTACTACACCATACCCTATAGGCTGAGCCTAGAAAGGATAATAGCAGAAACATATTAAAAAGAAATTTTCTACAAATATTGATGGAGTTAGGGTAACGGCTATTAGATAATACCGCCACCCGGTACTGGTACTGATCTTGTTGTAAACTGTGTAAGTAGCACTACCCTAGTATCAACTACTTTTTTACCCTGAACTATTAATATGGTATAGACTTTAGCTTTCTTAGCGTTTTTCCAAATATCTAGATCCTGTTGTGTTTTAATCTCTAGCTTTAATGGTATCTTATAGCCCTGCTTATTAGTAATAGCTAATGGTGTTACATAAGATAGCAATGTATAGTTCTTGTTTCCTACTTCAACCTTAATCTCTTTTAATTGAACAGTTCCAACTACTGAGATCCTATAGTCGAATTCCACTACTTTTAAAATCCCTCGACTCTGTTCTTGGGTGTCGGGTTCACGTATTTTAGCATTTACACTAATAGAATATTGCACTGTTTGCGTCCCCCCAGTGGTTTTGCCGCTAGGACCACCAGTGGCTGTCTGAGTAGTTGTTGGTGATGTACCTGTTTCAGTAGTTGTACCGCCACCAGTTAATCCTGGTAAGAATAATAGTACTACAGCTACTACAACAACTACTACAACAATGATAGGTATTATTAGCTTTAAGTTTACCATGCTATAACCCCCTAATAATTATCCACATCATTTATATAATCGTTTAATAGATTGTTTTAAATATTTTGGTTTAGATCATTTTATTGAGTGAAATCACTCTTTTACATACGTTATGGGAGCTGTTGTCTCCTCTACGACTTTAACAGGGATTGTTTCAGTTACTTCTTTATAATTAGCTATTAATACGACATGGACGGTATGTATTGTGCCTATGTCCCATTCGCTCAAAAGCTGTGGGTCGGTGATTACCGCTCTGAATTCATCTTGGAATACCGCACCAGAACCGATTATTTTTAACCCGTATTCTCGTGTAAGATTAGAGTAGAGCGGGTTACTGGGTGTTATGTTATCTATTGATATTCTCTTCAAATATATATAGGTGTCTTGACCCGTTCTTATAGTTACTACGACACGTAATATACCATTAGTATTTGATGTCTTTTTCAAATACATTTGGACATCTATAGTATAATTAGTCCCTACTGGTGGTATTGAGAAAATCCATTCTTCGGTCTCAACACTTGTTTTTGTCGTAGTAGTAGTCGTTGATTTCTTAACCTTACTGGTTGAAGTAATAGTCTGTGTGGGTGATGTTTTATTTTGTTCACCAGATGGGGTAAGTATTATTATTGCAACAATAATAGCTATTACGACTATAACAGCTATTACTGCTACAATTGTTGTAGGCATACCCATAAGTAAATACCCCATTAGGAGTATTAGTTACGATATAATGACTAGGTTATATCACAGATTTTAACTTTATGTTTTAAAGAAATAGAGAAGATGTGAAACGAAAAGCATAAGGAGGTAAAGATTAAAAAAGAGTTAAAGTTAAAGGAAAATCACTTCTTTTTACGATATAGTAGTACTAGGAGGAATGCTATTAGTACTAGTAGTGGTAGTAGTAGTGGTTCTGGCATCGGTGGCGGTCTGAATCCTGTCTGTATTGTTACGCTATCAGATAATCCATCGCTTGTTGTCGTTATAGTTACTGATGGAGTAAACTCTGGCAATACTACGGGTATTAGTGCAGTGTCATCCGCGCCTGCTACGCCAGTATAAGTTGCTGTACCTATTGTAGCATTTACTGGTCTACCTTGTGTACCCTGTACATATACTATTAACATTACCTTAATTCTCGCTGAGCCGTTGTATGTGAATTCTTCTGGCTTGTATAATGTACCATTGTAGATAATGTATAGTAGATCTACGGTTGTTGGTGGCGCATCTGGCGATGGATCCGGTATATCTGGTGTTGATGGTGCTTTGAACTTAATTGTGAATGCTGTATCTACCCATATATCTTCACTTGGCCATGTTAAGTTGCCCCAGTTGGGGTCACGGTAAGTTAGTAGCTCAAGGTTAGTGTCACCAACACCAGCTACGTCAATAGCGTTAGCACCTGTTAATGATACATATTTACCAGTTGATGGTACGCCAAAGACTGTTATCCATACTCTAAAGCCATAAGTTGGATCGAGTCCTTCGAGTGATGAAACCGGTACAGCGAATTCTATGAATCCTTCAGCAGTATTTACGGCTAGTTTACCAACTGATACTGGTGAACCAGATAGTGAATATACGTTTACTTTATTCTCAATAGGTACTGCTTCAACAATGTGTGTCCATCTCCATACATCAACGTGTTCGCCGGTTCCAGTGAAACCACCTAGTCTTATGTCGGTAAACCAGTATCCATATAACCACTCGGATACACCATCCGCCGGGTTATCTGGTGAGGCATCGATAGCAACGTTTACAGTGAATTCATCGGGCTTAGTTAGTGATCCTGTAAACTTGACATAGAAGTACAGGTATAGACCATCATATGTTATTCTTACTTCTTTAATATCTAGCTCCTTATAGACACCAGTAGCGCCCATATGTATGTCGTTGTCTGAGTCAGTTATTACTATTTCATCTCCTCTTGGCGCAATACCTGGCGTTGACCTTGGTAGACCAGTGCCCCAGTCGTTATTATTACCATCTATTACTCTAGCAATATTTACCTCGGCAGTAGTTGATGCTGAGGTTGGAGCATAATCATCGTCACCTTCGAAGATAGCAGTTATCGTTAATAGGTCAGCACCTACCATATCAGCTGGGATCGTGTAATCATAGGATACATAACCATCTGATCCTGTTGTCACAGTAATGTTTTCCGAGTAGGCTTTATGGATTTTGTAATTCAATGATATTGTCACAGGTTTTCCGGAGAGACCCTGCCAAGTACCAGAGTAACTCTCTAGTTTGAATTTGATCTGAATAACATCACCAGCTGATGGTAACCCGTCTCCGTTAAAGTCTTGTATTAAGTCATATGATAACCCTACTATTCTAGTACCATATTTCGTTACATCTACTGTAATATTCTTCTCTGAAGGCTTGAACCCAGCTTCTCCAACAAATTTTACTGTATAGGTGTATGTACCTTTACTTGTAGGTGCCTCGAATCTGAGTAATGCTGTGAATGCGTAGGGGTCGTTAGTGTTATAAACTGTTAAGTTTGAAGCTATAAGGTGCCCATTGTTATCATATAGTTCTACCTTAACAGCTGGCAGGTAGTTACCGAATGCATCACGTACTTTTACTTTAACCTCGACAACCTGGCCAGTACCAGTCTCGTATACATCTTTATCAGTTTCAATCGTCGTAGATATTGTTGGATAGAATGTTACGACATCTTTTGGCGCTACATCATCTGGTACATAGTCTTTATCGCTATCATATGGTATCTTGATGTACATGTAGATTACATCAACATCGCCTAACTCATCCCAACCATAAGCATCAAGTACTAATGGGTTATAAGGCATAGCCGATAACGCTGATGTACCATCACCATGAGCAACCCATACTGCTACTGCTATCTCACCAGTATAAGTAATATTCGGTAAGAACTGTATAGCACTCCATGGTATAGCTACTTTGAATAACGTTGAGCCATCCTTAGTAGTTGCTACTGGGCTATACTTTGGTGTAGCATAGCCATAGTCCCATGGAACATCATGGTTAATGCCAGTTTCAATCGGTGAGTATATCTCATACTTATACCTGTTGATCTGAGCCGAAGTTATACCATCTGCGCCTTGATACCAGAAGTATGTTATAAGCTCTGGATAGATCGGTGATATGCCATGGTTGGGTAATATTGGTGTTGATTGGTTGATCTTTCTCTGCCAACAATCAAACCATGTAGTATTGTCAACGTCATATACTGCACCATAACCAGTACTTGCGTTACCCGGGTTTACATCGATCGCGATACCATAAGCTAACCACCAATCTTCAGGCGCGAAGTCTGTACCAATATATAGGTACTCGGTATCCCATGCTATATAGATCATTGATAGGTTGTGTTTGGCTCCTTCTAGTATCGGCGTTAATTGTGCTCGTGCTTTATATGCGAACGCATTTGCTGGGAAATCATTATTGTTGGTTGTTAAGTCGATCAAGTATTTCATCAATTCGATATCAACACGTGTATCACCAGTAACTGTTATCTTCTTAGTATAGATTGCATAGTTTGCTGTTGTCTTGTTTACACGTATGAAGTATGTACCAGTTGATATTAAGTAGATCTCATAGTATCCATCAGGACCTGTAGTATTGGAAGCAATAGTCTTTAATGTCTTTGCATCCATTATCTCAACTTTAGCACCGACAACTGCTGCACCAGTATCCTTGTCTGTTATATAACCATATACTTTATACTGTGGTGGTACGACTTTAACTGTTATAGTCTTTGATGAACCCCGCCAACCAGCATGTCCGTCAAATACTACTGTGTATGTATAGGTTCCCTCAGTACTTGGTGCTGTAAACTCTAATGTTGCCTGCCCTGAGAGATCTGTTAATTCAGAAGCATATGTTGTGACACCATCTGTTACATAGACGGTGACATTTGGTAATGGATAGTTTTTCTCATCTGTTAAAGTAGCTGTAATACTAACTGTACCGCCCGGGACTACGGTATAAGTGTCGCTATCCGTTGTTAATGTCGTCGTTAATGACGGGTAGAAGACAGCCCTACTGCTAGGCGTTACACCAGTATCTGGTATACCATCACCGTCTTGATCAATAGTTAATGATACATACATATATATGGTATCAGAGTCGCTCCATTCACTACCACCAGCTGTTAAAGTATCTGGGTTTAATGGTAAAGCCGAGACAGCACTACCGCTCTCGCCAGTAACCCATACAGCCAATACTATTGTACCGTTGTATCCGGTTGTAGTATTTATAGCATTCCATGGTATAGCTACCTTGAATAAAGTTGAAGCATCATGACCAGTAGCTACTGGGCTGTTGTATATTGTTGCATAATCATAGGTCCAAGAACCAGCCTCATATTTATTAAAGTCAACACTAGTAATACTTGAGCCGTCGTAGTAGAAGTATGCTTCATAATCGATATACGCACCACTGAAACTTATAGAACGACCCCAACTATCAGAACCACTACTGTAACCATCGGTTGTAGCTGGGTTAGCATCTATACCAATACCAAAAGCGTATTTACCCGTACCTGGAGCCCAATCCGTACCTATATACAAGTATTTCTCATCCCACGCTATATACAGATACTTCAACGCGGTCTCAGAGCCACCAACTGCTGTTAACGTTGTCTCGGCAACATATATCTGTGAACCAGATGGGAAATCATTGTTGTTATTTGAAACGTTAACGAGGAATTTCCATAGTGAAGCATTTAACTCCGTATCACCAGTAACTGATATAGTTGTAATATTTGTATCATATCCTGGTTTTGAGAATGTAACTGTGTATGTTTCTCCAGCTACTGTGACTTCATAATATCCACTCCCATTTGTATAAGTCACCGTATTTACAAGAGAGTTACTGACAGTAACTTTTACATTGGTTAATAGAGTTCCAGTTACGGCATCTATTAC
>CAZVAW010000004.1:0-32456 GCA_964625205.1 uncultured Desulfurococcaceae archaeon
TAACTCCATAGCGCGCTTATAATCGAACAAACGATATCCACCTTCTATGATAAAAGTTGGTTAAGGAGAAAAATAAGATTTAGAGGAGTAGAATTGTTAAAAAATACTAGAAGAAGGGGCCTTCTGGGTAATATCTTTCTGGCGTTGTAGTCACTATTGCGGGATAATATATTTCTGATTTCTTAATGGTGTGCTCTTCATAATCATAGTAGTATATACCGCTTGCATGCCACATTATTCCTTTAAGGACCAGTACTGTTTCGATAAACGTGTATGAACCTGTTAACGTATAATGTTTGACTATATAGTACCATGGACGCGGTTTGCCTAGATAAGTGCCATTAATAGTAGATAGTACCTCGATAGTGCCGTTACTATATCTTCTATATCCAATACCTATTTGATCCCCAGGGGAATTGATTGATTGCGACGTTATCGTATATATTTTAGCATTTCTAAATGGTAAGCCTAACGGTGAAGCCCTAAATACAGCTGTAATATAAGTAGTATTTGTTTCCCGATCATAAGTGGTGCTTTGATACGCTTTCACTACCGAGAACAATATTCTTACCGTGTCAAATAATCTTTTACCACTATAACTACCATATGCGATCATTATCCTATATAATCCAGAATACGTTGGCATTTTGGATTGATAAATACTCCTGACATTTTCACTGCTTGGGCTTGCATAGTAGTGATAATATATGTTTAGCTCACTCAACGCTATACTCCACTTAACGGGTATGTATAGTTTGAGAAGACCACGTAATTGATCATACATGCTCGGATTATAGACATAACCGTTTCTACCAGTTAATTTATATGCAGCAAATGTTTGTAAGTTACCGTAGGGATCGATGATGCCGCCGGGCGGTGTAACAACAACTTCTAATGAAGTCATTGGCCCACTTCTCCACTTTGAGAATAATATTACACCAGTTATATCAGTATCAGTTATAACTACTGGTATTATTCTCCAATCAAGTGCTTCAGTGAACCTACCATAATATGGATCGGTTAATCCAAGTGGAGTATACGAATCATAGGTTAATGGCGATTTGAATGTGAAAGTCCATACCAGCATCTTCCTACCGTTAATTACTAATGGTACAAGAATAGTAGCAGGTATAGCAATAGTTTTTGCTGGTGTCTTCACAAGTATCTTAAACTCATATATGCCGGGACGAGCATATCTAGGTACACGTATATATCCAACGATAGTCTTCTCCCCAGCTACATAAGTAGGTAGTGGTCCGAATCTAACCCATGAGAATCTAACAGTTTTATATAACCTAATTATTATCTTCACCCTGACTGGTGTTGGTGGAGTACTTGCTGGTGGTCTTAACCTTACTATAATATCTCCTCTAATCCTATGGGATAGATCCCCTATAGTTAGTAATGCTGTAGTTGCTACACGTGCTTCAGTGTTAAGTCTGTACATTAAACCATTATAGTAGTCAAAAGCATCTACTATTATCCAATAGCGTTCATTAAAGGGTGTTGCACCATAATACGGGTATGGTAACGAGACGTTCTTATACAATACATATATTTCCATGTAATCATAGCCCTTAAACATATTATGAGGTATGGTGAATAGCCTCGGCGCTGAGAAGTTATAAACACCGTTGAATAATATGAATTGTCTTCTGGCCAAATACGTTACTGCTCTGACATTAACAACACCAGTTCCCTTAACTATGAGAGTGAAACTTGAAGAACTACCAGGTAATACAACATCATAATACGCTGTATCGTATAACTCGTAGCTGGTTCCGCCTCTATAAGCATAGTATATATTACCATATGTTTCAGCAAATGCCTCTGTAATCCCCTCTGGTATATATGCAATGAAGTCGTCTTCAAGAATAGTTTTAACCAACTTATACGCGTTAACTCTACCACTACCTTGTTGAAGAGCAGGGTAATTGATATCATCTGCACTACTCTTTAATAATGTTTTCAACTCAATAGGCGAGGGCGTGTATCCAAATCTCCACTTATACGCCTCAATACCCAGTGCCAAAATACCACTCACGAACGGTGTCGCTTCACTTGTTCCTCCAAATAATGTTAATCCAGGACCAACGCTATCCTCCCAATAACCAAGTATACCGTATCCTCTACCCTCGATTGTACGTATACCAGCCCATTCAAAAGCACCAATAGCTACCACGTCGGGTTTAGGATACCCAAGCCCATTTGGACCACGGCTACTAAATGCTATAATATCATCAGCGTACCCGGGTGGATATCCATATTCTTTAGCATATTCAAATAATGTCGAAGCACCAACAGTTATGGCTAATAACTCAGCTGCCGGCGAAGAGACTGTGGTAAATCCTGGTCCTTCATTACCTGCCGCGAAAACTATTGTTACATTGTATCCATTATCCCAACAAGCTAATATAAGTTGATTTATCATGTATGAGAAATAATCTATTCCCGGAGGTTCATGTAGTCTTTTAACAATATTAACATAATTCCAACTATTGCTTATAATATCTGATCTTTTCTCTGAAAGGATGGGTGTCAACCCGTATCTCGCGCTATAATACCAATCTACACCTGCGAGCCAGTATTCAGCCATTATAAGATCTCCGAACCAGAAACCAGTACCACCAGCTAACTTAGCTGCTGGCGCCACACCATAGTATTTATATGGTTGTCCCCCGTATCCATTATAATATTCTCTTCCACGAGCTGCTATAATCGTGGCAACACTGGTTCCATGCCCATATATATCAGTAAATACTGCTACAAATCTACCCTCAGGATCTAAACCTTTATGTTGTCCAGGTGTACCAGGTGTAAACGTCATAGTTGTAGAGTTCCATGTATAATCGGCGGTACCCCATGTATCAATATAGTACCCAGCTAGAGTACCTAATGAGAAGTCATAGTAACCGTCACCATCGAAGTCACGTGCTATGATCTCGTTTCCATAACTGATTATTGGTTCATCAGCAAAACTATAGTCAAGCCATGTAGAGTTAGGTTCCCTCCATAGAACAACGCCTAAGGTACTGTTCTCTAGATCAACCATTGTATCACATATATCGTAGAACGCTGTTGAAAGATCAAACACCACAGTGTCATATACTCCAGATGTATGAGCATCGATTAAAAGTATCGGTACATCAGTAAATATTATATAGCCTCCCGTCAACCAGTCGATAAAGAACCATTCAAGGAATCCGAATTTAAACACACCACTTTTACTCATATTCATTATTTCGGGAGACACCTTATAGTCAACATCCACTGTTACATATGTTATCACCGGGTAACCGTATATGCCTGAGTATACAGTACTATATACTGGTACGACGGCGCCACTAGTGTTTAAGTAACCAGAACTATTAGCTACAACTTTCACAGGAGTTAATCCTAAATGTTCATCCACAGCGACAGTTAATGGATAGTTGTTTGAGTCGCGTGCTAATGAATCTAAACCGAGCTCTGGATTAGCAAAGTCAATACCAGTATCAACGACACCCACAATCACCCCATTGCCGTAAACACCATATTCTCTCCATGCTTTCTTAACACCCATAACATCTAACGATGCAAATGTTCCAATACCTTCATCATCCCTCTTTTTCAATTCCATGTTTTCTCGTCCTATCATGTATTCTACTTTATCTCGTTCTAATCCGAACAAGTCCTTAACCGGCATTGATGGGACTATACTATGTACACCATGCATATTGTATAATTTAATCAACTCTTTCTTAGACACTATTACACTCATTAATACAAGGTCGTTTGTCAAATGTATGCTATATCTAATTTTATACACTTTATTAGATATAATACTAGCAACTTCTTTATCAACTACGAGAAGGAACTCCCGATATGTATCCCTAATACTAATGCCATTCACGTTGAACGCCTTATTGTCAGCATATACAAGCTTATAAGAGTCTACATTGAATACGTTCAATACCGACTGGTCTATAGATCTCATGGAATTTGTATCAACCCTATTATTCGTGGATAATGCGGCAACTGGTACTGATATATTCACTATTGGGAAGAATAGAGCTAAGATTATAACTACGCTGATTATTCTCTTCATATAAACCAACCTCACATAGTCTCAATAAAATATTGTGAATGTGATCATATATAAAATTATTTAAACTGGTATATTTAAATAGAACCATATATAAGAAAGGTAAAGGGTTAAGACTAGAGTTATGATCTTTATTTAATTGTTTTTTCCTCGGTTCTCTTAAATAAGTACTCTTTTAACTCATAACCTTCCTTTGTAATAATCAATAGATCTACTCCATCACCTGATAATACGTCTCTCTCAATAACAGTTTTTATGGAACCAAGAATAAGCTCTTTTGCCTCTTCAATACTGATATCGTCATGATACCGAGGTTCTATGTATCCTAACGCAATCCCACCTCCACTACCTAGTGCAACATATTTTTCCTCAATAAGACTACCTACTGGGTCGAGGACATAGATTTCAGGTTTTCCTTCCCTATTAAAGCCTCCCACTACAACTTCGGTTAGTAATGGTGATAACTTATATGAGTAAAGTATTATTGAGAGAATCTTAGCGATATTACGTGGTGATGGTCTACGTTTATGTGTTAATTCATAACTTTTAGCTTCAAATTTAAGAGCTCTAACAAGAAATTGCATATCACCTGTTAAACCAGCAAATCCCACTCCAACGTGATCAGTTATAGGATATACTTTTCTCACATTTCTACTCAATATAAATCCTTCATACGATAATCTCTTCTCACCACCAATTACAACTCCATCTTTAGCTTTAATTCCAATAACTGTTCCAGGTAAGACCTCCATTATTAAACACCTTGTTTTCACTAATCATACAACCTATACTATGTAATTCGTTATCGAGGTATATAAATAAATGCATATTCAAAACTAGTTGAGCCCCGATATAACTGATCATTAATACTTTCGGCGAACCCTCTCTCACCACAAACCTACAACAACCCCTAGAAAATATCTCGTCTCGAATAAGGTATTAACGTAGACTCTTAGCTAGGCGGTGAAAATGAGTAACCAATGCCCCTTATGTGGAGGACCATTAATCTGGGATTATGAGAAAGGAGAAGTAATATGTAGTAATTGCGGATACGTTGTTGATCGTATATACGATTATGGGCCACCTCGTGTAGATGAAAGTGAAGAAATATGGAGAGAAATACGTATTAGAAACAATCCACGCAGAAACCCGTTAACCCGAAAGTATCGCCATCACTACAGATTATATCGTGAAGCAGAATCTTATGTAAAGGGTAAACCCTGGCTTGAGATCGACTATGATAAATTCTTTGAGACGGGTAAAATGGTTAATACTATTAAATCACGCGCAACTATTGAGGCCGAGAAAAAGATTGAGGATAGAAAGTTATGGGGTGTCATAAATCGTGGAATAGAGTATATAAGGAAAACACATCCAATAGCATTAGCACGTAGTGGTAGAGGTAAATACGCGTTAGCATATATAGTTGCTGTATATCTTGATAAGAAAACTTTACCGTCGCCAGAGGAAGTTATAGATACTTTTAATATAAGTGAAACAAGCTATCGTAGACTAGTAAAGATAGCAAAGGAAATAATCTCTATAAAGAAACCTATTCCCGCATAACAATTTCTTTAAACCCCTTTTCTCGCTATAATACAAAACTAGTACTAGGTAAGCGTTGAATAATTATGAAACCAGAAGAGCTTAGACGCTACTATATCAAGACTTATGAGGAGTTGTACAAGTATCTAGATCATAGACTAAGAACTACTTCACCTCCAAAGATCAAAACGCGAAAAACGATCTTATTGTTAAAAAACACTTTACTTGCAAAACTAGGTACTGCATATAACATAGTTATGAACGAGTTAAATAACATAGTTAAGGTACTAGAGAAGGTAGAACATATGCATAGTTTTTATAAAGAGTTATTTAAGCTCGAAGTTAAAGAAGAGCCACGTAATTTAGCCAGATTATTTCGTAGAATGATGAGAAACACCTCGTTAATATATAGGGAGCACAAGTCTATGATCAAAAAGGCTGAGGAAGAAAACGAGGCAGTAAGATCGTTTAGGACAGGGCTTGGCCGACTCCTCTCTATATATAAGAGGAAGAGGAGGTTGATCGAGAAAATTAAATATACTATAGCTGAGTTAGCTAAGCTTCCCGATATAACTGGTGACTATATAGTCATTATAGCTGGTATGCCACAAGTAGGTAAATCCACGCTATTAAGTAAATTAACAAGGGCAAAACCAGAGATCTCCCCATTCCCATTCACTACTAAAAATGTTATTGTAGGACATTTAGATGTAGAACCTTATGGAAAAATAACCTTAATAGATACTCCAGGAATTCTTGATCGGCCGATTGATAAAAAGAATCCAATTGAGATTAAAGCTGTATTAGCTATTAAACACTTAGCTGATACTGTACTCTACTTGTTCGATGTTAATCCACAAAGCTATTATGGGTTTGATGAGCAGTTAAGGGTTTTTGAATCAGTGATAGATATTATGAAGGGTAAGGAGATCATACCCGTTATCAACAAGATCGATATCACACCTCAGGATCTACTAGAAAATAGAGTTAAAGTTATAATGGAGAAGTATGGGAAAGAACCGCTACTTATCTCAGCGTTGAAAGGTGAAAATCTCGATACTTTAAAAAATATGCTTATAGAGCGGTTTATGGAGAAAAACCTACGCCCTCAACAATGATCTTCCCGGGCTTACCTATTTCACCTACTATTTTAACATGTGCTTCTGGCATAAATTTACGTGATACCTCTATAGCTGTTACTGTGTGAAGTGTTATATTTGATACACCAGCTATACTGGTTCCACGTGCTAAAAACATATATGGTATAAGCATATCACCCATATGCTTATCAAAAGCCATACCTGTAGCTATTTCTGAAATAAGTTTCTCGGCGGCCTCACGCCCAACTTTCTCAGCTGGTTTACCCTTGGCGCCGAGACTATCTCCACCCAACCTAGTACCAGCTTTTGTATCGGCATATAAAACTATACCACTACCGGGTCCTAAGTGAGGATCTTTATTTGGCGGATACGTCTCTATCTCGATATCGGGTTTAATGCCAAGTTTTTCTCTTATATATTCTGATGCACTACGCGCTTGCCTCTCAGCTACATGGCTTGGTAGTTTAACGGCGTGGCTTATACCTTTTATAGTTTTAACACCCTTGCTTTCAACAAAGTTAATTGGTCGTAGAAAACCATGTACTGGCTCCACTTCAATAATTACTCTACCCCCACCACGTGGGTAATGTCCTCTTCTGATAAGCTTTATATCTATATTTACCCCGAAGAACCTAATATTATGTGTAAAAACATATCTCATATAATCAATTGGTGGACTCCAAGAAACATCGGTTCCCCCAGTAATATCTATTCTTGTAAAGCCTCCGCTAAATAATAGTGTTGGGAGAATAGCTTGCAATACCAACGAGATACTACCAGCTGTTCCTATGTTAAACTTATAGCTTCCAGGTCTACGGGTTCTAGGCTCAAAATAGATCTCCATACTACCTACTTTATCCCCCTCTACATAAGCGTTTGTTATGGTAGCTAAAGCCCTTACCGCTGTTAAATGCTGAGGACGAAGCCCTGGATTACTTCTTTTAGCCCTAATATTGTAGATCCTAATGGGTTTCAATGTTAATGCTGATAAGCTAAGACTATATCTTAGTATCTGGCCCCCGCCCTCGCCCATACTACCATCTATTTCAACTACATTCATTTCCGCAAACCCTCTTTACCCTATTAACACCATCAATCTCCCTAATATACTCGGCAACAATAGGTGGAACAAGAGACTCCCAATCCCCATCCATACATATTGTTCTACGTATATATGTCCCGTTGAACCGGGAGGGATCATAAGGTTTAGGTTCTAAAACCATGAAACCCATCCATTCAAAAATAAACTTAACATGAGGATTACCAGTAACGACGACATTGACCCGTGGCGTCAGCCCCAGAATATATGTTGTCCAAGCTAAGGGTTTATGTAGATCCGGCGCTGGTATTAACCAGTACTGATCACGGGAGAAGCCTTCACCTCGAAGTGTTTTATCTATCATTTCAAGTCTCTCGCCAGCCGTGAATGGATTTCTACAAGTAAACCCTTCTTGAGCTGAACCGATCAGTATAACTACTTCATCGTATTCCCGTAATAGATCTTTTACAACATTTAAGTGACCTTTATGAAATGGTTGAAAACGTCCTGGAAATAATGCTCTCCTCAAATAAGATACACCTGCTCTTAATTCATCTACGTGCAGTTAAGTTGATCGAGTCAAGGATATGTGGTGTATATATAGTTAAGCTAGAATAGCCAGCCCCTCTCCTTAACCACCTAGAAAGTATACGTGCTAACGTTATAGTTGCTGTAGGCTCACCGTGGTTTAACACGATATTTCTAGGTTTAGGCTTTATATCTCTAGCATATTTTATCAACTCAGACTGATCACTATGTCCACTAAATCCTTCAACACTAAACACCTCTAAATTAATCTTGATAACCTCAACCTTATTATCAACAATAGCGTGTAATTCCCTTAACCCATTCTTGATCATCCGGCCAAGAGTGCCCTCAGCTTGGTAACCTACAAATATCAATGTATTTCTAGGATCACTAGCCATAAGCTTTAAATACTCAACAGCAGGCCCGCCAGTCAACATTCCACTAGTAGCTATTATTATGGATGGCCGATCCTCAAGAATATCGGGTTTAGCCTCACGTGGATCAATTTGATGAAAATAATCGCTCTTAAAGGGGTTTTCACCCTTAAGTATAACCTCACGTATACTTCTACCAAGATATTCTGGGTAACCAGAATGTAATGCTGTAACTTCATTAACTAATCCATCAATATATACATTGATCTCAGGTATTAGCTTCTTATCAATAGCTTCTTTCAAAACAAGCATAATCTCTTGGCCACGGCCCACGGCAAAAACTGGTATTAAGGCTATACCTCCTTTCTTAATAGTCCTATTAATAACATTGATCAATTCCTTCTCGGCTTCGTTTCTACTAGGTTGTAATGCGGCCCCATATGTTGACTCCATAATAAGGGTTTCAACGCGATGAAACTCCGTATGTGCTTTATCAAGTAACTTCGTATTAGCATATTTAAAATCTCCGGTATACACAATATTATGTAATCCAGTCCCCACATGTATATGTACTATAGCCGATCCCAATATATGCCCAGCATTGTATAGTGTCACCTTTATATCGGGAGCTACATCAGTAACTTCATCATAGTCCAAGGTGATCGTGTGAAGAAGCATTGTAACAACATCTTTCTCGGTAAATGGGATATAACGACCTTCTCTCTTACTAACGTCGAGTAGATCCTTAAGCATTATAACCATAAGTTCCCTAGTAGGCCTAGTAGCATAGACGGGGCCTCGATAACCATATTTATAGAGTAAGGGGACAAGACCCATATGATCGAGATGTGCATGGGTTATGACAACAGCATCTAGTTCAGATAAATTGAATTGATCAATATCGATAAGTGGAAAAGCTTTATCTGGGGTAGAAGCACCCACGTTTATACCGAAATCGAGTAATACTCTACTCTCCTTCGTCTCCACGAGTATAGCTGAGCGGCCAACCTCCATAAAACCTCCAAGCGCTGTTATCCTCACATAGTTATTCTTAAATATAACATCGCGGTGAATCCTCTCGCCTAGGTATTTTAAGAAATTCATTCTATAACTACTTTCTCTCAATAATGTAGAGTATACCATGTTAAGAACACGTGACTCTAAAGCCGATGCCCTAATAGGGACTGGTCTCCAACCAGTCTCAGCCAATATGAAGTGCCTAATGTAGTGTCCACGTCCCACGATCAAACCTGGTTTCTCAGCCCTAATCCATACTTCGCCGAAAACAGGGTCAAACTCTATACCATTAGGATCAACACCAGCATCCTTGGGTACTAGTTCGAGTATCCTCTTTTTAGCCTCGCTAGGTGGTAGTCTTTCTTCTTCAACTACTCTTAAGATTATTCTTTTATGAACTTTCTTAGCTATATTCCTAACTAGATCCATATGTTTTAGTATTCTCTCCCTATTTCTAACATAGATCACTATCGTTGGTCCTTCAAACTCGATATTAGCAAGTGTCAGATCTGGTGGTATTTCCTCCATAATTCTTTTAATAAGCTCTGTTCTTTCCTTATCGAGTATTATTTTCTCCAATACTAACACCTTAACAATACTGATCAACTCAGATACTGATTTAGCAAAGACTAGTTTTTCACGAGAACTAGGATCAAATTAATAAATACTTAAAACCAATGTATTATTAGTAATTGTAGGGGTTAAATAATTTATTCTTCTCCCGAAAAACCTATTTAACCACAAGATCTTGTCTGAATAAGCGTGTTTCCTCACGGTAAGTATCAGGGCCTATAATTACTATATCTACGCCTTCACCGGTAAACCCGTCACGTTTTATAGCAGTTGATACGGCTTTATAGGCTAACTCTATAGCTTCGTCTAAACTCATATTCTCACGATATCCTTCTTCAAGAACACCAAATGCTACTGGTGAGCCGCTGCCAGTAGCCATATATTTCTCGCTTGTAAGACTACCATATAGGTCTAAGTAATATAGTTGAGGGCCTTTCTGATCATATCCCCCTATAAGTAATTGTACTATGTATGGGGAGGATCTTAGATAAGCTTGTAATATTAAACCAACATAATTCGCTAAACTTGAAACCATAATATTTTTACCAACTTCACGTTTATACCTTCCACTAATATAGCGTGCTTGCTCGATCAAGAATTGAGCATCAGCTACTAAGCCAGATATAGTCATTGCTATATAGTTGTCTACACGATGGATCTTCTTAACCCTTTTATGATAAACCCCAACACCAGCTGTTGCACGTTTATCCGCTGCTAAAACTACATAATCTCCTGCTATAAGTCCAACAGTAGTTGTTTTACTTAATCGACCATGATCACTATTCATTAAGCAATCCCTCCATAAACACTACAATTTTATACTTATAATTGTTTATCCATAAATATATCTTTAATAAAACATGTTATGGGTTACGGTCTTTTGACTACACGAAATATCCATGAAATAACTCTACCTGTTAAAGTAGTTGTTGGTTATGGGGTATTAGACCATATCCTAGAGTATTTAGAGAAAACCGGATTATCAAGTATTAAAAGAGTCGGAATAGTTACTGGGAAGAAAACATACGAGATAGCGGGTTCAAGGATCGAGAGCCTATTGAGGGAAAACGGATATAATGTATTTGTGTGGAAGATAAAAAACGCTAACGTAGATACCGCTGAGAAAGTAGCTGAGAAAGCACGTGAGAATAATGTGAAACTAGTGTTTGGAGTAGGTGGTGGTAAATCAATTGATGTAGCCAAGTATGCCGCCTATAAAAACAAGGGATATATGATAAGCGTTCCAACAGCGGCTAGCCATGACGGTATCGCATCACCATTTGCTAGTTTAAAGGGATTAGATAAACCTACAAGCATATATACGGTAACACCATACGCGATAATAGCTGATATAGAGATCATTTCTAAAGCACCACAACGACTCATTAAATCAGGTGTAGGTGATCTCTTGGGTAAGTTGACAGCCGTGAAAGACTGGAGGTTAGCACATAGACTTAGAAACGAATACTATGGAGAATACTCTGCTCAACTAGCATTGTTATCGGCTAAACACGTTATTAGATACCATGAGCTAATAGCTACGGGGAGTTTAGAAGGCGTACGTGTAGTTGTAGAGGCCTTGATCAGTAGCGGTGTAGCAATGTGTATAGCCGGGTCATCAAGGCCAGCCTCAGGTTCAGAGCACTTATTTAGCCATGCACTTGAAATACTAGCACCTGGTAAAGCATTACATGGTGAAAAAGTAGCTCTAGGTACAATACTAATGTTATACCTCTACGGGGATCCTATGTGGAAAAAGATTAAGAAGATTATGAAAAGACTAGGTTTACCGACAACGGCCGAGGAAATAGGTATTCCTGCTGAGGTGCTTGTTGAAGCATTAACTATAGCTCATAAGATAAGGCCGGAGAGATACACTA
Source organism: uncultured Desulfurococcaceae archaeon (assembly GCA_964625205.1). Lineage (GTDB taxonomy): Archaea > Thermoproteota > Thermoprotei_A > Sulfolobales > Desulfurococcaceae > CAZVAW01. The sequence continues at coordinate 12,141 of CAZVAW010000004.1, forward strand.
TATTGGGTGATAAAGGATTAACACGCGAAGCAGCATGGAACTTATTAAAGGAAACAGGCGTTATATGAGGAAAATACTCTAATGCTTCTCTTCTCCACCACCGTCTTCACTAGCCCCACTGTTTTTACTCGTTTCTTTCTCCTCTGTTTTCTTTCTAGCGATTACCTCACGATAAACTACTTTATCAACTTCTTGTTTAAAGAAATCCAAAATGTCTGTTGCTAACGATAATTTACTATATTGTATGTTTCTACGCGTCATATGCTTAGTCGGTATATCGATCAGCACCTCTTTCGAACCGCTATTGAACTCTATACTTAGATCCTCGCCCTTGATACCGAGATGTCGGGTAGCTAAGGCCCTGATCTTATCTATAATATCCTCTAGCTTAGCCACCACCTTCACGGTATATACTAATGTTTTACCAGCAAGTGGATGGTTAAAATCAACCACTACACGACCGCCACTTATACTTTTAACAACTCCCCGGACACCGCCGAAATCCAGTACTTCACCAACTCTAACTTCAATACCTCTTTTTCTAAACTCTGATATTCTAAACACTCTTACCTTACTTGGATCTCTTTCTCCAAATGCTTTCTCCGGTGGAACCTCAATGGTTTTCTCCTCGCCCACATTCATTTTCTTAAGTTCTTCCTCAACAACAGGGTTGATCCATCCCTTACCAATAACTATTAGTGTAGGACCATAGACTTTATCCGGGTCATATATGTTTTCTTTCTTTGCAAGCTCCTCATTAGAAGTATCTATTAAGTTCCCAGTCTCCTTAACACGGACACTATATTCGATCAAAATGAAATCATCTTTTTCAAAACCCATAACATAATCCCCAGTGGATATCTATACTGGGATACAAGTATATATCCTAGAGACACTTATAAACTATACATGTGTGGTGTTTATGGAGAAGTATAAGGTATTAGCATTAACAATAGTTGTTATAGCTTTAATTATATCATTAGCAACAGCTTATTTAAACAATAACTTGAAGAAGAGGATCGAGTACTATGAAACACCACGTGGTGTAGTAGAGCGTGCGTGGAATAATTCTAAGGAAAGAGAGTATTGGTTGCTTAAGAATATCTCATCGTTTCTTAACATAATAGGATTAACTTGTATCGTGATCGTGATCGCTGGCATGGGATTATATATTAACGATATACAAGCAGAAGATACTGAAGAAGAGCAGCTAATATAGCGTTCCTCTATTATGTTAAAGGGTTATTTTCCAAAGTTTATCACCAACTCTATGTATATTCTCGACTACACGCCCCTTCTTAATACTACCGTCCACTATTCCCTTAGACTTAACAAGCGCTATACCAACCACGAAAGGCTTATTATATTTTTCATCAACAACCACAACCACATCCCCCTCTTTAAACTCTCCTTTAACCATACGTATACCCGGAGCCATTAGATCAGCTCCTCGTAACAACGGTTTTACAGCACCCATATCAACAACCACGATAGGAAGGCCGGGGATCATGTTTTTAAGTAGAAATTTTAAATGAGGAATCCATTTACCCTTATATTCGAAAAAAGCTGGTATATCATCAAATATTAATATACGGCCTAGTTCCTTATCTTCATAGATCTCAATAACAACGTTTTTACCTACTTCTAAACCAGTGTACGTGTTTCTTAATTCTTCAATCACTTTCCTACGCTCACGTTTAGATAATACATAGCGTCGAACCATAACTACGACCTCTAATCGATAACCTGACTAGATTAGTTTATAACCCCGGCTTAACCCATATTTATATACATCGTATATTATCAATAAATATACTAGTAGTTTGTTGGAGGGTTAAAGGATTTGAGCGAGACAGCCCATAAGATGCTACAGGAAAACCTTGGTTCACGCGTACTTATCAGGATTAAGGGGGATATTGAGATAAGAGGTAAGTTGAAAAGCTATGACCAACACCTCAACATAGTACTTGATGATGCTGAGGAACTGAGAAACGATGGTGGGGTACGTAAATTAGGGACTATAGTAATACGTGGAGATACAGTAATACTAATATCCCCTATAACTGAGTAAGCCTAAGATAAATAAACATAGGAGGCGCCGACTATATGGGTAAAGGCACACCAAGCATGGGTAAACATGGGCGTAGCAAAACACATATTCGATGCCGTCGATGCGGTAGACATGCTTTCAACGTAGCTAAGGGATATTGTGCAGCATGTGGTTTCGGTAGGTCGAAGAGAATAAGACGTTATAGTTGGCAAAACAAGAAAGTAAATAGAGTAAGAATAGTCTAGCAAAAAACACGTTAACAATATAATCTCAGTACTCACCATAACTTCTTAAATAAAGAGATAAGCCCTAGATAATATCCTTCTAGTTAAAGAAATTTAAACCCGTCTAATATGTTATGAAAAATACGAAGAAGGGCCGGTAGCTCAGCCTGGAAGAGCGCCGCCCTTGCACGCCCCTTGGGGGCCTAAACCGGGGTCGGGAAAGGCGGAGGTCCCGGGTTCAAATCCCGGCCGGTCCACTTTCTCTTACATCTTATCATTGAATACCGTTGATCAATGGTTATTTATTGAATATCACCTAAACACGATCTTGTTTATTTAATGCAAAAACTTTATAAAATAATATAGCCTAATACAGTATAAAGCATGACTCTGGAGAGTAGCATTGTGCGTTTTAAACAATGAGGGTGAAGTAGTTAAACAAGCGAAACTTGCCGAGAAAATAGATGATCTGGAGAAGAGAATTGATAAGTTATGGATTGTAGAGAAACAAATTCTCGAAGAACTTTCAATAATAAAAAATAGATCAAGAATTAACCATAAGGAGATCAATAGATTAGAACACATAGTTATCTCATTATTAGAGGAATTATCTATTCTAAAGGAATCAGGTTCCGTTAACATGTTTAGGATTGAGAATGCCGTTAAAAAATACCTTGAAGACAAAAATACGGGGCAGGCTGAGGCCTAGGATACTGTTTTTATTTCTTCCTCTCCTCAACAATGATCATTGTAACAGTTGTTCTAATATCTTTTAATTTCCTAATCTTATCAGTTATAACCTCGCGTATTCTCTCAAGCGTATCGGCCGTGATCTTGGCCACGACATCATATGTTCCATACACAATATATACTTCTTTAACCTCCGGGATCCGTATTAGCTCCTCTAAAACACGAGACTCAGCCCCTATTTCGGTCTGGATCAAAACTATTGCTCCAGCCACACTACATCCCCGTGAATATATTTAGTCTAGAGAAATAAAATAGTTATTGTTAATAAAAACTTGGAGAACCATATTGAGCCGGAATATATTGGAGCCAGTAGTATTAGTAATATATTATAGGGAAGATGATCCTAGGAAAAACACTAGTGTTAAAATGGTCAAACACGGTTTAGCCCGTAGAATACATCCTCGGCCAATCTATGGGAAACCAATAGTTTTAAACCCATATAGCAACGAGTACTTAGGCCCTTGGTGTAGAGAGTATATTAGGAAACACGGTGTAGTCGTAGTAGATGCTAGTTGGAAGAAACTAGATATGAGGAAGTTTAAAGGTATAAAAGGATACCATGTTAAACTACCACCACTACTACCCGGGAACCCGATCAACTATGGTAAACCATGCATATTGTCAAGCATAGAAGCCGTAGCCGCGACACTATATATAACTGGATATAGAGAAGCCTACAATAAACTACTAGGACTATATAAATGGATGAATACCTTCCATACACTAAACCAGGAACTACTAGAATCATATAGCAAGGCGGGAAACTATGAAGAACTAACGAAGATCATAAAAGAATACTGGGGAGAAAAACCGCCATGCTAACCCATTAGACGTGTAGAGGGGGGAGCAGTAACCCGCATTCAGTTCCTAGCCCGCATTCGACTAAGCGGCCCAGCCCCCGGGATCGCGTAGGCCCTCATCCCCGGGCAAAACGGGCCTTGCACCCCGCGGGGCGGCCGTTTCAACGCATCCACCACCGTCCTCAACGGGTTACCCGGGCCTCCGTCGCCGGAGACCCCACACCGTCTCATCGCCATCCGAGTGGTGGCCGTGTCGTTTCTGTGCCGGAGCCACGGCTTCTAACCGTGCCCCTTTCGGGGCCGCGGTGCCTACGGGGTGTGCGGTGTTTCCTCACCCCCTTACCAGGGGGCGTGGGCGGGCCGCTCCCCCCTCTACACTTTGTCCGGGGCTTTTCTCTACGATCTATTTATTGATATATACCTTAATTACTCTTCAATATAGGGCCTTGATTTTAGTTGCCTGGAGCTTTTTAACTATTGTTTTCTATATCTCATGGGTGGAACCCCCCGGTGCCACCCCTCTATTTCCACTGGACCTACTTAAATTTTTGGTTAACATCACTTATTTTCTTCGTTATAGACATGTATTATAATGTGAAACCGGGGGGTTCCACCCTTCTATTTCCACTGGAGACTATTCTTCTAAGATGGTTCTATAGTCCCCTGCACCCCTGGATTTCGAGTGGAAATCTTGATTTGAACTAGATTTTAGATAAGAGTTTGTGATGATTTATCTTAGTTCTTTTACTATGGTTTGTATAATGAAAATGATGATCATCTATCAATTATTAATGTATAAGAATATAATATCATTTTCATTACCTAGTATTAGTTAGTTTTAACTTGGAAAGGCCTTATCTTTATTTTCCACAAGAAATAGAGGGGTTCCTCGTTGTTTTAGATAGTGGGGTGGGTTTCATAGTGTTTATTTGGAGTTATATAGGTGGCACCGGGGGGTTTCACCCCTCTGTTTCCACTGGAGACTGGCCGGCCCAGCCAAGTCAGTGTTTTAATTAACCGTTTTATTTATATATCTTTTAACTGGATACATTAATGGAGACTATTGTGTTGTTATGGAGGTTGTAAAGGGTTTGGCTACGAGTACAGTTGATATTGGTAGAAGGCCTATTGATGATTATATCTTTGATATTATTGTTAGGTTTCAGGAGGGTGAGGATGTGGTAGTTATTAAGGGATACGGTGATTTCATTAGCAAGGCTGTTGATGTCTATAATAGGTTAAAGGATAGACTTGGAGATAGTGTTGAGTTATTGAATGTAGAGATTGGTAGTGAAAAGAGGGGGAGGAGGTTCCGCCCCTTTATAGCTATACATGTTAAGAGGAAATATTAGCTTCTAATAAGGCCTCTCTACCAGTTATAAGACCGTGTTCTTTAATAGTTTCAAGCACCTCTAATATAGCATGGCTACTACTGTATCTACCCTCTGCTATCAAGTCTATGATAGACTCCATCTTCCTAGTAACCTCGACAGATACTAGTTCTGGATAATTTCTAGATAGGTAACTATAGACTTCGATCCCGGTCTTACTAGGTATTAAGAAGCCTCTCTTCTTAGATCTTAACACATACCCATGTCTCCTAAGGTTACCTAGGATCTTGGCATATGTACTGGGCCGGCCTAGCCCTTCTTTTTTCATCTTCAATATAATGTCTCCCTCACTATAGAGTGGTGTAGTTGATGTTACATATTTAGCTACTACTTCGACTCTAGACTCTAGTTTATCCTTACCCTCTAGTTCTACGTAGATCTTTGGCTTAACAATTAGGTTAAATCCATCCTCGATAACCCTTGTATCTAGTGTTAACTCAACGCCATATAGGCCTCCAAGATCCACTTTATAAAGCGATCTCTTAACCCTATATGATTTCATTTGACTCGCTATAAACCGTTTAAATATCATATCATATACTCTATAGTGGAGCCCGGTAAGAGGTACTACTGGAGATATTAAACCTTCGGCCACGGCTTTCTCTAAGTCATATCGATCAAGTGGGTAGACAGGCCTTATAGCTTCATGGGCTCCGGGAGAGCCCCAGTGGCTAGGCCTACTGTATTTGGCTAGCCCTTTCTCTTCTAGATACTTCATAGCAACATTGATACCAGTTGATGATACGTATGTGGAGTTTGTGCGGTGATAAGTTATAAGTCCTGACTCGAAAAGCTCTTGAGCAATTTTCATGGCTGTAGAGGCCGGGATTCCTTGTCTAGCGGCATCATATAAGAGTTGATCGGTGGTATAGGGTGGGGCTGGGTTAATAGTAGTATCGCTACAACGTACTAGTGTTAAAGTAGTTGTTTCTATCTCTAGTAGTTTCTTGTAAAGCTCTTTATCACCGTATGGTATACAAACCTTAACATATAATCCTGGAACATCTATCAACTTGTATACGATCTTTCTACATTTATTGGCATTGTATTCTCTAAACCTATCTATAACCCACCCTAATACAGGAGTTTGTACACGGCCTGCCCCAAACCATTTCTTACCATATATGCTCCATAGTTTCTGGCTTAAACTAAAACCTATGAGCCTATCTAAAACCCTCCTATAGATCTCGGCCTCGACTAGTTTTTTGTTAATGCTCCTCTTATTCTCAATCGCATGCATAAACTCTCGTAGTGTTATCTCGTGTAACTCTATTCTCCAAATGTTTTTATTAAAGCTCTTAACCACGAGGTAGACATCATATGCTATTTTCTCGCCTTCAATATCCGGGTCTGTCGCGATAAATATCTCATGTGCTTCCTCGGCCAGTTTCCTTAATACATTAACTACTTCGATCGAATCTATGTAGCTCTTACTACCACATCTTGGACAATTATCTCCATACGTGAATTGATGACCACATACTCGGCATCTCTTTATAGTATCATATACTGGGGCCACATACCCATTAGTAAATAATATGCCATACAGGCCTTTACTCGGCTCTGTTGTTAAGTCGAAGATATGGCCTCTCGTAGCTAGTATGTTTAAATGTAGTATCTCATCTCCACGTGTAAATGGGATCTCGTATATGCTTAGGCTACCTATTTTCCTTCTAACTGGTTTACCGAAGAAACGTGCTATTGTCTTAGCTTTAGTAGGTGATTCTACAACTAATAATACGTTCTTATACTTAACTCTCCCCTCTCTCATCTTTTCACGTGATCTCTTGATCTCCTCTAACTCTTTATCGAGATCTATCGAGTCTAATGGTTTAAATAATCTAGTGTTAGCATAAAAGCCCATCCTGAGATCTAGTGATTTGACAAGATTTTCGAGAATACTATATTCAAATATTATTGATAATCCATGTGTCATCCTACCGAGGTAAAGTCGGCTTGACCGGCCACTAGCTTGTATATAGGTGTACACGTCTGGTATTATGGCTAGATAACGTTCATCAGTATCACGGTAAAGTAGAGTAATAGTGTTCATGGCGAGGACTTTATGTTTTCTCAACAACTCTTTAGTTTCTTCAACTAACACCTTGTAGTATTCAAGTAGTTCTTCATAGATCCCCTTAAGTTTATCGTTATCAACATCCTCGACTGTCAATTTTCCTTTCAACATCATTGATAAAATCCTTAATTCTCCCGGGTTTAATGTGAAGATCCTTTTCCTAATATTTACTGCTAATTCTCTATACCTATTCTCCCTCGTTACCTCATACAAGTATAGCGCTGTTCTAATCATTAACGATGGTGAAGAAAGCAGTGATTCAAGCTCTATAGTAAATACTGGTGTTCCAAGAAATACTACATACTTAATAGTCTCTGGCGCATCGATCCCTCTAACGCTTACACCATAATAGCTGGAAGTCCCTATCACATAATCTAATTCTCCACGTGTAAACTTCTCGATCGAGCGGGGCGTGGCCCGGTCTACTCTATAGCCTTTACTCCTTAAATCCTCCTCTATAGTACTAGCTAGTTTCTCTAACTCACTCTTAAACGGGTGACGAGGGCTAACAAGTATTAAGCCGCCGGGCCCTAGTTTCTCGAGAACTTCTAGGATAGGTTTTGGTTTTCCATTGAATACTTTGTATGTATCTGTTATGTTTCTACCATAGATCGTTATACCTGAGACATCGATCATTAATAAGTCGCGTAGTATCTTAGCATATACTCCCTTCATCCTACCAGTAGCTGATGCTATAACTACTTGTTTACGTGGTTTACTTTTTAACTCTCGTTCGATCTCTTCCTCTATCTCTAAAAGCTTAGTAATATATTCGTTGAATAACTCTTGATTATCAAATGTACGTGATAAAACTAGTTTCCAGAGAATACGGTGTTTTTCCCTCATTTTCTCGATAATATTCTCATCATAACCCATTAACTTGATCAATCTCTTTATATTCCTATTACTCTTAAGTAGTGAATCAACATCATCTACTATGATTAAATCAATATAGTCTCGATTTATTAGATCTGATCTTCTTATCATGAAATGATTTGTTAAAACCAGTATATCGTATTCATTATTTTGTATCTGGTTAAGTATTTCTTCTCGCTTCTTCTTAGATTTACTTGAATCATAATATATGATCCTAGCTTTTACACTAGCCTTCCCACTATAGTCTAATAGCCTAGTATAGATTTGTTTAGCTAAGGCCTTCGTCGGCGCTAATATTAGTGTTTTTTTATCATACCGGGCCATATATAGAGTATATACTAGGAGTAGAGTAGTTTTACCCATACCAGTAGGGGCTATGATCACGGTATTTTCTCTATTAAGTAGTCTTTTAACCCAGGTTTCTTGAGCACCCCATAGTTTAAAACCAGTTATTTTCTCAAAGAACCGTTTAAACTCTTGAAGTTCATCACGTAAAACTTGGTGTAGCGTGTAAGCGTTTAACCCATTACTATTACGTAATAAGCATTTATTACAAATACCAGTTTCTTCTAGGGAATCTGCTTCGGCCTCACCACCACATACAGGGCATAGTCTCTTATATACTGGGTTTAACGCCGCTGGCATAATATGTTACCCTCCTCGTAGAAGAGAATAGTTGATAATTGTTATGTTTAAAACAAGAGGCTATGTATCACCGGGATAACAATCTAGTAATATAGAAAAGCTTATAAAGACATAGGTATGGTTAAGATAGAATAGCATAACCTAATAAATAGTGAGAAAAACGGGGGAATCCAACATGTCAGAGGCAACAGCTCCAAGTCCAAACACTGTATTGATTGGTAAGAAACCTGTAATGAATTATGTCATGGCCATACTACTACTAGCTAGAGACGTAGACGAGATCATAGTAAAAGCACGTGGCCGTGCAATAAGCAAAGCAGTAGATGCTGTCGAGATTATTAGAAACAGATTCCTACCCGGCCAAGTCGATATTGAGGACATAAAGATCGGTAGTCAAACAGTAACCAATCCAGCCGGCCGCGAGACTAGGGTTAGTATTATTGAGATCAAGTTAAAGATTAAGAGAAAGGGCGAGGGCCAGTAAATAAGTAGAGTCTAAACAGTAATAGCATAAACGGTTTTTTTACAAACACTGCTAATCATCAACGGCGTTGCCTCTGTCTTCTCCTACATATATAGTTACGTAAAAGCTCTTCAATGTATTCATTGAAACCATAGCATCTATAAATAAGGTTATTAATTTGCTCTAACAAACCCATACGCCTAAATCTCCTGATAATAGAATAAGCCACTTTTCTCTCAACTAGTAATTCGTTAGTTAATAAGTCAACTGCTTCTCCAATATTCCACTCTCTACCGGAGTCTCGGCATAGCATATAATATGCTAGTAGCTCACGTTTCTTTAATAAATGCCTCCATTTACCGCATTCACTCAATCTTAATCACCTTATCTCGATAAAATAGTGTCTTATGTGATAGGTATTTAACATAGTCAATAATAATACTGGTTTTCTAGGAGTAGGGCGATGGGTAGAATACCTAGAGGCATGGTTATAATTGAGGCTTTTGAGTCGAAAATAGAGAATATTATATTATTCCTCGAAAAACTAGTTGAGAAAAACTATAGGGAGCTAGAAGTCGTTGTATATCCAGGCTACTTCTATGGTAGAGTACTTGGATCTAATTCAGTGAATCAATACGGTGTAGCCCCTCTATCCTTTATAGTACCGTTAAAAATAGTGGGTGGAGAACATGAATTGATCGGTAAGGTGTACTTAGTTGAGCGTGATACATGGATAGATACTAAAGTGTTTAAAATAGATACATTGTTGAGAATATATAATAATGTTGTCCAATTAATAGAAAGACACGTGCCTGATAAAACGTATGAAGAGGAAATAAATGATCACTATCTAAGGTTCCAATGTGTTGATTTAAATTGCGATGAAATACTATACATGGATGGGCTTAATACACAGTATAACTGGGTAGCTCCTAGGAAACTATATGTTAGTGACCTGTATAGAAAGGCTTTAGAAGACCTATGTTTTAGAAAACCACGCGAATACGTGCTAAGCTATTTTATCTCGGATAACAAAATAAACCCATTACTAGTATTTAAACCAGGATCTTCTAAGTCTAAGATAATCTATAATTTACCACGTGAATGTAGTGGATTACGAAAATATTTATTCTGGAGTTTAGTAGATGTTTTACTCATCTAAATAATCATCTAAATTCAATTCTTTCCTCTTCCTAGATTGATACTCTTCGGGGGTTTTAACGATCACGATCTCATATAATCTAGCTTCAACAGCTCCCTTTTTAGGTCTTAAAAGCCTTCCCAACCTCTGTATGAATTGTCTCCGCGAACCAGTACCCGATACTATAATGCCTACGTTTGCATCAGGTATATCTAGTCCTTCATCACCAACAGTAGTTACAACTAATATGCCACGATCTGCTTCTTTGAATTTCATTAATATATTTTTTCTCTCGTCAACGGGTATCTCGCCAGTCAACAGGTAAGCATTTAATGCTTCGCTAATCTTCTTAGCTTGTTCAACATATTGTGTAAAGATTATGACTTTATTTCCTTTTTCAAACTCATTCTTAGCTATTTCAACAGCTTTTTCTATTTTAGAGCGAGATTTAGCGAGTAACATTCTCATTTGACTATGTATTTTCAACGCCTCCTTGGCATAGGGATCGCCTTTTCTAGCCGCCTCTAATACTTCTTGAAAAGTAGAGCTACCTACTAATGCACGATACTTTTTCCTAAGTTTTTCATACTCTTTCTGCTCTTCACGTGTTAACTTGATCTTTACTGTTTGTATCCTATATCTTGCTAAGTATCCTTTCTGGGCCAGCTCAGCTGGGCTTTTATAATATATGATTCCACCTAGTAGTGGGAATAATTCCTCGTGTTTTCCATCCTCGCGTACGGGTGTTGCTGATAACCCCATTCTATATCTCGCTATACTATGTAATGCTATGTATTTGAACTTATCAGCTGGTAGATGATGTACTTCATCAACTATAAGTAGATCAAAATATGGTGATATATCATTGATTATTCTAAACCCGCTTTGGTATGTTGTAATAGTTATTGGTGCTAATCTCTTTTCTTCACTATACATTAAACCAATATACCTAGGCTCTATATCGGTATATTTGACTATAGAGTCTCTCCACTGAAACATTTGTTCTCGCGTAAAAGTTATTATCAGGGTTCTAACTGGTTTTATAGTTAAAGTAGCTATACCTATGACCGTTTTACCCGAACCCGTTGGAAGAGCTATTATCCCCTTATAGTTGTTTTCAACCCACTTATCAAGCGCTTCTCTTTGATAATCTCTAAGCTCTATATTTCTAAGAACTGGTTTGAAAGGTAATTGTTTCTCACGTAAAAGACCTTCTTTATCAACTACATTGAATCCTTTACCAACGATCCTATCTGTTAGCTCATGTATCTTATCTGGTAGTATGATGTAAATTATTTCATTTTCATTCTTACCCGCATACCTGGCATTAACGGCTTTAAGATCCTCTTTCACCCTATAGTATATCTTCCATGGAATTCTTAGTTTAACCGAACCCGTACTTCGATCCCATCTTATCTCTACGCCTATTTTCTCAAATAAATCTCTTATTTCTTCGAGATCAGCTTCATCGACTTCAAGATCGTATTCTTGAATAAGAAGTATTATGTCTTCATAACTATATCCGTTTCGAAGTGCTTTATCAAAGTTAAACGTAAAAATGGCGCGACCGTTTTCAAAACCAGTATAATCAGCTATTTTTAAGATTTCCTTAAACTCCTCCTTATCTAACCATCTCTTTGCCTTGATTAAAACCATCTTCTTCACCTAAGTATATTAGGGCTTCTTCGATAGGCATTTTTTCGATGCTGAACTCCTTGTTCTCACCACATAGTTTCTTATATAGACTTACTGTTAAATCACGTGGGATATAAAAAGAGACTGTATCCCTATAGTATTTGACGACCTTTGCACGTCGGAGAATCTCTTCTATTGTAGAGTCTAATTGTTTATCTTTACTAACCTCTATGATAACACCCTTTACTAAAACTATGTATTCATGTATTTCTATGGGTGAGATCTGGAGCACTATACATACTTTATAGTCTTGATTACATGTTCTACAAAGCTTAATATATGGTTCGCCATAGAACTCACTTTCACCTATAGCTTGATATATATATTCCATGGGTATACCTAGTTTTTCCACATACTTATCTAAGTAGGATATAGTGTATAATGAGGGTCACCGCGTGGGTTTTTCTTCACATTATTTATCCGCACTTAAAACCTCGTTCATCCCTAAACCGTAATATTGAACTAAGTGGTTAAAAACTATTTAATTAGCGACCCTAAAACTTTTTAATTAGTTGATTAAAAATATCTATTGCTAACCACTAATAGGTTGTGGTGTGGATTGAGGAAAGGTATTAATGTGAAATCTATAGCTTTAAGGGTTCCCGGTGAAGAGGAAGTAAAATCTATGATCGATACCATTATCAAAGCATATTCAGCAACAAAGTATTCTAAGTTGAAAATTAGAATTCTTGCTAATGATGTGTTGAGGTTATTAAAACCAAATCTTCCATATAAAATTCTTAATAAATTAACTGGTATACCTGAATCCGTACTATGTAGGTATGTACGTGGCAATATTATTCCAAGTTTTGAACAAGCAGCGAATATCTTAGCACGTATAGCTTTATCAGTTGATCTAGATTATTTGTTGAAAGAGCTCGTCGAGGAGGAGAAAAGCAATATCATTGATCTATCACGTGTTCTTAAAGATCCTTATGTAGTCCGGTTATTATCAATAATAATTTCCCTGAAACTAATAGGTAGGGATATAACGAAAATAATAGCTACAGCTGAAGCTGTTATGCCCTTAGCCACAGTATTAGGTATCGAGCTTAATACACCTATAGTATTGGTTAAGAGGAAAGCATATCCGGGAGTACATTACTATACAGCTATTGTTCCTCGTTCACCTAAGGATACTGAGACTCTCTATATTGATAAGGACTTAATCAGTAGAAAAGACAATATTCTAGTTTTAGCCGATGTAGTTTATACGGGTAGAACACTTAAGACTATATTAACTACGCTTGAAAGAGCAAGAGTGAGAATATCTGATATAATAGTAGTACTTGGTCTTGGTGATATGTGGAAGAAGGAATTGAAAAACTATGATATAAAAGTGTTAACACAACTACCATATCCTTTCTAACCTTTGCTTTAGTAGGGTTAATAATCTTTTATCCGTAGTTTAAAATAAGAGCTTGTCTACAGAAATATAGTAGGAGAAAAACATTAACTTGTAAGGAGCGAATGTAGTATGAAATTTAAAGAACTTGTAAGAGTTGACTCCAAAGGTAGGATAACAATCCCGTTATCTATACGGGAAGCGCTCGGGATTAGGGAGGGTATGAATATATTATTGTTCGCCGACTTAGACGAGAAGAAAATATTCTTATCACCCATCCCTGATCGTGCTAAGCTCGTCGAAATAAACATCACTGTAGAAGATAGACCCGGTGTTGTCGCCGAGATTTCGAAGACATTAGCTGATAATGGAATAGATATTGTAGCTTTAAAATGTGTTGTGATTAAGAGAGGCGAAATTGGCGAGTGTTCATTCATAGTTGATCTATCTAAATCACTTATATTAAATACTGATGACTTAAAAGAACTCATTATGAACCTAGAGTTTGTTCGTGATGCTAGTATTAATGAGATCTGAGGGCTAAGGCCTTGGTTAAAATAGTTAAAGTTGGTTGCTGTGGTTTCCCACAAGCCAGATCAAAGTATTTCAGCGAATATAGCGTTGTTGAACTACAAAATACTTTCTACAACCTTCCATCGCCAGAGTGGGCTTCTAAGATACGTAGTGAAGCACCATCTAATTTCGAGTTTACGATCAAGGCTTGGCAAGTAATTACTCATCCTTCATCTTCACCTACATGGCGTAAGATGAAGAAAAAACCAAGCGGTAATCTGGAAAATTATGGTTTTCTCAAACCAACGAAGGAGAATATTGAAGCTTTTAAGAAAACTATAGAGCTTGCAAACGTATTAAATGCTCAAATAATAGTGTTTCAAACCCCAGCTAGTATGCCTTATAATGAAGAATCTATAAAATGGGTTGAAGAGTTCTTTGAAAAAATCCAAAACATTACTAATGGTAAATACATTATAGGTTGGGAGCCTCGTGGTGAATGGAGTAAACACGAGGATGTATTAGAACGTATATTGACTAGATATAACGTCCTACATATAGTAGATATTTTCAAGAAAAAACCAGTAAATATTGTAAATAATATATTTTATACGAGATTACATGGTATTGGACCTGGTGAAGTAAATTATAGGTATAAGTATACTGATGAGGATTTTGAGAAGCTAATTAATTATTTAGAGGACTTAGAGTTTGAAACTGGATATATAATGTTTAATAACGTGTTTATGGCACAGGACTCGAAGAGATTCAAAGAGTTCTTAGCAGAAAAAACCAATTATAAGACAATGTAGTTCAGTTTGGGTTCTGACAATCATCCCGTAAAGGTCTATGGGATAGGGCGTTCATCATTTTTCAATAACACTTAATATAGTATTAATATCGCTTAATATTATTTCTACGATAGTATTGATCCTGCTTATCTCGGTACAATGTGTAAATACAGTAGCTGGTACTTGTACGGGATCTACGTTTAAAGATGGTTTTTTAGAAAAGAACTTTATTGAAACGTAATTCTCAACGTTATTACAATAGATCCTTGCATATTTCCCGTTAAACTCTATAATACAGAAGATTCTATCATTAACTTTAACTCCGTTTCTACATATGCATTCCATATTTTTTACTATGAACCAGTATTCTGAACAGATAATAGAATTGCTAGGTAATTCGTTGGCTATTTCATTTATTGCTGATTTGAACTGTTCAATAATTTCTTTAGCTTTACTTAGTTCTACTGAGATTTTCATTTGTACAATATTCTCAGCTATGAGCTTGGTTCTAAAACCAAGTTTTTGTCTTAATTTCTTCTCTATCTTTGAAGTAGGTATCGACGGCGGTATTTCAACTGAGAATACAAGATTAAAACAAGGCTCGGTCGGGGATAACTTCTTCATCTTCATATCTAGTATCTCCCTCTACCTCATCGCCTCAAATGAATATCAGCAACACGGACCTTCTTCACTTCTCTGTAGATGTGGCGAGTCATCATTCATGGGATATAAATATATGTGTTACGACCCTATATCTTTATAGGGGTTTACTCCTAGTCTTACTTATTAAATATTAATTAACACTGTATGGTGCACGTAGGGGATGATGCGTCAACCATCGCGTAGAACTAACATATTGATCAGTCAGTTAAGTATATTGTTTATCTCGTTAGTCACTACCCTTATACCGCAATACTATATTTATGTTTTCCTCATATACTTTATAGTGTTAATGTTCATTATGTTTAGAACAACAAGAGCATGGACTAAGATACCTCCGCAAAAAGAACTTGGTGCTCCTGTATTTAAGGAGAGAAATGCTATGAAAGTTGCTATGCTCGATAAACTACTTATGGATGAGTTGAAGAAACAAGCTATGGCTTCTATGTCCTTGTTGATGTTGTCAATAATTGTATTGATAATATTCCCATTATATAGAGCTACTATATTCCCATTAACGTATTATGCGTTAAAGCTTGTCCTCAATAATGAATTACTAGTTACATTTCTATCATTCTTAATAATGTATGAGTTCATATTCGGTTTCTTATCTATTCTAAGGATCCTCGTAACGTCGAGAAGTAAAGCATCAAATATTATGTTACCGCAAAACTATGTTATCTATAAATCCGGTATAGTATTGAATGATAAGTTCTTTCTCCGATTTTCTAATGAGTACTGTTACGAATATAATGCCAAGAGAAGGTATGTTGAATTACGTGATAAAAGTCGAGGAACTACACGGATAAGACTATATACTGATGCAGTATCTGAACTATATGACAAGATAAAAGAATCTGGTTTAACCGAATGTAGTAGGTAAATTAGGTGAAATTAGGTATGGTTAAGAACAAGTATAAATGTATAGTGTGTGGAAGGGTTTTTCCAGAAGGTCAAGGCATAGTTATTAAGTATGGCAACCTCATCCTTAGCTTCCATAGCAGTAGATGTGCCGCTAAATTCCTAAAACGCCTACTTGAAAACACTCCCTATGAAGATATAGGTAGATATGTTAAAGACGTTTATGAAGAGTTTATAGAGCAGTTGAAGAAGATCGAAGAGATTAAAAGTAAGAAGATCTGATCAGTTCGCGGTAATTTCTTCATCCCATAATGGTCTCAGGGGGGCAAGTCTCTTCATCTACTTCAACACGTTATTTTTGTAATGCTTTAAATCTCTCTCGTAGTTTTTCTATATATTCGTCAGTTAAACCAGATTTTTCCGCTAGATTTATTGCTTTTTTCAATGCTTCTTCATCGGTTGATGCTTTTACATTGAATACGATATTTGTGCCAATTATTTGAACACGATATCTAAGTGTCCCTAAAAACACGTATTTCTCGATAATTCTAAAGTATTTCTTACTGATCAATATTAAACACCACAGTAGTGGATCCGATAAACCCTGCCTTCATCACGTTTCAGTGATCGAGGGCTTCTTCACTATTAAATAGTTTTTTCCATGCATCCCTTAATAACCTATATGTTTCATCTAAGCTTATCGGTAGATTTTTAGTCGAGCTTATTATGGCCATGAAATTAGCATCACCAACCCATCTGGGCACGACATGGACATGGACGTGGTCATCAATACCGGCACCAGCTGCTCTACCAATATTCATTCCTACGTTAAACCCGTCTGGATTGAACGCTTTACGTATAGCTTTTATAGACTTAACTATCAAGTCCGTGATCTCGGTTAACTCTTCACTACTAAGATCCTCTATGCTTGGGACGTGGCGATAAGGTATTATCATTACATGGCCACTATTATACGGGTAAGCATTTAATGCTATATAGGAGTGTTTTCCACGGTAGATTATCAATGATTCTTTATCATCGTGCTTTGGCAGTTCGCATAAAACACATTTCTCTCTTGGTTTTACAGTGGTTTTAACATACTCGAATCTCCATGGGTTCCATAAGATCTTAAAATTAGTCAATCCTATCTACACCTTCTTATACTTGTAATCATCTACTACGATTCTTATTGTTAATGGTGAATACTTTATTTTTACCCTATAATATGATCCGTCCCAGTATACTTCTATAAAGTCTCTTCCGAGATGTTTGATCAAGGCTTCTCTAATTCTATATGTGAGTCCGCTTAACACATCATATTTCCTCCTAGAATAATATTTAACATTAGGCTTTCCCAGTACTAGTACCTTATATAAGACAGTATTCTCTCTAACTAGATATACACTATATTTATTTGACTCGATCGGTTTTATTCTCTTAATAAGTCTTTTTAAATCACGACTACGTATTAAAGGATCAATTATGTATAGGTGATTATCATTGTTCACCAATATTTACCCCTATATATTATGGGTTAAGATACTTTATTGTATAGGTGTTCTTAGCTGGTTTTCATATTATGATATTAAATATAGAGATGTTCCTGATAAATACGTGTGGTTTAGCCTGGCCGGTTCAATGATCTTATTTCTCGTCTCGATTCCATATTATTTCACACAGTACTATCCCATATTCACTATAGGTTATATACTATTATCTCTACTCGTAGGAAGCGGTCTATTCACCGTCTTATATTTATTTGGTTTAATGGGTAAAGCCGATGTTTTTCTAATAACTGAGGTTACGTTATTATTTCCGTTTATCGAAATATATGATATTACTTGGTTGAAAGCACCCGTTAAAATACATGTCCCGCCAGTAATGATCATTGTATTGTATTCAGCGTTATCATCAATAGCGTTTATGTTGTTTAAAACAGTTTTTATATCCATAAGGTACTGGGGTAAATTGCCACGGGATCTCTCATTATCTATGAAAATAGCATTAGTACTTATTGGTAGACCAATGACTATTAGAGAGTATCTAAATACACAGAATTATTATCCATTAGTATTATTCGAGGAGACAAAGCAAGGAATTATTAAGAAATACAGGCTTACCTTTGACGTTGAACGAGAAGATTATGTAGAGCATCAAGAGAAATTCAAAGAATTAATAACGAAGGGACTAGTATCTCCTGATGAGTATATATGGGTTACATATGGTATACCTTTCTTAGTTCCTCTACTAGCTGGGTTTATATTGTTCCTTATATTAAGTGATCTACCACTTTACTATTTGTTTAAATTCTAAACTTTAATGTTTTCACTCCTCAGGATCTCTTATACCCTCATCTGTGATCACGAATACTGCTTCGCCCTCTGGTAGATGTGGTGCGTCTACAACGCGTGCGATCCTCTTATTACCCTTAGCTTTTCTTAATTGAACCCTAACTCCAGGTGTATGTGCTAATACGTGTCCACCGATCGGTTGTGTTGGATCGCCGTAGAAGACGTCTGGTCTGGCCATGACCTGGTTTGTCACAACAACAGCTATGTTGTATACCTCGGCTAGCTTCATCAACTGGTGAAGATGCATGTTGAGTTTTTGTTGACGCACGGCTAAGTGTTCTCTACCGGGATATTCTGCTCTGAAATGACTAGTTACTGAGTCTATAATTACTAGCTTGACATTGTTCTCGGGTACAAACTTGAATAATTCCTCTACGATCGCTATTTGGTGATCGCTGTTGAAGGCTCTTTGTACATAGATATTCTCCATTACTTCATCGGGGTCAAGTCCTACTCCTCTAGCCATGGCCTCTATTCTCTCCCATCTAAATGTGCCTTCGGTATCTATATAGACGGCTCTCCCGGCTAATCCACCTTTTTCCGGTGGTAATTGGACATTAACTGCTAATTGGTGGCAGATCTGGGTTTTACCAGTACCGTATTCGCCGTAGAACTCGGTAATAGTCTTGGTTTCTATACCACCGCCTAATAGATCGTCTAGGTTTTTGCTACCAGTTGTTATCTTCTTAACATTCATACGTTCAAGTTTTATCTCTTTAGCAGTTTTAAATGTAATACCAAGTAATCTTCTAGCATTCTGTATAATCCTCTCAGCCGTAGGCTGTGGAATACCGGCTTTCTCTGCTAATTCCTCGGCGCGTGCAACTACTATAGCCCATGGTGAGGTAAATCCAGCGGCTTCAAGTTTATCAGCTACGGTAGGCGTTACACCTGGTATGTCTCTTATACTTTCTATCTTCTTTTTTCCACCACTCATTCTCTACTCCCCCTATATAGATTTAATCCAGATACCCCCCTATATCTCCATTTTATTTGGATTAGGGTTTAAACAAGTAGGTTATTAACCATGTTTTAACCATTAATAAATAAGTAAAGCACTTATAAGGTGGTTGTAAGTATTGTATGCTATATCTATACAGTTATCTAGTATTAATGCTGAGAAACTATCGACTAGTCTACCTCCTCGTATAGATTTCAATGTTAACTTAGCATTACCGTCATCAGAGCCTGTACGTAGAGGCAACCAATATATAATACCATTTACATTCACGGTATCCTCAAACCCCCCGGTTATACAGATTATTTTGAAGGGAAACGCTCTTGTTTCTTCTGAGAAAAGAGAAGACCTAGATAAACTCGAAGAGAGTATTAAGAAGAAACAAATACCAAGCTCTATTATTCAAGCCGTTTTTGTAAATGCCTTGGCCGAGACAATACTATTGAGTAGATCACTTGGAACTCCACCGCCTTTACCAGTACCCCAACAGCTCATCCAAATGAAATCATTCAAGCCCGGTGAGAAAAAAGGTTTTGGCCAGGAATCAGTTATTTAAAACATGTTTTTAATTCACATTATCTTAAGTATACAATGTGGTGTAGCATATTGAGGTTATTATTAATACATGCTAGAAAGTTTAGATACAAAATAGTATCTCCGGCGTTGAAGTATTACGAGGAAGTAGATGATAAGAGGAAATCAGGCGAGTTTGAAAATGTACTTGT